>NZ_JNJF01000004.1:0-380995 GCF_000701565.1 Selenomonas sp. FC4001 | reverse complement strand
AAAAAAGAGAAAAATCGTCACTTCATTAAGGGATTTAATCTGTATGATATTATATTATGTAACTGTTAACTTGCTTTTAATTAAAAAAGTGGGAGAGGATTAACCCCGCCCACTATTTCTAATTTACTTTTTGATTTTGTTCGCAGCGGCAGCTCCAGCAACTGCCAAGATACCTGCGACTGCTGCTGCAGGGATGCCAACGGCACCGCCAAGAGCTGCAATTCCGATACCGCCGATTTTCAGACCAGCCAAAAGACCAGCGCCGCCACCGATTAACTCTTTCATTGTCGTACCTCCTTTCTGATTTTGGGTTAGTATCAATATTCATTACTTGATATTTATTGAATTTTAGCTATGCTATTAATATTTTTTATAATGTGGTTTGTTTTGATAGGTTTCTTATAAATACTGGTATGGATTGAGAGCTTGTACATCTGTCAGTATTTTATATAGAATATCAATAATAAAAAAACAAGAGGATTGACATCGTCAATCCTCTTCGCGGCCTATTGCACCTATCGGTACTGTATGCTCCACCTGAAACGGCATCAAAGATGGATGTTATCATCATAAAAAAAACAACCAAATGTTTTTTACATCTAGTCAACCTATCGCAGATGTGTCATACGCTACACTAAATATAGCATACGAAGAATGTAAAGTCAATAGAATATATGTGTTTACAACTTATACATCTTGTGTTGTAATTGATTTGCATTTCACTTTCGCTTTTACTTTTACACAATCGATTATCACACGCCTTAGGCATTTTTTAAAATCGCGAATTGTAGTCTTGTCTTTTTAGGGGCCTAAATGTTAATGTGGATATACTAATGCAAGTAGGAATAGGTTAATCTAATAAAATTATATAATATGCAGAAGAAATACCGATTATAGTGTATTTTCATCATTATAATCGATAAATAATAATGATAGTATATTTCGAGTTGATAATTAATGTTACATTATATTTGCAGGTTTGTGGTATCCTTTTGGTGGCTTTAGAGTCTATAAAATGTTTATAGAATTTGACTTCCTTATATGGTAATTTCAGATTGTGCCTCTTTTTCCGTTTGGTTCATAGCTCCATAATCAAGATTTTTTTGATGATGAAGGGATACTGCAAGTCCGCTGATAACATTTCGAGTAGATTTGATCAATGAGTGTGCTACATCTTCCATACGCCGACGGGCAGAAGCTCTGCCGTTGTTTTCTTTAGGCAGTTTTAGTGGCTGTTCTATCATCAGTTCTGCCTTGACTGCTGCCTGCATTGTAAGTACATCATCTAAGCGAATTCGTATATCTTGGAGGGATGTTTCCAATTTTTGAGCTTTAGTGACATTGCCCAAATCTTTTTGCAGAATCCTGGAGGCAATGAAGGAAATATAGGATTTTGCCTCTGGAGCTGCACACTGTTGCTCCAGCTGGGATTGCTTCTTATTTAGTCGATCCTGCTGGCAAGAGAGATTTTGCTGACGTTCTTGCAGAGCTTTGCCCAGAGCAAATATACGATTGGCTTCGTCATTATAGGTTTTACTGCTCTGATACCACTTTGGCTTAGGAAGAGACGCGAATTCAGCCTTAGTAGCTTCATATTCCTTTTGTGCGATAGCGATACACTCAGCTTCCTTTTGCAGGTTGCGGAAGTCCTGGCGAAGCGCTTTATCAGCACCTTTCAGATATCTTGAACGGGCAATGAGATTTGCTCTTTCGGGTGTAATTAGGCGTTTTTTTAGCTGTTCAAGGTCAGCAGATTTTAGCTGAATCGCTTTTTTCAGGCTATGTACTTCGCTGTCAAGATAATGCTTGATGTCTCTGGTAGAAAAGGTAATATCTGATTCTCCGGCCAAGAAATCATTGACATGGCGGATAATTGCCTTATCCATTTCATCCTGTAGCAACTGCGTATCCTGATTGAGCTTCTGAATAAGGTTCCAATATTCCCGCTGTTGGAATTTGTCTGCCCTAATAATATCCTTAGCAATATCGTTAAGCTGTTTTTGGATATTTGGACTGGAGAGTTTTTCTTCAACTTCTTGAATCTTAGAAGCAATTCTCTCTGTTAGCTCTTTCTGGTGGAGAATATCATCTGTAATTGCCTGGATAATTTCATCAGAGACTGCTGAATCACCCATTTCCAACAAAGACGTCCGTAGTGCTTTTAGCTCATTCTGCTTTTGGGTGAGCTTTTTTTGTGCCCGGATGATTGTAAGTTCAGGAGCAGGTAAAATGTGCTCCATGGCCAATTCCATTGCACTTTCCTTGGAGATGAGGATTTTTTCCATAGCTACCAGTGACTGGTAATCCTTGCTTACAGTATCATTTAAAGCAAAAAGTTCAGGTGTGGAGTTTCCAGCAGCAGTAAGTCCGTGAAGTTCCTGGTCAATAAGTGTCGTATGGAGGTTGTCTTTGGACTCCTGAGCGAATTCAGCTGCATGTTCCAGTTTCAGCTGGTCAATCATATGGGCTAGGCTACTACGCTTGAACTTATAGGCGCGGTATTCCATGAGGTCTATGACCTTGGGGTTATTTTTGTCGGCAGCGAGCGCTGGCCCTAAATGATTTTCGGGCAACCGGTTAAGCAGCAGGGCAGCATCAAGGTCGCCTTTTCTCAGTGCATCTTTGTACTGTGCTTTAAGAGAACGATGGTCAACGGATGCATCTATGCCATATTTTTGTAGGACAACATTTTGAATTTTAGCAAAGTCCCGGCGCATCTCGCAGAGATACTTTGCCCTGTTCTTGTCATTCCACTTTACTGCTTTAGGGCAGCCGCCTCTTTCCGGATGCTTGCTATTGGCTCGGTGAAAGAAAAGCTCTGCTGGGCGTTCGGACAGTCTCTCTACATCATCAATTTCTCGTTCAGAGAACATAATGTGAACGTGGGTATTGTGCTCACCATTGCTCATTACGCCGATTTTGTCATGGATGGCATATGCGTAATAGTGATTTTCCAGATGGTGCTCGATAAAGGTATCAATGATTTCCTTTTGCTCGGCCATATTGAGTTCGTTGGGCAGGGCAAATTCGATTTCCCGGTAACGGGTGCCGTTGGCACGTTCATACTTATCTGCTGCTTGGAAAAAGGTCTTTGGATTATCTTTGGCCCAGCTGGGCAAATGGTGATGTTTATAGATACAGCCACCCTTGGGGGCAAATGAGTTTCGCCTGTTAATGTAATCTGCGTGATGAGAAGCCGGAGTAATTCCATCTGCCTGCGCCAAAATACGTGCAGCAATATCATCTACTTTTCTTCGGGTACCCCAACGGAAGTCCCGTCGCATTGTATCAGGGCAGAGGGTTCCTGACTGTTCCATGCCGATTGCATGGTTAATCTGCAATAGCATTCCAGAATTTCTGTGGTTCTCATCCAGATTGCGTTGAAGCAATGTGCGCAGGGGAGTTCTTTTGGCGGAAGGTCTTTTTCGGGGATTTGATTCAAGGTGGGGGAGATGTACTGCTTGGGCGGTTCCGCTTGTAGGCTCTCCGTGATGGCTTTTTTCAGTTCTTCCTCGCTTATAATCTGTTCCATAATGGTTCTCCTCCAAGAGTCGCTGATAGTTACTATTGATGGCATTGCTGGCAAATTCTACGGGATAATCCATAGCCTGACCAGCACGAAGAATAGAAGATATCTCACTAAGGGGGCCAGTAAGTGCCAGCGTATCTCCATACCTGTGCTTGGCAAGAGCCAGAGCAATCTGCCTGGTTTCGGTGCTGGCTCCATCCGTGTATTCAATGCCGTTGGCAGTTTCAAGGATACTGCCGTAAATGCTTTTGTAAAGAAATTTAGCATCTTTGTTTCGTGGCAGCGAAAGGGGGCTGGGCTTATATGCTTTAGCACTAAGATGCGCAGGTCGCAGGATACAGCCGGAGAGAATCTGGGATTCTATTTCCCGCTTAAAGTCTATGTTCTGGAATGAACCATCGCGGTTGATATAGTCAGCATGGGTAGCTGCGGATATAGTGGTCTTGTCCGGCTTCTGGTCTACCTTGATGGTGAAATGATAGCTGGCCATAACAACAAATCTCCTTCCGCATTGTGGTATTGAAATAACTGCGCAGCAGTTCAACGAGTGAACACGAGTGGCATGTCAGACGCAACTGGGCACGTAAGCGGCCAGCATGAGTTTCTACGCCCATGGCCATGCCATGGACGAGAAACTCCTAAGTGCGCCTTTTTCCTTTACTTAGCCCCATTATAGCTGATTTAGAGGCCTGAAAATTCCCAGTTTATCCCTATTGCGGGATAGTCACCACGGCTGGATTACCTTGTGATAGAATCCAAATCAAGGAGGCGAAGTTATGGGGGTACAAGAAGTCAAAAAGAAAATATCTGAGCTGCGCGAAGAAATACAGAAGCTGGATATGGAGGATAGGAGGAATCTTGCCTATGCGGAATCTTATCGCAGACGTGCCAAGGAAAGAGAGATGTTCCTGCGAAAAATAGAGGCAGGAAATGTACTTGCCGAGGTCGGGATTTTAGATACCTTTGATGCAGAATCACTGAAGAAATTGCTCAATGAACATAAGGAACAAATCACGGGAGGGTTGAAACATGGCTGATATGCTAAAAAAGCTGGAACGGGTATCAAACCGTCACGATAAGCTCAAAGAAAAAATTGAAGCAATGAAACAGCAGCTGCTGGCGGAAGAAAAAGCCCTGCAGAAGGAAAAGGATAAGGTAAACAACAAGTGGATGAGGAAATTTGCTTCCTTGGCTGAAGACAATGGGCTGCAGGTATATGACCTTGATCCGGTTAAGATTATCGAGATGATTGCTGTAGCACCAAAGGATTTTTATGTTGCTGGTTATAGCAATCTGGCTGCGGAAGAAAAATCATCTGCCATATCCAAGGATAATGTTCAAGGTGACAAAGTATCTGGTAAGATGGCAGAAATGATTAAGGAGGAGCCATGAGTACGCGTCTATTCATTGCTGAAAAGCCATCATTGGCTAGAGAACTAGCGAAGGGGCTGGGGAATGGAACCAATAAAGATGGTTATATTGAAGTAGGTACTGATTTAGTGACCTGGGAGTATGGCCATCTACTGGAAAACTTTGCTCCTGACGATTATGACGAAAAGTATAAGGTGTGGCGTAGCGAAGATTTGCCGATTGTGCCTCAGCAATGGAAAATGAAAATCCGTAAGGAAGGTGCCAAGCAGGTTAAGGTAATCAAAAAGCTGCTGGCTGATGCTGATATTGTGGTAAACGGTGGCGATCCAGACCGGGAGGGCCAGCTGCTTGTGGATGAGCTGTTGGAATATCTAGGAAACACTAAGCCGGTAAAACGAGTGCTTATCAACGCTCTGGATGAGAAGTCAGTAAAGCAGGCGCTGGCCGATTTACGGGATAATGAAGATTTTGCGGGCTTAAAGAATTCAGCCAGAGCCCGCAGTTATGCCGATTGGCTGGTTGGTACGAATCTTAGCCGGGCCTATAGCATCGCAGGAAGAAATGCTGGCTTTCCGCATGTTCTCCGTATTGGTCGGGTGAAAACGCCAACCATGTCCTTGGTAGTACGTCGGGAAAATGAAATCCGTAAATTTCAGCCCGTGAATTACTATGAGCTTCAGGTGGACTGGCTCTATATGGATAAAGTTATCTCATCTGTATGGCAGCCATGTGAAGAAGAATTCAATGACTGCTTTGATATGGATGGTCGGCTGTTGAAGCAGGATGTAGCTGTTGCTGTCAAAGAAAAAATAGCAACATCAGGGGAAGCAGGAATAGTCACCTGCCGCGAGGATAAAGAAAAACAGGAACTGCAGCTTCTGCCATATTCGCTTTCGGCATTACAGGTGGCTGCTGGCAGAAAATATGGGTATGAACCTCAGGCGGTTTTGAATGCCATGCAGAATTTGTATGAAAAGAAGCTTACTACCTATCCGCGCTCAGATTGTTCCTACCTGCCGGAGAACCAGTTGGCAGAAGTGGATGAGATTATGGGAAGTCTACTTGGTATCGAAGAGTTGCAAGAGTTTTGTCGTAGAGCCAAAACTGAAATTAAGAGCAGAGCATGGAACGACAGCAAGATATCTGCTCATCACGCCATAGTGCCCACCAGAGAAAAAGCTGATTTGTCTAGGCTGAGCGAGACAGAGAAAAATCTGTACCTTATGGTCGCAAAAGCTTATGTGGCGCAGTTCTATGATGTCCATAAATATAATGCGACGAAAATTACTATAGAGTGTGCCGGAGAAACTTTTACAGCAACCGGCAGACAGATAATCCAGATGGGCTGGAAGGAACTCTATGCAAGCGATAAGACATCGGCAGAACAGGAAGATTCTGATGAAAAGGAGAAACTTCTGCCGGACATTGGCGAAGGTGAGTCAACTGCATTCCATGAAGCTCATATTATCGATAAGGTGACAAAACCTCCCAAAAGATTCACCCCATCTACGCTTTTGCAGGCGATGAAAGAGATCCATAAGCATGTAAAGGACAAGGCAGCGGTAAAGAAACTTAAATCGGTAGCTGGAATAGGTACGGAAGCAACAAGGGCGGGAATTATAGATTCTCTGGTATCTTCCGGCCTGTTAAAGAAAGACAAAAAGTACCTAATCCCCTCCGAGACAGCAGAGGCGATGGTTGATTTTCTTCCGGATGAGTTGACTCGGCCGGATATGACAGCGGAATGGGAAGATGGCTTGGAGGAAATTAAGGAAGGACGACTGGATGTGCAGACTTTTATTGCTGGAAAAATAGATGGTGTAGTTGCTTGTGTCGAGGCCGCATCTATGCTGCACATTGCCCCGGCTGCTGATGTAGTAAAATGTCCTATCTGTGGTAAGCCGATGGCAAGACGCAAAGGAAAGAAAGGCTATTTCTGGGGCTGTAGTGGGTATCCTGATTGTAAACAAACCTTCCCTGATAAAAAAGGAAAGCCGGATATGGAAGCAAAAACAGGGACGGGATTGACCGGCAAGGTCTGGGATTGTCCAAAATGTGGGAAGTCTCTGCGGCAGATTGCTGGTTCAAAAGGCCTGTTCTGGGCTTGTGAGGACAAGGATAACTGTGGCGTCAAATTTTCAGATTACAAGGGCTCGCCTGTTATTATGAAATGCCCGTCATGTGGTGAAGGTTATTTAAGGAAGGTTCAAGGCGAAAAGGGGACGTTTTGGTCATGCAACAGATATCCTGCTTGCAAAACCATAGTGGAAAATGTGGGGGAAAACGAATAATTTGACAAGATACTGATATACGAAAAGAATGGCGTAATAATATAGTTGAAAATAAAGAGAGGCGGTCTGCTGACTCCTATGTGAGTCTAGCAGACCGCCTTTTTATTGATTTTGTGCCCAAGTCATATTTCAAGAGTTAAAACTGTTCATCATACTTTCCTTACTTTGGGGCTTCTGTCATGACACATTTCAGTTGTTTTTGAAAGAAGATAAGAGTTTTTTTAACTTTTTTTCCTAAACAATGGAGAAAACGAGAATAACTCCGGTCTTAGTAGGTGTGGAGGCTACTGGAAGGAGGTGATATCGGATGAGTAAGTATAGGGAGAGGATGGTTCAGGAACGGTTCGATAGTTTCATCAAGAAGACTAGCCGTAATTATGTCAGGACTTACATGGCAACAATGAGGAAACACCAACGGCATGAGAGCATAGTGGACAATTTTGATGATATAGTAACGAGGATTTCATTGTATCGAAGACCTGCTGGTGTCTTTTATTTCAATGGCTGTCGTTATGAAGTCTACCATTATGAGCTGGCGATGGCGCTAAAAGAACTGACGAGAAGCGAGCGTGAAATTATCATGGTCAAATATTGGGGTGCAGGGCCGGGAAAGAAGAAAGTTCCGGATGCGGAACTAGCTAAGTATTTTAAGATGTCATATTCAAAGATGTATCGATACCAGCAAAGAATTTTGCATAAATTAAGGGAAAGTATGGAGAGGATGGATTACTATGGCTAAGAGAAAAGGAATTTTTGTGCCAGCAAGGACTATATGTCGAGCAGTAAGGGGATATGATGCTGCTGCCAGATTTGAGATTATTGACCGATATAGCCCGTATCTTATTTCGCTATGTACATTTGGAGGTGTCTTTGATGAACATCTCTATCAGACTTTACGTAATGAATTGTTTTTAAAAATGGAAAAATTTTTCCCGGAGGTGGAAGATCTGATGGGGTATATACAAATGAATGATGTAGGTGCAGAGAATACGTTGCTAGACGATATTTTTACGGAGGTTCGCAAGACAGTGTGATGGAGGATAAAAATCGAAAAAAAACTCTGGAACGTTATACTATGTTGCTGGCAATGCTTAATATGATAAAAAAAGATACGAGTTTTGAGGAGGGGGTAGCGCTGACGGAGCAAGAGTATAATCGTATTTTGTGCAGATTGCAGAAGAAATATGAAGTTTATTTCTAGGAAATGCCTTGTGTTTCTTTACACACAATGCTATAATGAAGGCATGATAGATAGTAAACATATTAACTTCATTTGATACATGAGAGGTATGCTATGCCAGAAGTAAAGAAACTCAAGGGGAGCCGACATTTTGGCTTGAATCCAGATAGCAGGCTTCGTCGTAAGCTCCGGGTCGCAGCATATTGCAGAGTGAGCACAGATGGCGATGAGCAGCTGGAAAGTTACAAGTCACAGGTAAAATACTATACAGAACTGATTAAGTCTAACCCTGACTGGGATTTTGTTGATATTTATGCAGATGCTGCTATCAGTGGTACAAAGACGGATTTGCGGGACGGCTTCAATCGTATGATTGAGGATGCTAAGCACGGCAAGATGGATTATATCCTGACGAAATCAATTTCGCGCTTTTCGAGGAATACGATTGATGTTTTGAAGTATGTACGTCTTTTGTTGGATAACAAGGTAGCGATTAATTTCGAAGAAGAAAAAATTGATACCATGAATATGGATGGTGAGTTAATACTCTCCGTCATGAGTGCAGTCTATCAGCAGGAAGTGGAGAACACCTCCGCACATGTCAAAAAGGGCTTGCGCATGAAGATGGAACGTGGAGAGATGGTTGGCTTCCAAGGTTGTTTGGGATATGATTATGATAAGAAAACCAAATCTATCCATATAAATCCCGAGGAGGCTGAAACAGTCCGGCTCATCTACAAATTATATCTGCAGGGCTATGGATGTGGCTATATAAGGCGTCAGCTGGAGTCTTTAGGGCGTAAGACAAAGGATGGTGGAACTCATTGGACAGATAGCGGTGTTTTGTTCATTTTGAAGAATGAAAAGTACAAGGGCGACCTGTTGATGGGGAAGACCTATACAGTAAGTCCGATTTCCAAGAGACGCGTAAGAAATGATGGCGTTGAAGATATGTACATGATCCACGACCATCATGAGGCAATTATAAGTGCTACTGAATTTGACAAAGCACAAGAGATAAGATTGAATCGTGCGAAAAAAATGCAGGGAGAGGCGATAACAGGGAATCATGTGCGGCTTAATACAACATATACATTCAGTGGAATGCTTGAATGTGGTTTTTGTGGTGCAACTTTAGCCAGAAAGATGTGGCCAGGAGCATTGGGTAAGCCTAAGAAGGTAAGGTGGTACTGTGTCAAAGCTTATAAGAGTGGCCGTGCAACATGCCCACACTGTAAAGCGATACCAGAGGAAGCTATAAAGCAAGCCTTCGTAGACAGCTTCAATATGTGCCTGGGGCGTAATAAAGAAATGGTTGATGAGTTGTTAGAGTGTATAGAACAGGAATTGAGTGATGATACAACTACCATCGATCAACGGGCACTTTCACGTAAAATATCTAACTTGGAGAAACGTATTAGTGACTTGTTGGACTTGAAACTTGATGGAAATGTAGATGAAGATGCGTATAACAGAAAATATTCAGAGTTGTATAAGCAACTAAATGAGCTAAAGGAACAAAGGGAAAAGGCGCAGATTGCTGGTTCTAAAAAGGAATCAAAGCATTTGCGACTGAAAAGATTTCAAGAATTGCTGACTAGTAAAGACAAGATTGACGAGTTTGACGATGCTGTGTTCAAAACAATAGTTGATAAGGTTATAATTGGTGAGATGGGAGATGATGGTATTCCCGATCCGTGGAAGATAATCTTCATATATAAAACGAATATCACTGACACGAAGGATGCGGGTGATTATAAGGAAAAACGTAAACGGCGTACGAAAGAACAGATAACAAAAGTAAAGAAAATGATATCAGAGAATTTCAATGCGATTTTAAAGTGTCGAAATGATGAGAGCAACCATGGGTTTAGTTTGCAACCTCTTAGAGCCTTCGCATGTCGAGTGTGTAACGTTGCTACAACGGAAAGAATCGTGAAGCTCTTTGCGTTTAATATGATTTGACAGATACGCAAAAAAGCAGCTGATTGATATCAGTTAAATGGTATTATTCGGCTGCTTTTTTATACGAGTGGGGATGTATAATACTATTGAGACTATTAATGATGAGAATACAACTTGAAACTGCATGGCTTAGGATGTTAATAATGAACATCGTGGATGGCGAGAGTTTGACTTTTATACATGTCAGTTCTATACTATCTAACCGTAAGGGAGAGATGGAGTAAATGTCTGTGATGTTGAGAGTGTAAAATTAAGTGTGTAAGTTACCGGTAACAAACTTACGCACTTTCTTTTTATTCGAAAGTGCGGTACAGTATCATCATAATGACAGAAACGGAGTACAGCACTTATGGCAAGACGAAAAAACAGAGGCAATGAAAAAGGACAGGCTATCGCCAAACTTATCATGGAGCAATATCACCCCCAGAATAAGGAGGAAATGCAGGATGCTATAAAAGATGTATTTGGCCCCATGCTGGAAGCTATGTTGCAGGGAGAAATGGACAACCACCTGGGCTATACATCTAACGACCACGGCAGCAAGAATACAGACAATCGCCGCAATGGCTATATCGACAAGACCGTTCGAAGCAGTTTTGGTGAAATTCCCGTCAGCGTTCCTCGCGACAGGGATGGTTCCTTTGAGCCGCAGGCTATTCCTAAACGGTCAAAGGATATTACGGGTATTGAGGATAAAGTCTTGTCCATGTATGGACGTGGTATGAGCCAGCGTGATATATCCTCGACCATTGAAGACATTTATGGCTTCAGCCTGTCAGCGGAAAGTATCTCAAACATCACCGACCGTGTGCTGGAGGAAGCTGAAGTCTGGCAGAATCGGCCCCTCAAGCCCTTTTATCCCTTTATATTTGTAGACTGTCTTTACATCCCTATACGGCAGGAGTACGAGACGAAAAACTGTGCCATCTATGTAATTCTCGGCTATGATTTGGATGGTATCAAGGATATCCTAGGCTTATGGATTAGCGACACCGAAGGCAAGCATAACTGGATGCAGATTTTTGACGAAATTAAGACACGCGGTGTTGAAGACGTGGCTTTCATCAGCATGGACGGTGTTTCCGGGCTGGAAGAAGGGGCAAAAGCAATTTTTCCACAGGTGGTGGTACAACGCTGCATTGTGCACCTTATCCGCAATTCTATTAAGTACATACCCTCCAAGGATTACAAAGGATTTACAGCCCAGCTTAAGAAGATTTATGGTGCAGTTAATCTCAAAGCGGCTATTGCCGAATTTGACCGATTTAAGGACGCTTGGAAACATTATCCTGGAGCAGTAGCCGTATGGGAGAGAAACTGGATACATGTGGAACAGCTTTTCAATTATGGCAGTGCCGTACGTCGTGTGATGTATACTACCAACGCCATTGAGAGCGTTAATTCCAGCTTTCGCAAGGTAACGAGAAAAGGGGCTTTCCCTCATGAAAATGCTGTTCGCAAGATTCTTTATCTGCGAATTCTGGAGCTGTACAAAAAATGGCAGGGGCATCCCATTATGCGGTGGTCTATGGTACGGAACCAATTAGCTATTGATGAAAAAATTCAGGCAAGAATGCTAAAGTACGAGCAATTTTAAGCTTTTTCCCATAGAAAAGGCGGCCCTTTCGGACCGCTTTTCTTATGGCAAAAAAACTTACACACTTATCTTGACAAACTCGTGATGTTACGTTATTTTTTGTTTGTTGTTGCTGTTATCGTACAGGCTTCCGGGATAGCACTGGTGGTTAAGAGTATGCTGGGAACTTCACCTATTTCCAGCCTTCCCTATGTCATAAGTCTGGCCTCACCATTTACGCTGGGGCAGATGACCTTTTCGATAAACATGCTGCTGGTACTCGGCCAGTATCTATTGCTGCGCAGAGCTTTTGACCATATTCAGTTCCTGCAGATACCGGTAACCTTGATATTCTCTTGGTTTATCGATTTCTTCATGGAGGCGTGGTCTTGGGTCATTCCTACAAATTACCTTTTGCAGCTGCTGCCTTTGCTTATCAGCACCACATTGATTGCCTTTGGCGTAGCTGTTCAGGGAATCGCCAATGTGCTGATGCTTCCCGGAGAAGGAATCGTATACGCTGTATCCCGTCATTTCCATATTGAATTCGGCAAGGTAAAAACAGCCAATGATGTCAGTCTGGTGTCATTGGCCGCTGTGATTTCGCTGGTATATCTTGGCGGAATTGAAGGCATACGGGAAGGCACATTGATATCTGCCCTGATTACGGGAACTATAGCGAGACATTTTCTTAAACATCTGAGCAAGGTGGATGAGAATGGTAATTTAGTATTCTATCCGCATTTTCGGGAGAAAAATAAGGGTGCTCAGGATTGTCCGGAGCAAATGATAAGCCTGGAAAATGGATGTAAAATCAAATAACAAAATGGGGTGAAGAAAATCAGCACGGTAATTTACTATTACTCGGCAACGGGAAATTCCTTATATGTGGCCCGGGAATTGCAGAAGGTCATTAAAGGCGCAGAGCTAAGGTCAATTGCAGAAGCTCTGCATGAGGATAGGCTGGAGGTTAATGCGGAGTGTGTAGGCTTTGTATTTCCTATGCATTACTTTGGCCTGCCGTTGCAGGTGGAGGAATTCTTACAAAAGCTCACGATACTGGAATCTCCGTATATCTTTGCCATAGCTACCTGTGGCGTTCCTTATTGGGGCAGGCCGTTTGTGGATGCGGAAAAAATATTGAAGGAAAAGAATCGGCAGATACATGCTGCATGGTATGTACGGCTGGTGTCCAACTACATTCCCTTGCGGGATATAGCTGCAGATTGGCGGATAAATATCCGGGCATGGCTGGCAGAGCGGAAGCTGAAGAAAATAGCCGGTGCCATCGAGAAGCGGGAGCATCACACGACATGGCAGCTGCTCAGAAAGTTCTGTGCAGGCTATCATGAAAAATGGAAAGCAGAACAACGGAAAATAGATGAAAATTTCCAATGTGATAGGGAAAAGTGTACATCCTGTGGTCTGTGTGAAAGGATATGCCCCAGGGGGAATATCCTGCGTCCTCAGGGGCAGCCTGTATGGCAGCATAATTGTGTAGAGTGCCTGGGATGCCTGCATATCTGTCCTGTTAAGGCCATAGAATATGGCGAAATAACAAAGGGCAGAAAAAGGTACCGGCATAAGAAAATCGAAGTGACAGAGCTAATCAGGAGAACAGGCAAAGAGGCGTAAGCGAAGCAGCGGAACTGTAGCAAATAGATAAATGGAGGGATGGATTTGGCTGGAGTAAAAAAACAGACGAAGCGTGTGGTCAGGGCGTTAAATGATTGGAATAAGCTTCAATGCACAGAATCGTCTAAGAGAGCTATGCGCCGCTGTGGTTGAAGAGAGCGTGAGCATTATGAATTATGAAGGTACACCCTTTGAATTAAAATAAGAGGAGCATTTATGGTCAATAAAATATTAACCAGCTTTTTTGTGCGCAGGCTTCCGGAAATCAGAAGAAGCAAGGGCATCACAAGAAAAGAAATTGCCAAGGGAGTTGGTATTACCTTAGGCAAGTATGACAAATGGGAAGCCGGAAAGGTGCTGCCTAAGTCAGAGGATATTGCCCGGCTCTCCAGCTTCTACAAAATGAGCGTGGATGAATTTTTGGGGCTTACGGAAGAAGAAAGTGAAGCGATTAAACAGAAGCTTATAGAAGATGCCGAAAGGCTTTCGCCTGAGGCGCGGAAGATTGTGGTAGATGCCATGACGGACAAACAGGCATAAAACCTGCTGGGGGGTGATGACATGGACTATTCTGTGGAATACCGGAAAAATAAGATGCCAATGGGGCTCTTTCGGCAGAGATATCAGGATAAGGAAAAATTCATGGCATATTGTCGTGAGTGCCCAAGGTACGATACCGTCTGGAGCTGTCCGCCGTTAGATATAGATGCGGAAGCCTATCTATCGCGATTTGCATGGATAAATGTGGTGGGGGCTAAGATTAATCTGGAACGTCATGTGATAGAAGAGGCTGATACCGCAGACAAAATAAAAGATCTGGGCTGGAAGATTGTGTCTGAAGTGAAGCTGTGCATGGAAGAAAAACTACGCAAGCTTGAGAGGGAAATTCCTGGAAGCATATCCCTTTCCTCTGGTGGATGCAATTTGTGCAGAGAGTGCAGTCGGAAAGCAGGTCAGCCATGCAGGTTGCCGGATAAGATGAGATATTCGCTGGATGCCTTTGGCTTCGACCTGAGTGCCATAACCCAGGATATGTTGGGAATAGAAATCCAGTGGTGCAGGGACAGACTGCCGGACTACTTCACCTTGGTTCATGGAATAATGACGGTGAACGAGGTGCCGGAGAAAATATGGTTGTCTATAAAAGCAGATATCAAATAATGCCTGTGATCAGGCAGTGTGTTAGAGAAAAAATCTGAGGTGATAGCATTGGTAAAACTGACAGGTTACTACCAGCTGCCGGGGGCAATTCCGTAGTCGGTGGATTTTGAGGACTTATTCGATAAATCATTCATGCGTAAGTATACGAACTACCGCAGCTTCGAGAAATTCCTGCAAGGGGGAAGATTCCATATCACATCTCAGCAGGATTTTGAGGATCTTCCCGAGGAACAGATGGATAAGCACGTTGCCAAGACTACACGGTTTAGAAGCTGGGGAGAAATGATTGATTTCGCGACAGATATCTATGCGCGGAAACAGGATAAGAAGATGTCATAAAAAAACGCCGTGAGCGATGGCGGCACAGCCACCAATATTCATCCAATAGGTAGGGCACCATTCCTGGGTACCACCATAGGCTGAGCCGATTTTGAAGTGAGGAAGTTCTTTCTTCATGGTATGATCTCCAATCAGACAATAATCTGTAATTTTACGAGGATAGTATACAACAATAGGATAAAAGCTGACAAGCTTTCTGTAGAAGGTATTGCGTATTTTCCTCAAGTGCAATGACAACAAAGATGCGCATTCTATTCATGTTGTTCATGGCGTGATTCTGTAAATGGTGTATTTTACCAATGAACAATAATGATTCGGAGAAATATTTGGACAAGTCTTCTTTTGCATGGTAAAATACTATACAGGAGAGCGTGATATACGTGAAGAAAAATCCCCAAGGTTTTGTGTATTGACCTGGGGATTTTTTGTATTTGAAAATATTTTTCATTTAACTATTGAAAATGATTATCAAATATGCTATATTATATTCAGGCTTTCGTTAAAGCTCTCCTAAAATATAATACACAGTCAAAAAGGCTACCGTACTGCTCATGCGGTAGCCTTTTTGGCGCGTTGATAATATTTTTTGATTGGGCAAATTTAATTCCATACGCGCTTACATAGCAAGAGGCTGTTGTATAAGTGACTTCTCACGTATACAACAGCCTCTCGGTTTATATGGTTAAGCTCTCTTGATAGGAGGATCACAGGTGTTAGGCGGTAATGGGCCAATCTTTGGGTCGTATGGGGGAAGCGTATTTTGTTTGTATGGATAGTCTATTGGGCCAGTTCCCAGCGGAACAGTCTCGTTGACCGGACCTACGGCGTTAAAAAGATTTTTCCTTACTGGATAATGAGATTTCTTCCTGATTAATTTTGCGGATAACTTTGCAGGGGTTGCCGACAGCAACACAATTGGCTGGAATATCCTTTACAACCACGCTGCCACCGCCAATAACAGCACCATCACCAATGGTTACGCCAGGCATAATATGTACGCCTGCTCCGATCCACACATTATTGCCAATGGTGATGGGATAGGCATATTCAAGCCCCTGATTACGGCGTTTTATATCCAGCGGGTGTCCTGCGGTATAAAATCCACAGTTAGGGGCGATAAATACGTTGTCGCCAAAGGTGACCTTCGCACAGTCTAATATTACCGTATTGTGATTGGCAAAGAAATTTTCGCCGATTTCGATGTTATATCCGTAGTCACATAAGAAGGGAGCCATGATGTTAAAAGAACCTTTGGTATGGCCAAGAAGGCGTTTCATAATGTCACGTTGCTCGTCTTCTTTTGCTGGATGCAGATGATTGAACTCATAACATAGGGATTTTGCTTTCTGACGCTCTGCTATTAGTTCCTTGTCGTAATTGGCATCATAAATCATTTGGTTGAGCATTTTTTCTTTTTCAGTCATAGTGTGTGCCTCCTGCATTTTTAGATTTATTATAACGCGATACCGAATGAGGAGCAATTTTTATTACTTGACACTGGATTTGCAATATGCTATTGTAAATCCATCAATAGTGGCAAAGAAGCCCAGGCGAAATATAGCTTCGTCTGGGATTTTTTTACCCTTGGATAGCTGCTGTTGGTAGTATATTGGTATTGCAGGACAAAGGCGTCCTAAATCATTGACTGATGGTTTAGGATGCCTTTCTTGCATTTTTACGAGGGGGAAGATGAATATGATTACATTTCCGTTGTTTACTGAATTAGAAAAACACCGTGATGAGGCCAATGAAAATTTCCATCGCAACATTAGGCCGCAACTGGTTGAACGGCTCAAAGCCTTTGGTTTTGCGAGTATTAGCGAAGATGTTACGGGGATTATGCAGCTGCAGGAACAATCAACCCAGAATAAATATGTTCTGGCTATCCGCAAATATGAAATCACAATTCATTTTCAGCATGTAAAAACAGGGGAGCAGTTACTGATTTGTTCCATAAGCAATTTTGAACTGAGTGCGCATGTGATTCTAGATATCATTATTGACTCCATAGACAGCTGGCTGCAGTATGGGGAGCTTTATGATTACAAGGCTGCGCAGAATCTGACGGAAAGAGCAAAGAAAAGACGGTGATAAGGACTAATCGTTGCTTGAAAAAAGGACAGGTGATAAAATAGGCTGGATGATAAGCAAATGGTAAAGGGACATCTTTAGACCTTTGCCGGGGAAGGAAGCGTATTGGTGTGAATTATTCATTGGCTCATTTGGTAATAATGGCCATGACGATTGGTTTGGTTTTAGCAGGTGGGCTTTATGCTGCAAGGTCAGTAAAATCAGCCGAAGGGTTTAGTTTGGGCGGCCGCTCGGCAGGTATACCGATGATAGCTGGCAGTATTGCTGGAACATGTGTTGGCGGCGGGGCAACGGTAGGGACAGCCCAGTTGGCAGGTTCAATCGGTTTGTCAGCAGTATGGTTTACGATTGGCGTCGGCCTGTCGCTATTGATTATGGGGCTTATTTATGCGCGGCCGCTAAGATACACAGGCCTTGAAACGATATCGCAGTACCTGGTCGAAAACTATGGCAAAGGAGCTGGCCGCTTTACCAGTTTTGCGACATCTTTGGGGATTTTGTTCAGTGCTGTTGTCAGTACCTTGCCGGGAATTGGCTTGCTGGCAGCCTTGACAGGATTTTCTTATGCAATATCAGCAGGTATATTACTGTTGTTAGTGATTTTGTATGCTTTTTTCGGCGGGATGAAAACCGCCTCTGTCGGTGGCATTTTGAAGATGCTCATCCTGTTCGTGACTTTGTTTGCATTGGGAATTGTAGCTTGGCAAGGCCTTATGGAGGCGCCAGAAATGCTCGTCAATAAGCCAGCAGGTTTTCTAAGTATCTGGGGCATCAGTACTGGTTCCATTCTGAATAATCTTGCCTCTATAATTGTGGGGATGATTTGTACACAGACCTATATACAGGCGATATTTTCAGCAGCAACACCACGAACTGCTGCTATTGGCCTTATATTGGCGGCTATGGTGGCGATTCCTGTTGGCTTGCCGTGTGCAGTTATGGGGATTTATATGCAAACATTACAGCCGGAAATTCCGGCTATGCTTGCCTTACCTGCTTATTTGCTGCAATATACGTCGCCGCTTATGGGCGGTGCAGCACTGGGCGGGATTGTGCTGGGGATAATCGGTTCTGTTGCGGGCTTATCCTTGGGCGTAGGAACGATGGTGGCAAGAGATATGCTGGAGCCACTTCTAAAAATACAATCCGAACAGGGAAAATTAACCTTGATGCGCTTATCTGTTGTAGCTGCGATAATAATCGCAATTCTGATTGCCATAACCCATAAGGATTCCCAAATCCTGTTTTGGAATTACCTTTCTATGGCACTTAGAGGCTGCGGCATATTTATACCGCTAACACTGGCTATCTTCAGACCAAGGGCAATTTCGCCACGTTGGGCGCTTGCCTCCATGGTGTTATCGCTTGGGGCGTCGATATTTGCAGGATTGGTTCATACGGCTACGTCACCTATCTTTGTGGGCTTAGGAGTAAGCTTTATTGTAGTGGTTATGGGAATGAGTTGGAAAAAGATGACGTCAGAATCCGTTTCTGTGCATGCGCAATAGGGAAGAAATCCTGCTTTGGTATATCAGGCTTGTTACGACATCGATGCATTAACACAGTATCATTTTTGACATCTGTTGTCCGTTTAACTATACTGAAGAAAAAAGGGGGATTTTAGATGAGTAAACTTACTTTGGACAGAGCCAAGGAAATCCTGGCAAAGCATACCACCGAGGAGCATCTGTTCCATCATGCTGCTGCAGTCAGTGCGGCTATGGGCGCCATGGCAGAAGCCTTTGGCGAAAATAAGGATTATTGGGCTGCTATTGGCTGGCTTCATGATGTGGATTATGAAAAATTCCCGGATGAGCATTGCCATCATGTAAGGGAATTGTTATCACCGGAAGGTGTGGATGAGGAAGACATCAAAGCTATTATCACCCATGGATATGAAATTACGACAGATGAGGCAGAACCGACAAGCAATCTGGAAAAAAGCCTCTTTGCCGTGGATGAACTTACGGGGATTATACAGGCATATGCACTCATGCGCCCGGAAAAGATGGAGGGGATGGCTGTTAAATCTCTGAAGAAGAAATACAAGGACAAGAGATTCGCTGCCAAGTGTAACCGGGAAATCATTGATAAGGGGGTCGAAAAGCTGGGAATGGAGCTCAGTGAGGTTATGAACTACTGCATTAAGGGCATGACTGAACATAGCGATGAGATAGGTCTGTAATATCTTTAATGGTAAAATAACTAATAAATTATACTTAAGTAGTATTGATTTTATATTCATATGATGTATAATAATCTTTGTCACTTGGGGAAGTGATGACACATATGTCTTTTGATACAAGTGTGGGGAAGCTTTGCAGGTTAATTATGCATACGAAAAACGCAGGTCAGAGGCCTGCGTTTTTCGCGTATGTGGAAAGGTGGCTTATTGGGAATAAGTTTTATTCCGCCATTGGTGAGGTGTTACGCCGTAATGGCGTTTGAAAAGGCGGGCAAAGTATCCGCTGTCATTAAAGCCGTTTTCATAGGCGATTGTCTGGATGGAGGCGTTGCTGGCTGTGAGCATTTGCGCTGCCTTTTCCAGACGCAGCTGTTGGATAATCTGCCCAGGTGTTTTCTGGTAGCGTTTCTTGAGCAAGCGGATAACATAGGCCGGATGAAAAGAAAAGTGGTCAGCAATCTCATCCAGACGCAAATTTTCTCGGTAGTGGTCGTTCAAAAAGGCAAAGATTTCAGCAGCTGGATCATGAGGTTGTTTATCGAGGCTGGATTCTCCAATATAGGTCAGCAGGGTGAAGAAAAGCTGCTGAAGTTTCAGTTGCGGGATGGTGTTATCTGAGAAGCGCTTGCTGTTTTCCTTACGGTCAATGCGAACCTGTGTGATTTGCTCCATAATATCCAACATATTCGGCTGAAGCTCTTCCAGTATCGTGCCATATTGTGGCAATGATATGTGGAAGGGCTTTTTTTCAAATTGCTGGGAGCTTTTTTGGATGACGTTGGAATCGCGCACCGGCGATTCTGTGCAGGAAAAGGTTCCGGTAGTATAAAAATGCAGCCAATGAAAGACTGTTTCTGTGCGGCAGGCTTTTGTGCCGCGATGGAGCCGATTGGGAGGCAGAATCAGGAACTGTCCAGCTGAAACTGTAAAGTTCTGGCCGTTTTCTTCCATAAATAATTCGCCCTGATTAACATAAATCAGGTCAAAGGTATGGGGGAGGGTGCGTCGCAGGTGACGGTCACCGATGCGGAATGTGGACATACCGCCGACAATCAGGTAAGGAAGAGGTGGGCATGGGAATATCAGGTACATTTAGAATTGCCTCCAGTGGTTAATTTTATCCTATATAAGAAGTTGATTTATCAAGCTTTTTATGGTTTTGTTAGGATAATTATAACATGTTTTCTGCGATTTAGTCCAATTTTGTAGTATTCTATGGGATAATATTGTCCTATAATAGGTAAAGTGTCTGTCTATCCTCGAAAGTCAGATGCGCTTATAATAAGAGCATAGATGAAATGGACGCGTCAAAATCAATCTGTGAGAATCAGAAGGAGGAGTTTTAATGTCTGGAGATAAGGTCGCGGAGAAAACAGAACTGCGCAGCCGATTAAGCTATGCCCTTACTGATGGATGCGGGAATCTGCTGTATTGTATCATTGGTTCCTTCCTGCTTTATTTTTACACGGATGTGTTTGGTTTGTCCGTAGCGGTAACCGGTACACTGCTGCTGGCTACCAGATTACTGGACGCTATAGATGCTCCCTTGTGGGGATTTATCGTAGACCATACAAAGACGAAATACGGACAGAGCAGACCGTACTTCCTTTGGCTATGCGTGCCCTTTGCCGTGTTTATGTGGCTGACTTTTACGACGCCGGATTTAAGCGGTACGGCTAAGATAGCGTATGCGGCGGTTACCTATATTGCGGCTGGTGTTATTTACACGGGGATTCAAACGGCCATTACTTCAATTCTGCCGAATCTGTCCCATAACTCGGAGGAACGGGTGGTTCTTAACACCTTCCGCATGGTTGGCGGGAATGTAGGTGCTTTCATCTGCATGACCTTTACCCTGCCTTTGGTTGCTTACTTTGGTGGTGGCAATGACCAGCTGGGCTTTTCGATGACGCTGGCATTCTTCGGTGTCATTGCCGCGGTGCTTCTCTTTGTTGCTTTCCGTAATTTGCGGGAAGTAAACGTGGAAAAGATTAAACGCATTCCCATTAAGGACAGCATCAGGGCCATCAAAGGAAACTGGCCGTGGATGATTCTGGTGTTGGCGAATCTTATCTTCTGGATTGCTCTTACAATCCGCCAGTCCACGGTGGTTTACTACTGCCAGTATGTGCTGGGGGACAAGGGCATTGCCGCAATGATTAATGGTTTCATGGTCATTCAGGTACTGGGGATGCTTTCCATTCCCTTCCTGGTTCGTCATACCAGTAAGCATACCACGATGATTATTGGCTTTGTACTGGCCATTTTAGGTCATATCGGTATGTATTTTGCGGGTGCGGACTTATCCGTGCTGATTCCCTTCTGGTGCATAAGCTGCATTGGTCAGGGGATTGCCTGCTCCATGCCTTTTGCCATGCTTTCAGATACTGTGGATTATGGTGAGTGGAAAACCGGTATCCGGGCTAGCGGCTTTTTGACGGCAATTGGTAGTGCTTTTTGTATTAAGGCTGGTTCCGGTATCGGCGGTTTTATCCCCGCGATGGTTATGGATGCCTTTGGTTATGTGCCGAATGCAGTTCAGTCGGCCACGGCTTTGATGGGCATTCAGGTGGTATTTATCTGGCTGCCGGCGGCAATTTTTGCCGTAGGTATTGTTCCGATGCTTTTCTACAGTCACTATGAAGCGAAGGAGGAAGAGGTCTTGGAAGCCCTCGCACAGCAATGATGAAAACTTCAGCAGCAGTAAATCATACCGTATTAGAAGATAATGCGCAGGTAAAAGTTACGGATAAGTTTTGGCTGAACTATATGGAACTTATCCGCACGGAAATGCTCCCTTATCAGTGGCGGGTGCTCAATGACTTGGAAGACATTGAGATTGCCAAGGAGAGGGATGCAGATTATATTCCTTCGGAAAAGAGTCATGCAATCGAAAACTTTAAGATTGCCGCAGGCCGCAGTCAGGGACATCATTATGGCATGGTCTTTCAGGATAGTGATGTGTACAAATGGCTCGAAGCCGCTGCCTATACACTTGCCAGAGTGCCGGAGGACAAAAATCTTCGGGAAGCAGCAGATAGTGTGGTGGAACTCATTGCTGCAGCACAGGAAGATGATGGCTATTTAGGCACGTACTTTACCGTGGAGGCACCGGAGCGTAAATTCAAGCGGCTTTATCAGAGCCATGAACTTTATTGTGCCGGACACTTTATCGAGGCCGCCGTGGCTTATCACAAGGCAACAGGCAATCAGCTGGTATTGGATACGGCCTGCCGTCTGGCAGATTGTCTGGATCGGCATTTTGGTCCAGAGGAGCATAAGATTCACGGCTATGACGGCCATGAAGAAATCGAGCTGGCGCTGTTCCGTCTGTATGAAACTGTCGGCAATAAACGCTATCTGGAGCTGGGCAGGTATTTCCTCTATCAGCGGGGCAAAGACCCGGATTTCTTCCGGAAGCAGTGCCGGGCAGATGCGGATACTTCCGTGCTTATTGAGGGGATGGAAGGCTTCAAGGACAGTTACTACCAGAACCATAAGCCCATTCTAGAACAGGAAACAGCAGAAGGTCATGCCGTAAGGGTTATGTATATGTGCACGGGGATGGCCATGCTGGCACGACTGAAGAATGATGGAAAAATGCGTCAGGCGGCCCAGCGGCTTTGGAAGAATATTACCGAAAAGCGGATGTATATTACTGGGGCTGTGGGTTCAACGGTAATTGGGGAAGCCTTTACGGCAGACTATGATTTACCCAATGATTCCATGTATGGGGAAACCTGTGCATCTGTGGGCCTGATGTTCTTTGCTCATAATATGCTAAAGGATGAAGCTGGTCATGGTGCTTATGCGGATGTTATGGAAAGAGCCTTGTATAATACCGTCCTTTCCGGTATGGCGTTGGATGGCAGGCACTTCTTCTATGTAAATCCTTTGGAGGTTGTTCCGGAATTAAGCCGCAAAGACCCCGGCAAGAGTCATATCAAGACTACGCGGCAGGCCTGGTTCGGTTGTGCCTGCTGCCCTCCGAATCTGGCAAGATTAATCAGTTCCCTGGATGAATATATCTATTCGACAGCAGATGATACCATCTATGTGGATTTGTATGTGGGTTCAGAAGCGGAGCTGTCTCTGGCAGACAAAAAGGTTGCACTATCCATGACAAGCCAGTTCCCCTGGGAAGGAAATGTCGAGCTGACAACCAAAACGGATGGACGATATGGCATAGCCCTGCGAATTCCCTCTTGGGCTAAGAATTATAAGATTGCCGTAAATGGCAGCGTGGTCCATGAAGAAAAGCAGGATGGCTATGTAACGTTGCGGAGAAACTGGCATAAGGATGACAGGATTACGCTGGAAATTCCCATGGAGGCGACACTTTATCAGGCTGCACCGGAAGTGCGGGAAGATATTGGCAGGCTGGCCGTTCAGAGAGGACCGCTGGTATACTGTGCCGAATCCATTGATAATGGAGATGGCTTGGAACGCATTCGTCTGGTAGATGGCATGGAATTTACCTATGAATACAATGACAAGCTCTTTAGTGGGGCCGGCATACTGCATACGGATGCGGTAAGAGAGGCCAAGGGCAACAGATTGTATAGCCCTTATGGTAAACCGCGTTCCCTTCATAGACAGGAACTCAAACTGATTCCCTATTATTGCTGGGGCAATAGGGGCGAAAATGAAATGATGGTATGGCTATACCATAAATAAGTGACAAAGAGGCAAAAATACGCATAAGAAAACGCAGGCCGGCGGCCTGCGTTTTTGACGTAGAAGGTAAAATTTACGAAGCAGCTTTAATCGAATCGGTCAGGGAATCGAAATCACGCAGAATGAACGCGGAAGTCTTTTCATCGAAGCCATCGACAGCTTTGATATGGATTTTACGATTGTTATGCGAATCAAGTTCCATGTGAATCACTAAGTCAATGAGGTGGGGAACCTCGTTGAAGGAGGTTTTGGAAAGCAGGGCAAAGCGCATCAGGGCATGGTCTGCATCCGAGCAGGACGAGAGTCCGAAGTGCACGTTCTTGCGGCCTCGGCGCAGAGCAAGAAGCAAGGACTTTGAGGTTCCCTCTTCCAATTCGTTGATGACGATTCCAGTTTTGGCAGAGGCAAGGGCCTGGTTGAAGTCAGATATGGGAGAATTGAAGGTGAAAATCGGATGGATTTTCGCGGACTCCCGGAAGGAGAACTCATTAAAATTTTGCACCAGTGCAACATGTCCCCCCATGTGATGCAGTTCGTTGGCGATAGCGTTGAGGAAGGTTGTCTTGCCTACCCCAAGGTTTCCACAGACAATTATGTTCATCCTCTGCGAGAACGCATGGAATAAAACATCGCGCTGGGACGGCGTGATTACCCGTCTTCCTACATAGGAAGAGATCATATAGCTTGGTACTTTCAATTACACATGCTCCTTTATCAAAAGACCTACAATAAAGATGTTCCTAGTCTACCACAAAAGATTATAGGAGAAAAGTCCTTTTTGGCATTTTTGCAAATAAGTGCATAGCCTTTTCTTTTTGATGCAGGTATTTTGACGCTTGAAATTGAATTATATAACAGGAGATGTAATATTAAGGATGGTGAGTTAGAGGAGGAATTACTATGCACAAACTGTTTAGAATCCTATTGCTGTCGATGGTAGCATTTTCGAGTATTTTTCTAGCCTCGGGCTGTTCGGCTGAAAATGGCAAAGCCGCCCAAGAAACGGCAAACAGTAATAAGTTCCCGGCGTTCCAGACGGTAGATGTTGCTGGCAATACCGTTACGCAGGATATTTTCAAGGGCAAGAAAATAACGGTCGTAAATATCTGGGGAACCTTCTGCCCGCCCTGCATTGAAGAAATGCCGGAGCTGGGACGCTGGGCCAGGGAAATGCCGCAGGATGCGCAGATTATCGGCATTGTATGTGATGCCAGCGGCCCTAGTGACAAAGAAACAGCGGCAGCTGCTGTCAGAATCTTAAAAGATGCCAATGTCGGCTTTGTAAATATTCTGCCTGACGACAAAGTGTTAGAGTTCCTGTCAAATATCGAAGCCGTACCCACGACCATTTTCGTGGATTCGAATGGCAATATCATTGGCGAAAAGGTCATTGGTGCTGAGGTAGCGAAGTACAAAGAACAGGTTAAGAGGTATCTCAAGTGACTAGATTGGGCAAAATCCGCAGTCTGCTGCTGGCTCTGGCAGTCTGTTGCATACTGTGGGGGCTATGGCGTGGTGAGGCCCGGATAATTTTGCATAAGGCTGTGCGCGTGTGTATGGAATGTATAGGATTGGGGTGAGCTGATGAATATCACCCGTTCATGCAATCGCCGGTTTGTACAGCTCCTAGCGGCCGTGCTCACCAATCAGGAATTGCTGAACTTAACTTCCGGCAGGCTCTACAAGGGAAGTGCCAAGAATCTGTGCGCGCCGGGGCTCAATTGTTATTCCTGCCCCGCAGCCACTTTGTCCTGTCCTTTGGGGGCACTGCAGGCAGCCGGCGGGACAGCTGGTTATGGTTTCAGCTTTTATGTCGGCGGTTTTTTGCTGCTGCTCGGTGTGCTCTGGGGGCGGCTGGCCTGTGGCTTTCTCTGTCCCTTCGGCTTGCTGCAGGATTTGCTGAGCAAGCTGCCGGTGCAGAAAAGGAAGCTATTCCCGCTGCTGCGCTATGTCAAATACCTGCTGCTCGTGGTCTTTGTCCTGCTATTGCCAGTGGTGCTTCTCATGGTTAACGGTGTGGGAGCACCAGCCTTTTGCGAGTACATTTGCCCGGCAGGTACACTGGAGGCTGCTGTGCCATTGCTGTTGACGCATGCGGAGTATCGGCAGGCCATTGGCGGTTTGTTTGTCTTAAAGTCTGTGATATTGGTGGCGGTGCTCGTCGGCTGTCTGTTTATCAGCCGGTTTTTTTGTAAAATGCTTTGCCCGCTGGGAGCGATTTATGGTCTGCTGAATCGTGTCAGTATCTGCAGGCTGCATCTGGATGGAAAAAGCTGTGTATCCTGCGGCACTTGCCGCAAGGTCTGTCCCATGGATATTGACCCGGTGGCGCAGCTTCATTCTCCTGAGTGTATTCTGTGCGGTCAATGTGTTGAGGCCTGTCCGCAAAAAGCCCTGCATCTGGGGATTAAGGCGTCGGCCACTAAGACTGCTGCAGATACGCATTAAGATGAAAGATGGGGAGGTATATATATGAAGCAGAAAATCTGTGCCCTGCTGCTGGCGTTGCTGGTTATGGCTGCTGCTGTTCCAGCTATGGCGGCAGAGAGTGATAAGCCTGATAACAGCAATTATCAGCAAAGCGATGATGGCTGCAAGGATGGCGTATGCCCGTGGAAAAAGGGTGGAAAATAAGCGTTTCATGGTTTGAAAAAGGCGGCCTGCTGACTCGAAAGAGCCGGCAGGCCGCCTTTGTGGTAAATTTGACATGTCAAATGCGGGCGTTTGGCCGTAGACACGGAATTGCAAACAGGAGTATAATTATCGGATATGAGAATGAATAAGGAAACGAGAGAGAATAATGCGAGCATCGTCTGAACAGATAGAGATTATAAAAGCATCACAGGGACTGCAGCATGGTCAGGTTATGAAAATTGACGCCTGTGCCGGTTCGGGTAAGACTACCACTTTGGTGGCTGTGACCAATGCAAATCCGCAGAAGCGATTTTTGTATCTGGCCTTCAACCGCAGTATCGCCGATAAGGCCAATCAGGTATTCCCTGCCAATACCAGGGCTATGACTATGCATAGCATGGCGTACAGACATTTCTTCCATAGCGGGTCACGTCCGACGTTAGCAGCTATTAAAGCAGACATGCTCCATGAATGTTTTCCGAACAAGGAGAATTACGAACTTTATCTGCTGCTTAACCGGTATAAGGAATTCCTCATATCTGCGGAGCATGATTTTCCGGGCCGGGACGTAAAAAAGATTTTTGAGCTGGTGGCAGAAGGGACTTTGCCCATGCCGCATGACCATTATCTGAAACTTTTCCAGCTGCTTTCGCCGGAGGAGCAGGGATTGGGAAGATTGTACGACTGCATTCTGGTGGATGAGAGTCAGGACTGCAATCCTGTGACGCTCAGCATTATCAATCGGGCTTCCTGCAGCCGGATTTTTGTGGGGGATTCGCATCAGTCCATCTATGGCTTTCGCGGAGCGATCAATGCTTTGGCACGGCAGAAAGCCGATGTGACGCTTCAGCTGACGAATTCGTTCCGTGCGCGGCAGCCGATTTTGGACAAGGCGAATCTCTATATGAAGGTTTTCATGGACATGCTGTACGATGGACAAGTGCCGTATTATCCGATGAATTCCATGATTAATGAAGAGAAGCTGAAGAATAAGCAGACGGCCTGCATTACCCGGACAAATTCGTCACTGGTGGATTTGATTGATGAATACCGGGATACGCCAGCGCGAGTTTATCTGGTCAAGAAGCCCGAGGATATATTCAAGACGGCCATCGCGGTCAAGGAATTTCTCTTCGACCAGCGTCATGACTTTGTGGGTGAGTTCAAGTTCTTGAATCGTCTGCACGGCAAGGAGGAGCTGAAAGATTATGCAGACAGCACTGCGGATGTGGAAATACTGTCCGCAATGAAGATTGCAGAGAATTATGAGGATGATTTGTACGAACTCTTGGACATAGCCCGGCGCATGAACAATCCGGAAGCGCCAATCGTATTGACCAATGCGCATACCAGTAAAGGTTTGGAATGGCATACCGTAAGGCTGATGGATGATTTCCCGGATTTGGGGTTCCTCTATATGCGCTGCCGTTTCAATTCGGTGAAAATCAGGTCGGGCATGAGTCATTTAGAGCAGCAGGATGAACGGTTCAAGGATTTCATTCAGGAACTCAATCTTTATTATGTCGCGGTTACCAGAGCACAAATTAAACTGGTGGATATGACCGATAATGCTGCGTATCAAAGCCGGGAGGCAATCCTCAATCATCTGGATGAATGTGAGGCAGCAGTTCGGAAGGCTAAGGACAGGCGCAAGCTGCAAAAGGATAGCGCGCAGGAAAGAGCCTGGGAGTCTAAAACTGCTCATAAGCACCATAAAACTACGGAACTTAGGATGTGGGAGACCGAGCGGGATACGATGCTGAATCGCATGCGGAAAAACATCAAGGACTGTGCGGTTTCTGCCAATAATTTCAAGGACTTCAAGAATCTGCTCGCGCTGGGCGGCATATTGCTGCAGAAAAGGAAAAGCGGCTGGGCGTATGTAGATTTCTATGGCAGAGGGATAACGGACGAAAGACTGGGCAAGGAGTTTACCAAGGATGCTATCATGGAACTGTTGAATGGCTGAACTTTTTAGAGCAGCTTTGGTGAAAAATTTTTTTACAGCTTGTAATGAAAGTGCTCAAGAATCGTATGTAATAGCAAAGGATGAAGGATATACGATATTTGGAAGGAGCGATTGTCATGAAGGAAGCAAAGAAAATTAAATTTGTCAAAAAACTGCTTAAAAAGGCTGCTGATAAATGCCCGGTGTTCCCTGTGCTGATTATGCCACAGCCCAGCTTCCCATGTCTGGAGCCGATTCCCCCATTCAAAAAATAGTGCAGGTGCATAAGGGACATCCATTGCGCATGCCTTGAAATAAAAAAGCCCTGACTGGTACTTGGGGAAAGTCCAGTCAGGGCTTTTGGGATAGAGCGAAACATTTTTACATATAAGCAGCATATATGATACTATAGTATCGAGGTGAACAAAGTATGCTGTATAGTTTAGAAAATGACAAATTGTGTGTGCAGGTGCGCAGTTATGGTGCGGAGCTGCGTTCTATTAAGGAACGCGCAGATGAGACGGAGTATCTTTGGGATGGCAATCCGCAGTGGTGGAAGTATAGTTCTCCGGTGCTGTTCCCCATTGTCGGCAAATTGCAGGATGGGAAGTATCGTGTGAACGGCACAGAATATGAACTGCCGGGACATGGATTCGGACGTATCTCTGAGTATCAGCTGGTGGAGCGCCGTCAGGATTATATAGAATTTGCTTTGAAATGGTCAGAAGATACACTGGCCAGCTATCCGTGGAAGTTTCAGCTGAATGTGGCGTATGCTTTGAAAGATAACACCGTTGAAGTCATCTGGAAGGTGCAGAATCTGGATGACAGGGAAATGGTCTATTCCATCGGTGCTCATACGGCTTTCCGCTGTCCGTTGGTGCAGGGGGAAGAATTCAGTGACTGCTATCTGACGTTCAATCAGCAGGAAGATAACGTCAATATGCCGCTTAACAGCAAGGGACAGTTCCTGAAAGAGCAGGGAGAGGCACGCTTGCAGGGTGAGCAGCTCGCGCTAAATTATGGGATGTTTGCCGGGGATGCTTTAGCTTATAAGGGCTTGAAGTCAGATGTCGTAACCATTTGCTCCCATAAGAGTGACAAGAAGGTTTCGATGGAGGCCAAGGATTTCCCGTTCTGGGGCTTCTGGACGCCTGCGCAGGGCGGGGCTCCGTTCCTTTGTCTGGAACCCTGGCAGGGACATGCTGATTATGAAGGCTATAATGGCGAGTTCGCAGACCGTGAAGGCAGCCTGAAACTTGAACCGGGCAAAACGCAGAGCTTCCATTACACCATCCGGATAGGCTGAGGTTTTTGAATCTCGAAGAACCGTTTGAATTGGAGAAGCAGGCAGGAATTTCAGGGCAAAGAGGCGAATGATTAACTGAATGATGATTTGCGGTGAGGAGGGATTAACATGATTATCGGTGTGTCTAAAGAAATCAAGAACAATGAAAATCGTGTGGGGCTGACGCCTGCAGGGGCAGAGGCTCTGGTAAAGGCAGGGCACAAAGTGCTGGTCGAAACGGGCAGCGGCCTGGGGAGTGGTTTTGCTGACGAAGACTACACGGCTGTAGGAGCAGAGCTTATTTCGGATAAGAAGCAGCTGTTTGATACGTCAGAGATGATTGTCAAGGTAAAGGAACCGCTGCCGTCTGAGTATGACCTGTTCCATGAGGGACAGCTGCTCTTTACCTATCTCCATCTGGCCGCAGAACCGGAACTCACAGAGGCACTGCTGAAACATAAGGTTACCTCCGTTGCTTATGAGACGGTGGTGGGCCGGGATGGCAGGTCACTTCCCTTGCTCGCACCGATGAGTGAGATTGCGGGCCGCATGTCGGTACAAATCGGCGCGCAGTTCCTCGAGAGCCGTTATGGCGGCGCAGGTGTTCTGCTGGGCGGTGTCAGCGGTGTAGCTCCGGCGCAGGTGGTAATCATTGGCGGCGGTGTCGTGGGCACCAATGCGGCTAAGATGGCCGTCGGCCTGGGGGCAAGAGTGACGATTATTGACTTGTCAATTGAGCGGCTCCGCTATTTGGATGATGTTTTTGGCGGCCGTGTAGCCACGGTAAGTTCCAACAGTTATAATATTGCCCAGTGGGTACGGGAGGCAGACCTTCTCATTGGCGCCGTGCTGGTGCCTGGTGCCAAAACGCCGCAGCTGGTCACGGAAGATATGATAAAGACCATGAAGCAGGGCTCTGTCGTGGTGGATGTCGCCATTGACCAAGGCGGCAGCATTGCTACCTGTGACCATGTGACCACCCATGAGAATCCGACCTTTGTGAAGCATGGTGTGCTGCATTATTCCGTGGCCAATATTCCCGGGGCTGTAGCCAGAACTTCTACGCTGGCGCTTACCAATGCAACGCTGCCCTATGCGCTGACGCTGGCAGGAAAAGGCTGGCGTGAGGCCTGCAGGCAGAATGCCGGTCTGGCGCAGGGGCTTAACACCGTGGATGGCAAGATAACCAATCAGCCGGTGTCTGAAGCACTGGGCTTGGAATATGTGGATAAGGCCGTTTATCTGGAGAGCTGATTATTTCTGTCTAGGAGGAAGAGCACATCATGAAAGACCTGCATCGAGCCGTAGATGTAATGCATCATCCGTATCAGTATTCCGATTTGGATTTGGAGCAAGCCCTGGAGGCGATTCAGGAAAGCCAGCTAAAGCCTTTTTACAAGGAATACTATAAAAGGTTGTATAAACGCATCTTGCAGTGCAAGGCAAAGAATGAAGATGTCGAGGAAATGATAGGGTATTTTGGTGGTTAAAGGCCTAGATTGATAAGAAAAATGAGCATGCACGAGATATTTTACTGGTATTTGGCGGCTCTGGTGTATCTGCATTGGAAATAAAATCTTACTGCACATGGCAGAAACGCTGTGTGCAGTTTTTCTGTTCTGGCGATTAGGCGCATCGGCAGGAAAGCAGCCTGTTTATGGCGAAATATTCCATGAGGTGATAACCATGGATAAATATGCAATGGAACGTGCCCGTGGCTGTATGACGGCAGCAGGGATGTTTTTTCAGCAGGGAGCAGAAGATATTTCCCAGACCATTGAATTGGGGTTGCGGACGACGGACGAACCGGAAACGATTTATGAAACCTGCATTAAGCGTTCAACGGCCAACAAGAGTGTTCTGGCGATGGCTTCGTTGATTATTTACTTTCTCGTGCGGGATGGGGTTAAGGTGAAGAAGGCTTGTATGTCTGCCTGGAAGGTGGCGGATAAGTTCAAAGACCCCATCATCCAATCCATATCCAGTGCGCTGACGGCGGCGGAAAAGCCCAAGAGCCGTGGCAAACTGGTGGCAGGTTTCCTGACTTCTAATGATTTGAAGGACAAGCTGAGTTTGGCGATTTATCTCAATGTGGCCATTGTGGAGGATTCCTTCCATGCCCGCATGGTGGAACTGACGAAGCAGCCGGACAATGAAACCCGCATCATGGGAGCAGCTTTTGCCGGAGCGGTTTACGGCCTCAAAGAGGTAAATGCCGAAAGCAAGTTAAAGAAAGCATGACAGATGCCATCATAGTGATGATGGCTGTCAGCAAAAAAACAAATGAAGAAGAGACGGACAGGCGCGCCGTCTCTTTTCCTGTGTGAGGAGCAATGAAATATGGTTTATGACCGCGAGCTGCGGCAAAAAATGAACACGAAGCGTGAACTGGAAAAACTTTGGCGGGCGGCTGTACTAGGCGAGGCCTATTCTTTTTCCTATGTGCTGAAACCGCCGATAAAGCTGGCCGATAGTGCCGGACGGATTCATGAGGTGGCTGCGTGGGCGGCTTTTTGGAAGCAGGAGGGCGCTTACTGGACTTTGCTTACCGCCAATAAACAGGCTGGCGTGTTGGGCAAGCAGCATGATTTCCCTGTGAAGGCCGAGTTTTGTAATGCCGAGGCCGCGCTGCGTTACTTGGGGGAATGGCGGCGTTTTCAAGTATTGCAAGAGCGCTGCGAGAAAATCATGACGGACTTTTTCAGCCTGCGCAGTCTTTGCGCGGCTTATCGTGAAGTAATCTTAAAGGAGGATAGGCTGCCAGAAAGCATTTGGCAGCTGGCGAAGTATTTTTCCGCAGGCTATCGGACGGATTGTTATTTGCGGGAATTGGATGTTCCCTATGTGGATACCAAATTTATGGAAGCGCATAGCAGGCTGGTGGCGGCAATCTTTTATGCGCTGCATCCGGAGATGGAGGGGCGCAGCTTTAAGGATTTGTGCGGGCAGCTTCACTGGCAGGAGAAGGCGCCGACCCCGAACATCTATCTGCGGTCCTTGGATAAGAACAAGACCATTGGCGGCTTGCAGGAACTGATGGTAACGGCAGAACAGCTGGCTCGCCTACAGGTGAATTTTGGCCGGGTGTTCTTCACGGAGAATAAAATCAATGGCTATGTCTTTCCGGAGGTGGAGGACGGCCTGATTATCTTCGGCGCAGGCAATGGCGTGCTTGCGCAGGAGGTCGAGATTCCCTGGCTCAAAAAACAGCAGCAACTTTGGTACTGGGGCGATATGGACAGGGATGGCTTGTGCATTTTGTCCCGGGTGCGGGAGAAATATCCGCAGGTGCGTTCCTTTCTGATGAATCCAGAATTGGCAGAGAAGTATCAGCACTTTATGACGGCTGATACGGGCAGCAGTATGGAAATGCCTGCGAATTTGACATGTCAGGAGCAGGCGTGTTGGAAATTTTTGACATGTCAACCTCCGCAGAGAAATCGTCTGGAGCAGGAGAAGATTCCCTTAAGCGAAGTCCGGTCATTTTTGCAGGAATTGTGAGGAAGGAGGATTGTATGGATATACAGGCGGAATTATTTGCTTTGCAGGATAAAAAGTATCAGGCGTTTCAAAGCAAGCTGATGCCCACAGTGGCACCAGAGCAGATTATCGGGGTGCGGACGCCGGCCTTGCGGAAGCTGGCAAAGGAAATCAGCAAGGGGGAGGAGGCGGAACACTTTTTAGCAACGCTTCCCCATACTTATTTTGAAGAAAACCAGCTCCATGCTTTTATCCTGTCGGGGATGAAGGATTATGAAACTTGCATGGAGCAGTTGGAAAAATTCCTGCCCTATGTAGATAACTGGGCTACCTGTGACCAGATGTCACCGAAAATCTTTAAGAAGCACCGGCAGGAACTGTTAAAACGGATAAAGATTTGGCTGACGGCAAAAGAAACTTATAAAGTGCGCTTTGCCATTGGTATGCTGATGGAGCATTTCTTAGACGAAGATTTTGACCTATCCTATTTGCAGCTGGCAGCGCAGGTGCGTTCCGAGGAATACTATGTCAATATGATGACGGCCTGGTATTTTGCCACGGCACTGGGCAAGCAGTACGAAGCGGCGCTGCCCTTTATCGAAGGACGTGCTTTAGATGTTTGGACGCATAACAAAGCCATCCAGAAGGCCATTGAGAGCAGACGGATAACAACGGAGCAGAAAGCATATTTGCGAACGTTGAAGATTAGCCGCAAGGTAAAAGAAATTTAATACAAATCGCCCTTGCAATTTCAAAATGTATGCGCTATAATTACAAACAAAGCAGACGAGAGCTGCTCAAGGACAAACGAATACATTGCCTTTTTAAGATGCGTACTGCGATGCGCATAAGGGGAGCCTGTCATATAGCTATAAGTATAACTATAATCTGAAGTAAAGCGGGAGCTTTCTTATGCATACGCATAAGAAGCTCCCTTTTTTGTGCTCTATGCAGGCATATTTTCAAAGACAATGGATTTCTCCTTGAAAGTTTATGCAAACTTAATGTATAATTATTAATGTCAACCTGTTAAGGAGTGAATGACTTGGAGAAAAACAAATTGTCCCTGCGGGGAAAGAATGTTCTGGGCTTGGAAGATTTCAGCCCGGAAGAGATTCGCTTGGTGCTTGATACTGCCAAGGAAATGAAGAACATCATTCATCGGGATATCAAGAAGGTTCCGACCCTGCGCGGCAAATCCATTGTCACCCTGTTTTATGAACCCAGCACCCGTACCCGTACTTCCTTTGAACTGGCGGGCAAGTACCTCGGCGCAGATGTGGTCAACATCACGGCTGGTTCGAGCAGTATCGTCAAGGGCGAAAGCCTCCGCGATACGCTCTACACCATCGAGGCTATGGGCGTTGATGCCATCGTTATGCGCCATAAGGCGGAAGGTGCAGCAGAATACGCATCGCGGGTAGTAAGCCCTGTAATCTTAAACGCTGGTGACGGCGCACATGCGCATCCTTCGCAAGGCCTCTTGAACCTCTTTACCATCGAGGAACATAAAGGCCATCTCGAAGGCTTGAAGGTTGCCATTATCGGTGATGTGCTCCACAGCCGTGTAGCCCGCTCCGATATCTACGGCATGCGCAAGATGGGCATGGAAGTGCATATCGCCGGCCCCAAGACCCTGCTGCCGCGTTTCCTCTATGAAGAACCGGGCATTGTGGTGCATGAGCGCATTGAAGATGCCATCGCCAATGCTGATGTTATCGAAGTGCTGCGCATTCAGCTCGAACGCATGAAGGGCGGCCTGTTCCCGACGACCCGCGAGTATGCACGGATTTTCGGCCTCAACGATACGCGCCTGAAGCTGGCCAAGGATGATGTACTGATTCTGCATCCGGGCCCCATGAATAAGGGCTGGGAAATCTCGCCCTTCACGGCTTACGGTAAGAATTCGGCCATTCAGGAAGAAGTACAGAATGGCGTAGCAGTGCGCATGGCGCTCTTTACCTTGGTGCTGACGGGAGGAAAACAGGCATGAAAATTTTGCTCAAAGGCGGACGCGTAATCAATCCGGAAAATAAATTCGATGCAGTGGCAGATGTGCTCGTAGAAGACGGCAAGATTGTAAAAATCGGTGCAGGAATTGACGAGAAAGCCGACGAAGTCTATGATGCTAACGGCAAAGTGGTAGCGCCAGGACTTATCGACCTGCATGTACATCTGCGGGAGCCTGGGCAGGAAGCCAAGGAAGACTTTGCCTCCGGTACGCAGGCGGCAGCAGCGGGCGGCTTTACGACCATTTGCACCATGCCCAATACCAAACCGGCGGTGGACTCGGCAGCTCTGGTGCGCAGCTTGAAGATGCGCGCGCAGGAAGTCGGTGTGGTCAATGTGGAAATCATCGGCGCGGTCACGAAAGGTCAGGAAGGCAAGGAACTGGCTGAGATGGGAGACATGCTGGAAGCTGGTGCGGTGGCTTTCTCCGATGACGGTCACTTCGACCCCAGCGCCAAGGTCATGCTCAATGCCTTCGATTATCTTCACACTTTTGACAAGGTTATCATTAACCATGAGGAGGAGCCCACACTGATTGAAGATGGTGTGATGAACGAAGGCCATCGCAGTGCCATGCTGGGCCTCAAAGGTCGTCCTACGGTTGCTGAGGATATCGCTGTGGCCCGTGACATCATGCTGGCAGAGTATGCTGGTTCCAAGGTGCATATCGCTCATATCAGTTCGGCTCGTGCCGTGGATATCGTACGTCAGGCCAAAAAGCGCGGCGTCAAGGTAACAGCAGAAGCTACGCCGCAGCATCTGACCATGACGGAAGAATGTGTCAATCTCTTTGATACCTCCACGAAAATCAATCCGCCCCTGCGGGCAGCCAAGGACTGTGAGGCAATTCTCGAAGGATTGAAGGACGGCACCATTGATGCCATCGTCACCGACCACAGCCCGCATGCACAGGAAGAAAAGGATAGGGAGTATATCTACGCGCCAAGCGGTTTCCCAGGCCTCGAAACGTCCCTTGGCATTATGCTGACGGATTTGTATCACGAGCAGAAATTAGACCTGCCCCTGATTATCTCCAAGATGAGCTATGAACCGGCCAAGGTTTTCGGCCTTAATGCAGGCAAGCTCAGCGAAGGTGCGCAGGCGGATATCACGGTTATCGACCCGGAACTGGAGTGGACGGTTGACGAAAAAGAATTCTATACCAAGGGCAGCCACAGCCCGTTTGTGGGCCGCAAGCTCAAGGGCAAGGCGGTGCTGACCATGGTTAAAGGTAAAGTAGTTATGCAGGAGGGGAAGGTACTGTGAAACAGTGCCTAAATTCTGGACTAACATAATTTTAATGAGGTGTTTTCATGAAGGGTAAATTAATCCTCGAAGACGGCAGCGTTTTTACGGGGCAGTTATTAAATGACAGCCGGGCGACCGGCGAAGTGGTGTTCAACACCAGCATGACGGGGTATCAGGAGAGCCTGACGGACCCCAGCTATTGCCGCCAGATTCTGACGCTGACCTATCCTATGGTAGGCAATTACGGGATTGCCGATATCTTCATGCAGTCCCGCAAGGCTTTTGTGGGCGGCTTTGTCATCGGCGAACTTTGTGAGCTGGGCAGCAACTGGCATTATGAGGAAAGTTTGGCGGAGTTTTTGACCCGTCAGAATATCCCCTGCCTGTATGATGTGGATACCCGCGCCGTGACCCGCAAAATCCGCAATGCTGGTACCATGAAGGGGATTATCGTACCCGCAGATGCCGACCAGGCAGAAATCGACAAACTTATGGCGGTGCCCATCAAAAAAGAGGTGGTTATGGAAGTAACCACGAAGGAAGCATACACGATGGAAGCCGAGAACGAAGATGCACCGCTGGTTGTCGCCATGGACTTCGGCGTTAAGCAGAACATCCTGACTTCCCTGCACAATATCGGCTGCAAATTGCAGGTCGTGCCGGCCGATACCAAGGCGGAGGATATTCTCGCGATGAATCCGGACGGGATTTTCCTCTCCAACGGCCCCGGCGACCCTGCCGATGTGCCGGAAATCGTCGAAGAAATCAAGAAGCTGATTGGCAAGAAGCCCATCTTTGGCATCTGCCTTGGCCATCAGCTGATTGCCCGCGCTTTGGGGGCTAAGACATACAAGCTCAAATTCGGCCACCGCGGCTCGAATCAGCCGGTCAAAGACCTGCGCACGGGCAAGGTGCAGATTTCCTCCCAGAACCACGGCTTTGCGGTGGAGGAGGAATCCCTCAAAGACTTGCCGCTCGAAGTTACGCATATCAATGTCAATGACGGCACGGTGGAAGGCATGCGCCATAAGGAGCTGCCGCTGTTCTCTGTACAGTATCATCCTGAAGCCTCGCCGGGACCGGACGACAACCTCTATCTGTTTGACGAATTTTGGACCATGTTGAAGGGAGAATAAGATGCCAAAGAAGGAAAATCTCAAAAAAGTAATGGTTATTGGCTCTGGCCCCATCATCATCGGTCAGGCAGCTGAATTTGACTATGCCGGTTCGCAGGCCTGCCGCGCCCTCAAAGAAGAAGGTCTCGAAGTGGTACTGGTAAACTCCAATCCGGCAACCATCATGACGGATACGCATATCGCTGACCGTGTGTATATCGAGCCGCTGACGCCGGAATTTTTAGCCGAAATCATCGCCAAGGAAAAACCGGATGGTTTACTGGCAACCCTGGGCGGTCAGGCAGGACTCAATCTGGCCGTACAGCTCGCAGAGCGCGGTGTGCTCAAGGAACACGGCGTAGAGCTTTTGGGAACACCGCTGTCGGCTATCAAGCAGGCCGAAGACCGGGAACTCTTTAAGGAAACCATGGAAAAACTCGGTGAACCCATCCCGGAAAGCACCATTGTGGAAGATGTGCCCAGTGCCGTGGAATTTGCCAACGGCATTGGCTATCCGGTTATCGTGCGCCCGGCTTATACCATGGGCGGCACGGGCGGCGGCATTGCCGAGAATGAGGAAGAACTCATCGATATCGTCATCAAGGGCCTGAATTACTCCCTGATTGGTCAGGTGCTCATCGAGCGCAGTGTGGCCGGCTGGAAGGAAATCGAATACGAAGTCATGCGTGACGGCAACGACAACTGCATCACCGTCTGCAACATGGAAAACTTCGACCCCGTGGGCGTGCATACGGGTGACTCCATTGTTGTCGCACCGTCGCAGACGCTGACGGACCATGAGTATCAGATGCTCAGAAGTGCCTCTTTGCGCATTATCCGCGAGCTCGGCATCGAAGGCGGCTGCAACGCGCAGTATGCCCTCGACCCCAACAGCAACCGCTACTATGTTATCGAAGTAAATCCTCGTGTAAGCCGTTCCTCGGCTCTGGCCTCCAAGGCAACGGGCTATCCGATTGCCAAGGTTTCGGCCAAGATTGCCATCGGCTATACGCTTGATGAAATCACCAACGCCGTAACGCAGAAGACCAAGGCCTGCTTTGAGCCTTCGCTCGACTACTGCGTCGTGAAATTCCCGCGCTGGCCCTTTGACAAGTTCGTCTACGCAGATAAGACGCTGGGCACGCAGATGAAAGCCACGGGCGAGGTCATGAGCATTGACCGCCACTTTGAAGGCGCTATCCTCAAGGCTGTGCGCTCGCTGGAAATCGGCGTACACCGCCTGTCCATGCCGAAAATGGCCGCCTGGGATGATGCAAGAGTCAAGAAGAACCTCAACCGCATCAACGACGAGCGCATCTTCGTGATTGCCGAAGCCCTGCGCCGCGGCATTGCCACGGTGGACGAGATTCACGCCATCACGAAAGTGGATAAATGGTTTATCAATAAAATCAATAATATCGCGCAGGTGGAAAATCAGCTGGGCAGCGAACCCTTGACGCCGAGCCTGATGCTCGCGGCGAAGAATGTGGGCCTGGCCGATGTGTCCATTGCCGAAATCACCGGCAAGAGCATGGATGAAATCCGCACCACGCGCAAGAGCATGGGGGTAATGCCCTGCTATAAGATGGTCGATACCTGTGCGGCTGAATTTGAAGCCGCAACGCCGTACTATTACTCCACCTTCCGCGCAGAGCAGGATGAAGTCACGGTATCGAACAAGCGCAAGGTCATCGTGCTGGGCTCCGGGCCTATCCGCATCGGACAGGGTGTGGAATTTGACTACTGCTCGGTACACTCCGTATGGGCGCTCAAGGAAATGGGCATTGAAGCCATCATCATCAACAACAACCCGGAAACCGTATCCACGGACTTTGATATCTCCGACCGCCTGTACTTTGAACCGCTGACCACGGAAGATGTGCTCAACATCATCGACAAGGAAAAGCCGGAAGGTGTTATCGTCCAGTTCGGCGGGCAGACGGCCATCAATCTGGCGGCCTCCCTGCAGAAGGCGGGTGTCAAGGTATTCGGTACTTCCGTAGACGATATTGATAGAGCTGAAGATCGTGAACGCTTTGATGAAGTGCTGACCCAGACGCAGATTCCCCGTCCGCAGGGCATCAGTGTGACGAACCTCGAAGATGCCATCAGCGGGGCTGAGCGTATCGGCTATCCGGTTATGGTACGTCCGTCCTATGTATTAGGCGGCCGGGCAATGGAAATCGTCTACAACGAAGCCGAACTGCGTGACTACATGAGCCGCGCCGTAAAGGTAACACCTGACCATCCGGTGCTGGTTGACCGCTATATGCAGGGTACGGAAGTGGAAGTTGACGCCATTTCCGACGGCATGAATGTGCTGATTCCGGGCATTATGGAACATGTGGAACGCGCTGGCGTGCACTCCGGCGACAGTATCGCCGTATATCCGCCTCGCACGCTGTCTTCCAAGGTGCTGTACACCATTATCGACTACACCAAGCGGCTCGCAGTAGCGCTCCATGTCAAGGGCCTTCTGAACATCCAGTTCGTAGTCGTCAACGACGAAGTATTCATTATCGAAGTAAATCCGCGTTCCAGCCGTACGGTTCCCTTCCTCTCGAAGGTTACAGATGTGAAGATGGTCAATCTGGCCACCCGCATTGCGCTGGGCGCATCGCTTAAAGAAGTCAGTGAACGCACGGGTCTGGTACCGCCCAAACCCTATGTGGCCGTAAAAGCGCCGGTGTTCTCCTTCGCCAAGATGACGGATGTGGATATCGCCCTCGGCCCTGAAATGAAATCCACGGGTGAGGTCATGGGTATTGACTATCACTATGCCCGCGCCCTCTACAAGGCGATTGTCGGCTCCGGCATCAACGTGCCGACCAAGGGCTGTGTGCTCTTTACGGTAGCCGACAAGGATAAGGAAGAAATGAAGCAACTGGCCAAGGCCTTTGCAGATTTGGACTTCCAGATTGCCGCTACGGAAGGTACGGCCAAGGCCATCAAGTCCATGGGCATTGATGTGGAAGTCGTGGGCAAGGTACATGAACGCAGCTCCGACATCATCGAAAAAATCAAGACGGGCAAGATTCATATGGTCATCAATACACTGACCCAGGGCAAGCATTCATTGAAGGACGGTTTCAAAATCCGCCGCGCGACGGTGGAACATGGCATTGCTTGCCTGACCTCGCTGGATACGGCCTGGGAAGTTATGCGGGTGCTCTCCTTTATGCGCGAACGCCGTCTGGTCTACTCGCTGGCCATTCAGGATTATGTGGGAGGCGGTGACGACCTTGCCTAAGGTGGCTGTAGATGGCGAAATCATTGACCAGCATGAACTGGCGAAAGATGTATGGCGCATGGAAGTAGAGGCGCGGGAAATTGCGCGGGAAGCAGAGCCGGGACAATTTGTCCAGCTGCAGATTCCCGGCGGCGCTTTTACCCTGCGCCGCCCCGTGGGGATTGCCGAAGTCAGCCTGCAAAAAGGCACGGTGGCGTTTATCTACCGGGTAGTGGGCAAGGGCACTAAAGCCCTCTCACAACTTACGGCAGGCACGGTTATCAATGTGCTGGGGCCGCTCGGCCACGGCTTTAGCTGTAAGGCTAAACGCCCCCTTTTGGTGGGCGGCGGCATGGGCCTGTCTCCGTTGCTCTTTTACGCCGAACATGCACAGGGCAAGGCAGATGTATTGATGGGCGGCCGCTGCGAGCGGGAGCTTTTCTGGCAGGAAATCTACACGCCCCATGTGCAGGAGATTTTCTGCACGACCGATGATGGTTCCTGCGGTACCAAGGGCTTTACCACAACTCTGTTGCCGGAACTGCTGCAGAAGGGCGATTATGATTTGGTCATCGCCTGCGGCCCGGAAATCATGATGAAGGGCATTGCGAAAATCGCCCATGAATATAATATTCCCTGTCAGGTATCGCTCGAAAAGCGCATGGGTTGCGGCCTGGGCGCCTGCCTGTCCTGCTCGATTGATACGACCAGCGGTGAGCGCAAGAAAGTCTGCAAGGATGGCCCGGTATTCTGGGCAGAGGAGGTGTTTGACCTCGCATGAGCAGAGCAATCAATATGGCAGATAAACGCCTGCATACGAATCTTGCGGGCATCTATATGAATACGCCGGTGCTGACCGCCTCGGGAACCTTCGGCTTCGGTGAGGAATTTGCCGAATTCGTTGACCTTTCAAGGCTCGGCGGCGTCATGGTCAAGGGCACGACCTTAAAGCCACGGCGTGGCAATGAGGGCGTGCGTATTACGGAAACGCCCATGGGCATGCTCAACTGCATTGGCCTCGAAAATCCCGGTGTGGATGTTTTCCTGCAGGAAACTCTGCCTCGGCTCGCGAATTACAATATGAATGTAATCGTGAATATCTCAGGCAGTACCGTGGAAGAATATGGCATTTTGGCGGAAATGCTCGATGTGCCCGGAGTCGCGGCCATTGAACTCAATGTTTCCTGTCCCAATGTCAAGGAGGGCGGCATTGTGTTCGGCACTGACCCCAAGGCTGCCGCAGCGGTGGTCAAAGAGGCCAAGGCCTATACGAAGAAGCCGGTCATCTTGAAGCTGTCGCCCAATGTGACGGATATTGTCACCATGGCTAAAGCGGTGGAAGATGCAGGGGCAGATATTATCTCTCTGATTAATACCTTGCTGGGCATGGAAATCAATATTCATACGCAAAAGCCGACCCTCGGCAATGTCACAGGCGGACTGTCCGGCCCCTGCGTGAAGCCGGTGGCTCTGCGCATGGTCTATCAGGTAGCCAAAGCCGTAAAGGTACCGCTTATCGGTATGGGCGGCATCAGCTGTGCGGAAGATGCCATCGAATTCCTGCTGGCCGGAGCTAGCGCCGTGGCGGTGGGCACAGCCAATTTCAATGACCCGACGGTGACCATGAAAATCTGCGATGGCATTAGTGACTATCTGGCACAGCGCCATTTGGAATCGGTACAGGATATTATCGGTGCAGCACTTTAATTAAAATTTTACAGTATACAGGAGGCCCAGGTTATGGCAGATGAACGCTTGATTGCAGCACTTGACGTCCACACGATGGATGATGTGGAACGGCTGGTAACGACATTAGGAGACAGTGTGTCCTATTACAAGGTAGGCATGGAGCTCTTTTACAGTGTAGGCGCTCAGGTAGTAACCTGGCTCAGAGAGCAGGGAAAAGATGTTTTCCTTGACCTCAAACTTCACGATATTCCCAATACGGCGGCGGGCGGTATCTGCTCGCTGATGCGCTTGGGGGCAACGATGCTCAATGTGCATGCGAGCGGCGGCTATACCATGATGAAGACAGCGGCAGAGCGCATGCACGCCGAAGCCGAGAAAATGGGCATTGCCTGCCCGAAACTCATTGCCGTTACGGTTCTGACCAGTATCAATCAGGAGGACTGGGAGGGCTTAGGGCAGGCCCTTCAGATTAAGAGTGCTGTGGTGCGTTATGCCAAGCTGGCCAAGAAAGCCGGTCTTGATGGTGTGGTGGCCTCAGCGCAGGAAGCTGCCTTGATAAGAGAAGCCTGCGGCGATGATTTTCTGATTGTCACCCCGGGCATCCGTCCTGCGGGCAGCGATGTCAATGACCAGAGCCGGATTGCTACGCCGTTCAACGCCTTGAAGGATGGTTCTACCCATCTGGTGATTGGCCGTCCCATCTATGCTTCGGCTGACCCGAAAACTGCCGCTTTGAAGATTTTAGAAGAAATGGAGAAAGTAAAATAAAGATGACTGAACAGGAAGTAAAAGAATTACTGATTGAAACCGGTGCAATTATGGATGGCCATTTCCTTTTGACCTCTGGCCTGCACAGCCCGCATTATGTGGAAAAGTTCAATGTGCTGCAGCAGCCGAAGTACACGGAAAAACTCTGTCAGGCCATGGCTGAAAAATTCAAGGACGCCAATATTGAAACGGTAGTCGGCCCGATGACCGGCGGTATCCTGCTGGCCCATGAAACCGGCAAGGCTCTGGGAACCCGTGCCATCTTCACCGAGCGCGTGGATGGCAAGATGACCTTCCGTCGCGGTTTTTCCCTGCATGAAGGCGAACGCTGCCTGATTGTGGAAGACATTGTGACGACTGGCGGCTCCATCAAGGAAGTCATCGAAGTGGTAAAGGCCCATGGCGGTATCCCCGTAGCCGTAAGCATGCTTGTAGACCGCAGTGGCGGCAAAGCCAATTTCGGCGATGTTCCCTGCACGGCACTTCTGCATATGAATGTAGAAACCTACAAGCCTGAAGAATGTCCTATGTGCAAGCAGGGCCTGGCTATGACCAAGAGAGGCAGCACAGGAAAAAAATAATACAGAAACTGCATTAAATGCCCTAAAACACAAAGAGAGAAGCAGATGCGCCGTGCATCTGCTTCTCTCTTTTCTGTTTGCTGTTCTTTATAATTTGCCAAGGTGGTCAGATACCCATCTGAATGTTGTGAATGGTAGTGGTGAGTTTTTCCATTTCAAGGCTGGTGCGTTCATTGATGGATTCCAGAGCCTTGATGGACTGGGTGGATTTCTGAATATGACTGATACCTTCGTTGAGGTTTTTGTGCAGTTCCTTCATTTGTCTAGCAAAGTTGGCATCGAAATCGTTGATGCGCTCTTCAAAGTCCTTGTTGTCAGCCAAAATCTTGTTGATTTCATTGACATCATGGATAAGCGAACTGATGGCATCATCCGATACATGGACATTGGTCTGGGTGTTTTCTGCCAGTTTTCGGACTTCCTGCGCTACGACTGAGAAGCCACGGCCTGCCTCACCTGCACGGGCAGCTTCAATTGCTGCGTTGAGGGACAGCAGGTTGGTCTGAGCGGCAATCTCGTTAATGAGCTTCATGACATCATTGATTTTCTGGGTGCTCTGAGAGAGCATATCCAGTTTCGGGGTAATTTCCCGGTTGCGTTCCGTCAGCTGATTAAAGAGTCCGTTCTGCTCATCAATACCGCCGGAGAGCTGCTGAATCGCATTCTGAATCTGGTCAACATCAGTGGACATGCGCATGATGGTCTTGACGATATCCGGCATCTTGGACTGATAATCATGGAACATGGTGATAAGGTTATCCTTCAGCTTGTCCATATGTTTCTGACGGTCGATGATGCGGTTGAAGAAGAATGCGTTGCAGTTTGCATAGATACGGGCAAAATTATCGATGTATTCATCGGCAAAGGTCGTGCCGGTGGGTACATGATAGAAGAAGATAGCCGTGAGGGTTTCATTCATGTGCAGCCCTGCAATTTCACCAAAGCTGGAGAAACCGGCAACGGGAAGGTCCTTGAATTCATCGATATGTTTGATTTCATCCGGATAGCCAAGGCGGCGCAGGATACAGTCATTTAAGATGCCGCCCAGAGGAGCCGGTTTATTCTTGTTGTATTCCCGCAAATCACGCGAAAGGGTGTTGGACAGGGATACACGTTTCATCAAATGGAGACGCTCGCCAGTCACTACATCGCAGAAGAAGTTGATGCGGTTGTTGGCTTCATCAAATCCCGAGAGGGTACGGACGAAGTCCTCGCCATGAACATCTGTGGCGAAGGTGTAATCCTGCATCCGTGCCTGTACTTCAGCAGTGGTATTTACATGGAAATAATTCTTGAGGGCGTCGATAATGGGAACTTCGCCGTCAGGCCCTTCGACCGTTTCCACATAACGCAGGGCGCTGTTGGCAGTACCAACAACCACGGAAGCGTCCGTGCGTTCCACAGCTTGCGATTTGAAGATACCATAGCGGTATTCGTTATGCAGACGTACGAGAACGATGACTGCATGATTTTCCAGACACTGGTTGTCGTCATAGATATAGGTATGGGCAAAGTCCAGATTACCGGCAGAGCTGCCGCCGATAAAGGGAATGGGGAACTTGCCCGAATCAAACATAGCCTGCGAAACGAACGATTCGCAACTCGTTACGCCATCAATGTAAACCATGGCGAATGAATGGCCAACGCTCAAGCGGAAGGGGATGCGATGCTTGTCGATTTCCCGGCGGATGGCCTCTACGCGGTCATTGACCGTCATTTCTACATTGCCGCTGCGCAGGTCGCTGTCCGGCAGAGGAATATGCATGGTGTACATATTGGCAATCATGCGTTTGGAGAAAGACTGCAGGAGGACCTTTCCCCGGTGCTCTGCAGCATCGCAGTAGAGCGTCTGACTGCCGGGAGCCCGGCAGAGTTCACCGGAGGTAGTCATCAGCAAAAGTTTTGTACTGGAAGGAATTTCGGCTTTGATAAGCCGGGCAACTTCCGGTACATCCAGGTCCGGGGAAACGAAGCCCAAGACCAGAGCGGCACCTTCAGCTACATCTACGAGTTCCTTCAGCCGCAGGGCGGTGAGTTCACTCTTGGCAAGATAGGCAGTCTTGATATCGGAAAGTTCGGTTACTGCCGGAGAAACGGGCGTTGGAGTTGCGGCTTCGGCACGCTTGGGCTCTTCAAAGATTTTGAACATGAACAAACACCTCTCAAAAATTTATCAGTATCCCATATACATCTAATCCATTTGTTGATTTTATTCGTGTTCCGGCAGGAAATTCCTTCTTTTTATTATTTTTTTCTATAAATATATGGGAAATAATATTGAAAGGCCGAGGGCAGACTGTATCTTTCGGCAAGTTCCTCTGGGGTGACCCAGTTGAAGGGCAGTTTGTCTTCTGCTGCTGAAAGGCCAGAGGCGGGAACAAGCTCCACCAGCCAGCCGGAAAGCTGCCATTCCACATGAGAGAAAACATGTTTGGCGGCGGGCAGGGCTTGCAATTTTTTTGCCAGCAGTCCGTGTTCCTGCAGCCATGTTTTCACATCCCTCGTGGACAATTTGCCCGGCAGATTGGGAAATTCCCAGAGTCCCGCGAGCAGGCCCTTGGAAGGACGTTGATGGAGGGCGATGGCGTTGCCTTGTTTAAGCAGGAGAATGGTGTGTTTTTCCAGACGTCGCTGGCGGGGTGAACTTTTTAGGGGAAGTTCCAGTTCTAAGCCTTCGGCATGAGCCAGACAGATTTTTTCCAAGGGACAGCGAACGCAATGGGGAGCACTGTTCGGCAGGCAGATGGTGGCGCCTAAATCCATAAAGGCCTGATTGAGGTCACTGGCGGTCTTTCCTCCCGGATAATGTGGGGCAAGGGCCTGTTCCATGGCGGTCTTGACGGCGGGAAGGGCGATATCGGCGGATGAGGCCAGCGCGCGGGAAAGCACTCGCAGCACATTGCCATCCACTGCGGGCCAGGGCTGGCCAAAGGCAATGGAGCCGATGGCGCTGGCCGTGTAACGGCCAATGCCGGGTAGTTTCAGCAGTGCGCTGAAATCATCAGGGAGTTTACCATCATAATCTTCGGTGATGATGATCGCAGCTTTCTTGAGATTCCTTGCCCGTGAGTAGTAGCCTAGTCCCTGCCAAAGTTTCATAAGCCATTCATCATCAACATGGGCCAGAGCTTCAATGGTGGGGAGTGCTTCAAGAAAGCGTTCATAATAGGGAATTACGGCGGTAGCTCTGGTCTGCTGCAGCATGATTTCTGACAGCCAGGTATGGTAAGGTGTGGGAGAGGTACGCCAGGGTAGTTCCCTGTCACCGGCTTGTTGGCGGTACCAGCCTGGCAGCTCCTGCAGGATAGCGGGGATGATTTCCTGATGAGGGATGTTTATTTTTTGACGCAAGATAAGGTCCTTTCTGCAGTGCGAAAATCTTCTAATAATGGGGCTAATTTTATCATATGGGCCGCAATTTCTGCAAGATACAGTATTTGACATTAATTTTCGGAAAAAAGTAACAAGAAAATCTTTTTAATCTCTCGGTGTGGACAAAGGTGTAATATATACATGATTACTTTTAGCCTATGTTTGCTTATGGTGGAACAAAATGCAAAAAAACGACAAAAATGATTAAAAAAGTTACATAATACTGTTGACAAAAAACTTAATTCGCGCAATAATGTATACATATTTACAACATTACATGTTGAATGTACACGGTAATTGTGTTATGATGTTTGCGTGTGATGTACGATTCCAGAGGGGGATTGCAGGATGAAACATGTCTTGTCTGTGTTTGTGGAAAATCAGACTGGTGTGCTGGTCCGGGTTGTAAGTATGTTTTCCAGACGCGAATTCAATATCGACAGTCTCGCAGTTGGCGTGACGGAGAAAGAAGGGTATTCGCGCATCACGGTGGTGATTCACGGCGATGAAGATCTCATTGAGCAGATCATCAAGCAGCTCGAGAAAATGCCCGTGGTGCAGGCCGTACAGCGGCTGGATGAGAAAAACGCAGTCTGCCGGGGGATGACGTTGATTAAGGTCAAGGCAAATGACACGAATCGTCTGGATGTTCTGAAGATGGCGGAACTTTTCCGTGCCCATGTTGTGGATGTGGACAGTTCCATGGTCATTTTCGAACTGACAGGCAGTGATGACAAGGTGACGGCTTTCTTGAATCTCATTAAGCCGTACGGTATCGCTGAGGTCATTCGCACCGGTCTTATCGCGCTGGAACGCGGTGAACATACAATTTATGAACATTGTGAGGAGAGAGAGTACTATGGCAAAAACTTATTATGATCAGGATGCGAATTGGGAAGTTCTGAATGGGAAAAAAGTTGCAATCATTGGCTATGGCAGCCAGGGTCATGCACATGCCCTGAACCTCAAGGAAAGCGGCGTGGATGTCGTAGTTGGCCTTTATGAAGGTTCCAAGTCCAAAAAGGTTGCCGAAGAACATGGTCTGACTGTCAAGAATGTAGCTGATGCAGTTAAAGAAGCAGACATTACCATGATCCTGATTCCGGATGAGAAGCAGTCTGATGTCTACAAGAATGAGATTGCTCCGAATCTGAAAGATGGCAGTGCTCTTGCTTTCGCTCATGGCTTTAACATTCATTATCAGCAGATTGTTCCGCCCGCTAATGTGGACGTGTTCATGGTGGCTCCGAAAGGCCCCGGTCATCTCGTTCGCCGTACTTATACGGAAGGTTCCGGTGTTCCGGCTGTGTTCGCTGTTCATCAGGATGCTTCCGGCAAGTGCTTTGACATCGCGCTGGCTTATGCCAAAGGTCTGGGCGCTACGCGTTCCGGTGTTCTGCAGACGACCTTCCGCGATGAAACGGAAGAAGACCTCTTCGGTGAGCAGGCTGTTCTCTGCGGCGGTGTTTGCCAGCTGATGCAGACGGGCTTTGAAGTTCTCGTTGAAGCAGGTTATCCGCCCGAAATGGCATATTTTGAATGCTTCCATGAAATGAAGCTCATCGTTGACCTCTGCTATGAAGGCGGCTTCACGAAGATGCGCAAGTCCATCTCCGATACGGCTGAATACGGTGACTACATGGTAGGCCCGCGCATCATCACGGAAGAAACCAAGAAGGAAATGAAGAAAGTTCTGAAAGAAATTCAGGATGGTACCTTCGCCCGCAACTGGCTGCTCGAAAACCGTGCTGCTGGCCGTGCTAACTTCATGGCTCAGCGCCGTCTCCATTCGGAACATCAGATTGAAAAGGTCGGTAAGGAGCTCCGCAATATGATGCCCTGGCTCAGAGATGCAGCTGACCTGTCCAAAGACTAAGTCAAAACCTCTGTTTTAGCAGGAATATGTCCATTTAAGTCGAATGTTTTAATTAAACAGTTGTGAGAAGCCTTCCCCTTCCACCTAACGGGAAGGCTTTTCTTGTAGATAACGGGAGAGTGAGAGCATGGGTATGACGATGAGCGAGAAGATTCTCGCCAAACATGCAGGGCTGGAGCGCGTGGAAGCGGGACAGCTTGTGACCTGTAAACTGGATATGGTGCTGGCCAACGATATTACGGCGCCGCCGTCCATCAAAATCTTTGAAAGTATTGGCCGTCCGGTTTTTGATAATGAAAAAATCGCTTTGGTGCCCGACCATTTCCAGCCGGCAAAGGATATCAAGTCCGCAGAACTGGCGAAAATCGTGCGGGATTTTGCCGTCAAGCATAAGATTGTGCATTACTTCGAGCAGGGGCGTGTGGGCATTGAGCATGTTATCCTGCCGGAACAGGGTATTGTGGCGCCGGGCATGCTGACCATTGGCGCGGATTCCCATACCTGCACCTATGGCGCAGTCAACGGTTTTGCCACGGGCGTGGGCTCCACGGATTTGGGGGCGGCCATGGCCACGGGCGAAGCCTGGTTCAAGGTGCCGCAGGCCATTAAGGTTGAACTTACGGGCTCGAAGCCTGCCGGTATCAGCGGCAAGGATGTTATCCTGACGCTTATCGGTCAGATTGGCGTGGATGGTGCGCTTTATAAGTCGTTGGAATTTGCCGGCGAAGGCGTGAAATCGCTGACCATGACGGACAGGCTTACGATTTCCAATATGGCGATTGAGGCCGGCGGCAAGGCAGGTATCTTCCCCTATGATGAAATCACGGCGGAATATGTCAAAGAACGCGTAAAGAAACCGTTTGAGCCGGTGGCTGCTGATGATGACGCCGTTTACTGTCAGGTCGTGAAAATTGACTTGTCAACTTTGAAACCGGTTGTGGCCTTCCCGCATCTGCCGGGCAATACCAAGCGGGTTGAGGATATCAAAGAGCCGATTGCCATTCAGCAGGTGATTATCGGTTCCTGCACCAATGGCCGTCTGGAAGATTTGCAGATTGCCGCGGAAGTATTCAAAGGGCATAAGGTAGCAGATGGTGTGCGCTGCATCGTAATTCCGGGCAGCCCTGCCGTATATAAAGAAGCCATGAAGCGTGGCTATATTGATATCTTTATTGACGCGGACTGTGCGGTTTCCACACCAACCTGCGGGCCGTGCCTGGGCGGTTATATGGGAATTATGGCGGCTGGTGAGAAATGCGTTTCCACTACCAACCGCAATTTCCGTGGCCGCATGGGTCATGTGGATAGTGAAGTTTACTTAGCTGGCCCTCATGTGGCGGCGGCAAGTGCAATCTTGGGCAGAATTGCCACGGCAGAGGAGGTACAGTGATGAAGTTAGAAGGAAAAGTTTGGCGTTATGGGGATAATATTGATACGGACGTCATTATCCCGGCAAGATACTTGAATACTTTTGACCCCAAGGAACTGGCCAGCCACTGCATGGTGGATATTGACGAAAGTTTTGCGGGTAACGTACAGGAAGGCGATATCATGGTGGGCGGCCGCAACTTTGGCTGCGGCTCCTCACGCGAGCATGCGCCGGTAGCCATCAAGGCCAGTGGGATTCCTGTGGTCATTGCGGCCAGCTTTGCGCGGATTTTCTACCGCAATGGCATCAATATCGGCCTGCCGCTGCTCGAAATCGGTGATGATGTGGAAAAAATCCATGCCGATGATAAACTGCAGGTGGATGTGACGACGGGCGAAATCAAGAATCTCACCACGGGTGATGTGTTCCATGCCCATCCCCTGCCGGGCTTTGTGCAGGAGATTGCCGAAGCGGGCGGTCTGATTGAATACATCAAGAAGAAAGGGTAAGTGTGGTTACTTATGGCATATAATATTACGGTTATTCCCGGTGACGGCATTGGCAAGGAAATCACCGATGGTGCAGTGGAAGTGCTGAAAGCTGCCGATAAGAAATTCGGTTTAGGACTTAGCTTTGCTTACCATGATGCCGGCGGAACGGCTTATGATAAATTCGGCACGCCCTTGCCGCAGGAAACCATTGATGCCTGCAAGGCGTCAGACGGCGTACTGTTCGGCGCTGTGGGCGGCGACAAATGGGATAAGGTAGACCCGGCTAAGCGCCCGGAAAAGGCCATTTTGGGCTTGCGCAAGGAATTGGGGCTTTATGCCAATCTGCGTCCGGTCAAGGTAGCCGATGCCCTGATTGAGTATTCGCCGTTAAAGCCGGAACTCGTGCGCGGGGCTGACCTTGTTATCGTCCGCGAACTTATCGGCGGTATTTATTTTGGTGAGAAGTGCGAATCTGAACAGCATAATGGTGCAGAGCGTGCCTGGGATTTGGAAAACTATTCCGTACCCGAAGTGGAGCGCATTGCCAAACTCGCCTTTGAAACGGCCAAGCTGCGCCGCGGCAAGGTGACGTCCGTTGACAAGTCAAATGTGCTGGCTACTTCCCGCCTCTGGCGCAGAACGGTCGAAAAAGTAGCCAAGGATTATCCGGAAGTGGAGTGCAACAATCTCTATGTGGATAACTGCGCTATGCAGATTGCCGTAAAGCCGACGCAGTTTGATGTTATCGTGACGGGCAATCTCTTTGGCGATATTCTTTCCGATGAAGCGGCTGTGGTCGGCGGTTCCATCGGCATGCTGCCTTCGGCCTCCATCGGCGAATGTACGAGTCTTTACGAGCCGATTCATGGCAGCGCGCCGGATATTGCGGGCAAGGGCATTGCCAATCCGATTGGCACGATTCTGTCGGCGGCCATGCTGCTCAGGTATTCCCTGCATGAGGAAGCCGCAGCCGATGCCATTGAAGCAGCTGTGGACAAGGCGCTTGCCGAAGGTTATCGCACGCCGGATTTGTGGAAGGACGGCTTTACCAAGGTCAATACTTCTGAAATGACCAAAATCATCAGCGAGAGGGTGTAATTATGAACGGAGCACAGGCAGTCGTAGCATGTTTAAAAGAACAGGGCGTCGATACGGTGTTTGGCTATCCCGGGGGGATGATTCTGCCTTTATACGACGCTTTATATGATAGCAAGGAGATAAAGCAGGTTCTCGTGACCCACGAGCAAAATGCCGCCCACGCCGCTGACGGCTATGCCCGTGCTTCGGGAAAAGTTGGCGTCTGTATCGCAACTTCCGGTCCGGGGGCCACGAATCTTGTGACAGGTCTGGCCACGGCCTTTATGGATTCCATTCCCGTGGTGGCGATTACCGGACAGGTGGACACGGCGCTATTGGGCCGCGACGCCTTTCAGGAAACGGATATTCTCGACGTGACCATGCCGATTACCAAGCATAACTACAAGGTAAAGGACGCCAAGATTCTGGTGGACACGATAAGAGAAGCCTTTGCCTTGGCGAAAAAGGGCCGGCCCGGCCCCGTGCTTGTGGATGTGCCGCGGGATTTGTTCTTCGAGGAAGTCACCTGGAAGGATGTTGTTGAACAACCGAAAAAAGCGGGCAAGCCTGATGCAGATTTCCTGATTTGTGCAGCCGAAGCCGCGCAGGAAATCGTCAAGGCACAGAAACCGGTGGTCATTGTCGGTGGCGGCGTGATTTCGGCTGGAACCACGGCTGAAGTTACAGCCTTTGTGGAAAAGTACCATCTGCCGGTGGCCCATACTTTGATGGGCCTGGGGGCAATTCCTAGAGAACATCCGCAGTCCTTGGGCTTTGCCGGGATGCATGGCGAAAAGGCCGCCAATCACGCCATTGCGGCGGCAGATTTAATCATTGCCATTGGCAGCCGCTTCGGCGACCGACAGACCGGCAATGTCAAGAAGTACACGCAGGATACGAAATTTATCCATATCGATATTGACCCTGCGGAAATTGATAAGAACATCGGCAACAGCCTGGGGCTGGCTGGCGATATGAAGGTTATTTTGAACCTGTTGATGAAGCAGGAGGCCACGGGCAATTTGGACGAATGGTGGCAGCAGATTCAGGGCTGGCAGGAAACTTATGATTATGACTACCATGTGAACCGGCTGACGGTTCCCTGGGCTTTGCATCAGGTGGCAAAAAACACCAAGGGCAAGCCCTATGCCTTTGCAACTGATGTAGGTCAGCATCAGATGTGGGCGGCTCTGCATTTGCGCATTGAAGAACCGCGCACCTGGCTGACTTCGGGCGGCCTTGGCACGATGGGCTTTGGCCTGCCGGCGGCGATGGGGGCGCAGATGTACTATGGCGCGAGCCGTCGCGTTATCCATGTGGCCGGTGACGGCGGCATCAAGATGACGGGTAATGAGTTTTATACCATCGCCCGCCTGCAGCTGCCGGTGATTTCGCTGATTGTCAACAACACCAGCTTGGGCATGATTCGCCAGTTGCAGAAGGTCATGTATAAGGAAAGATATATCGCCTGTGAATTTGACTATCAGATGGATTATGCCGCCTATGCCGGAAGTTTTGGCATCAAGGCAGAAACGGTTTCCACTCAGGAGGAATTTGCCGAAGCCCTGAACCGAGCTTTGGAGGACAAAGACCATCCGCGGGTCATCGTGCTCAATGTATGGCGCAGCTTCGTAGAGCCTATGATAAAGGGCGGGGCGCGCATTGATGAGTTTGTAGAATTTAAGTAAGTCTCCAAGAGGAGCTTGCCGCTTAAACGGCAGGTTCCTCTTTTTAATGTGCTTTCTTTGACGGCTCTTGCTTTTTTAGGCAAAATGATGGAAAATATACATACATGACAAGCGGAGGTACAACAGAGCATGAAAGTAAATTTACAGGAACTGGCCAAGGCGCTCGCCCAGTCGGACATGCACCAGGGCTATATCGATATTGAAAGCGGCAGAATCATCCTCATGCAGGATGATTTGGGTGAGGAGGAAGCCCTTAATCATGTCTTTGAGATTGAGGACGATTGGGAGCATTACATTCCACTGCCCAATGCCGTGGACAGCGAGGAACACAATCTGATGGAAACTTTCGCCGCTGCCCAGCGGGAGGATGTGAAGGAGCGCCTGCAGGAAATTCTGCAGAAGTCTGGTGCTCAGATAAAATTCCGTCAGCAGATTAAACATCTGTTGTTAAAGCCGGCCTGGGAGAAGTTTCAGCAGGAATACTTCCTCAATGTGGCTCGGGACTACTGCGAAGAAAATGATTTGGAGTATGAGGAACAATGACAGTAATGGTACAATGTTACGGGATTTTCTGGCTGATGACTTCCATTGCTTCTTTGAAGATGGTGATGGACCGGCTGGGTTCTGCCGAGGATGATGAAGTGCAGAAGGAACAGCGGGATGAACTGGAAGCCATGGGCAAGATGTTTTCCGGGGAATTTATCAGCCGCATGTTCATCATGATTGGGGCATTGCTGCTGGTCTTTGACTGCGTGGGACTTTTTCTTGCTTATCAGTATGTGGAGTTTCGTCCCTGGCAGCTGGCCGTATTCTATATTTCCATTGCGGCTTTGACCGGGGACTTGGCGCATAATATTTACCGTTACAGGGGGCTGCGGGCGGAAGGCGCCGATGTGTCTGCCATTTTGACGGAAAGCATTGACGACCTGACCTCCGGTTGGAATATCCTGACCTTGATTGCCATTGGCGGCAAATTGATTTTAGGGGTTCTTTTGGTACTTTGGACGGTGTTTCCGTACTAAATTAGTAGGAATTATGGCTGAAATGTGGTATCATATAAGATAGTAAACATATCAGGGGGGATTCTCATGGTTAGTGAAGAAACTATGATGTTTAAGATGGGCGGCGAGGAAAACAAAGCCGAGACGATAATCCGTCAGGCCAGTGCCGCCATGGAAGAAAAGGGCTATAACCCCGTCAATCAGCTGGTAGGCTACCTGCTGTCCGGCGACCCGGCCTATGTGACCAGCTACAAGGAGGCCCGGAGCCTTATCCGCAAGCTGGAACGAGATGAATTGTTGGAGGAACTGGTACGTTCCTATTTGGAGAAACTTAAAGCATGAAACGATATATGTCCTTAGACATTGGTGACCGTACGGTGGGGATTGCCGTAAGTGATTTGCTGGGCCTCACGGCTCAGGGCGTGGAGACCATCCGCCGGGGAGAACTGGAAGATGACCTCAACCGCCTCGATGAACTCATTGCGCAGTACGAAGTGGATGAGCTCGTATCCGGCTATCCCAAGAATATGAACGGCACGGAAGGGGAACGCTGCCAGATTGTGAAGGATTTTATGGCAGAGGTTTCCAAGCGTCACCCGGATTTGCCGGTGCATTTCTGGGATGAGCGTCTTTCCACTGTGGCGGCCACCCGTTCTCTTATTGAAGCGGACGTGTCCCGCAAGAAGCGGCGCAAGGTCATCGACAAGATGGCGGCGGTATTTATCTTGCAGGGCTGGCTTGACAGTCTTCATTAAGATAGGATAGAATGAATTATTGAATAAATTATCGAGGTGAATCAAATGGCTAAAAAAGAAGATATGCAGGAAGAAGAAGGCGTTGTTGTTGTCATGACCGATGAGGATGGCAACGAATACTATTACGAGGAAGAAATGATTATCCCCGTAGGCGACGAGAAATACGCTCTCTTAATTGGCATTCATAACGACGAAGATGGTCATGACCACTGCGGTTGCGGCTGTGGCTGTGAAGATGAGGAAGAAGATGTCATCATCGCCAAAATCGTCAAGGGTGCTGACGGCGAAGACGAGTACGTGGAGCCCACCGATGAGGAATTCGAGGCGGTACAGAAAGCCTACGATGCTCTGGTTGAAGAATCGGAACAAGAGTAAATAGGTAGGAACTGCCATTCAGTTTGCGGATGGCAGTTTTTATTTTGCCAAAAATAGAAGACAGGAGATGTTGGCGTGGGGGATTTGCTTGCCAAAATCGGGGAGTTAAAGGATAAGCTGGGAAAATGGCTGAACGGTGAAGATGTCAGCCTGGGAAATATCAATGACGGCATGAAGAAGGGCACGACTTTTTTCAAGAGCCTGACCTGGAAATATTGGACGGCCATCGGGGCCGCTTTTGTGGTGGTTATCGCTTTGGGCGTGTTTTTGTCTTTGGGGACGGCGGATAAGGCGGCGCCTAAGAATCTGGACCCCAATCAGACCATTTTCCTTTCGGTCAAAAAGGGCATGAGTGCCAGTGACATCACCGATGAGCTCTTGAAGCATGGCATTATCACCAACAAAAAAGCTTTCTGGCTGCAGGTGAAGAAAAGCGATGCGGCAGATAAGTTTAAGACGGGCACCTATGCTTTCAAGCCCAACACGCCGCCGGAGGAAATCATCAATAAGCTGGTGAACGGAGAAACAACCCAGGTTAAGTTCACCATTCCCGAAGGGTTCGGGGTCAAGGAAATCGCCAAGCGCCTCAGTGATGAAGGTTTGGTGGACGAGGATGAATTCTTGCGCAAGGCCAAGGATTTTGCCCCTTATAGCTATATCAAGCGGGACAAAGATATTCGTTATGCCTGCGAGGGCTTTTTATTCCCCGATACCTATGTGCTCCATGATGACCCGTCGGTGGATGGAATACTCAAGATGATGGCCGAGGATATGGATAACCGGCTGACGCCCAAAATGCGGAAGCGGGCGGCGGAGATGAACCTCTCCATCCATGAGCTGATTACGCTGGCCTCACTGGTGGAAAAGGAAGCCATGTACGAAGAAGACCGGCCCATTATCGCGCAGGTGTTCTTCAAGCGGCTGAAAATCGGCATGCCCTTGCAGACGGATACCACGATTCAGTATCTCTTGGATGCGCCCAAAGAGGATGTGAGCATCAAGGATACGAAGATTGAGTCTCCTTACAATACGTATCAGATTAAGGGCCTGCCCCCCGGACCGATTGCCAGCCCGGGCATGGCAGCTATCGAGGCGGTACTCTATCCTGCCGATACGGATTATCTCTACTTTGTGGCGGACCGAAAAGGTCATAATCATTACTCAAAAACCTACGCTGAACATCAGCAGATTGTAGAACAGGTTAGATAGCCTTCCCCTTGAGGGGGCGAGAAATCGCGGGAGTCCAGTGGACTCCCAGGGCTGTGTCAGCACGAAGTGCTGACGGATGAGGTGGAAGGAACTTGGACGAATTATTACGGGAGATGGAGGGCTACGCGGCTCTCCATCATGTTCCCATTATCAATGAACGCGGGCGGCAGGCCTTTCTGCAGGTTGTGCAGGAGGCAAAGCCCCATCGTGTACTCGAAATCGGCACAGCCATCGGCTATTCAAGCCTGCTCATGGCGAAAAATGGTGCCGCAGATATTGAAATCACGACATTAGAACTCAGTGACGAACGGATAAAGACGGCACAGGGCTATATTGACCGGTCAGCATACGCTGACCGGATTCATATTATGGGCGGTGACGCGGCAGAAAATCTATTAAAGCTGCAATTGACCGGTCAAAAATTTGACTTTGTGTTTATTGACGCGGCGAAAGGTCAGTATGTGGACTATTTCCACAAGATACAGCCAATGCTCGCCGATAAGGCGGTGATTCTGGCGGATAATGTGCTGTTTCGCGGCTATGTCAAGGGCGATGTGCCCACGCCCCGGCGGTTTAAGACGATTGTCAAACGCCTGCGGGAGTATATTGAGCTGGTCAGCCAGCCGCCCTATGTAACGGAAATACTGGAAAACGGCGATGGTCTCGCCGTCACGAGGAGATTGGATACATGATAAAGAAACCTGAACTCCTGGCACCTGCCGGGAATTTGGAAAAGATGAAAATGGCAGTTCTCTATGGTGCCGATGCGGTCTACTTAGGCGGCAAGGCCTTTGGCTTGCGTGCCTTTGGCGGCAATTTCACCTATGAGGAACTGAAGGAAGCTGTGGACTTTGCCCATGCGCGCGGTAAGAAGGTCTATGTGACGGTCAATATCTTCCCGCATAACAGCGATATGGAAAAACTGCCGGATTATCTGCGCTATTTGCAGGAAATTAACGTAGATGCCCTGCTTGTGGCCGATTTGGGCGTATTTATGCTTTGCCGCAAGCTGATTCCGAATATGGAACTCCACATCAGCACGCAGGCGAACAATACCAACTGGGCGACGGTTAATGCCTGGAAGGATTTGGGGGCTAAACGCGTTGTGCTGGCTCGCGAAATGAGCCTTAACGAAATTCGCGAAATCCGCGAGAAATGTGATGTGGATTTGGAAATGTTTATGCATGGGGCCATGTGTATTTCCTATTCCGGCCGCTGCCTGCTGTCCAATTACTTTACGGGCCGCGATTCCAACCGCGGTAGCTGTGCCCAGTCCTGCCGCTGGAAGTATGCGCTGGTCGAGGAAACCCGTCCGGGCAAATACTTCCCCATTGAGGAAGATGACCGGGGCACGTATATCATGAACTCCAAGGATATGTGCCTGATGCCGCATATCAAAGACGTAATCGAAAGCGGCGTGGACAGCCTCAAAATCGAAGGCCGTATGAAGAGTGTCCATTATGCCGCCAGTGTCACGAAGGCTTATCGTTTGGCTATTGACAGCTACTTTGCTGACACGGAGAATTTTACGGTCAAAAAGGAATGGATGGACGAGCTTGAAAAGGTTTCCCATCGGGCTTATACTACGGGATTCTACTATCATCAGCCCGATGCGGATGACCAGATTTACGGCAAGACGTCCTATGACCAGACTTCGGATTTCGTGGGGCTGGTGCGCTCTTATGATGCGGCGACCGGTTACGCTGTCGTGGAACAGCGCAACAATATGAAGGTGGGGCAGGAGATTGAAGTCTTCCAGCCGACAGGGCCGCTTTATCGGCAGAAGATTACCTCGATGATTGATAATGAGACGAATGAGGAAATCTCGGTGGCTCCGCATCCACAGCAGATTATACGGATGAAGATGGAACAGCCGGTAGAAGAGTACACAATCTTGCGGCGGGATATTATTGCTAAGTAGTACCGTTGAAGGCGCGCGGCGGGGACAGTTGCCATCGTCCGCTAAGGCAGGGAGCTAAACTTGTCTTTTGCCTTTAATTAAGTATCGTGAAAAGCAAAAATTCGCGTTGCTCAAACAATATGCTTTTCGCGATAGGGCAGCGGTATGGCAAAAAACAAGTTCTTAACGCTCCCTGCCAACGCTGCCGCTGCCAACTGCCCCCGCCGCGCTTATTGCCAACATTATTTGTAGGCAATAAACGAAAAGTCTTCCCCTTGAGGGGAAGGGGGACCGCAACGCGGTGGATGAGGTGTTCCCCCATCATAATCTGATAGTTTACATTCGTTTACGAAAATAGTACAATATAGCTTGAGATTTGTAATGTTGCAGCTTGGAGGAGGTAATTATCATGGCAGATTTAGTTCGTTATTTTGGCACGGCTACAGGAACGGTGCAGGGAGTGGGTTTTCGGATGTTTGTGCAGCAGAATGCAATGAATCTTGGCATTACCGGCTGGGTGAAGAATATGTCCGATGGCACAGTAACCATGGAACTGCAGGGGCCGCAGGCGGCTATTGACCGTTTGGAGGCTATTATCCGCGAGGGTAATTACTTTATCAAGGTGCAGAGTTTTGGCTTGGAAGTTCGCGATGTTATCGCTATGGAACAGCGTTTTGAAATTCACTACTAAGGGGGCGGACAGATGCACAAAGTATTGGTATTAAATGGGCCGAATCTTAATCTTTTAGGAACGCGTGAGCCGGAGATTTACGGCAGCACCACTTTGCAGGACATTGAAGAAATGCTGCAAAAGCGGGGGCAGGAGGCAGGTATTGAAGTTGACTGTTTCCAGTCCAATCACGAGGGCGTGTTGGTGGACAAGATTCAGGCGGCGCGCGGCGTGTATGATTACATCATCTTTAATGCGGCGGCGTTTACCCATTACAGCATTGCCCTGCGGGATGCGATTGCGGCAGTGGAAGTGCCGCTTATTGAGGTGCATATCTCCAATATCCACAAGCGGGAGGAGTTCCGGCATAATTCGGTGCTGGCACCTGTCGCTATGGGACAGATATGTGGACTGGGCGTAGAAAGCTATTTGGCAGCGCTCGAAGCCATTATCTATAAATTGAAGAAATAAGTTTATCAGGAGTTGACCCATTTATGAAGGAAAGTCGTTTGCAGGCGTTACGCGCTGTATTAGCTGAAAAAGGTTTGGACGCAGTAATCATTACGAAGTATGTAAATCTGCATTATTTCAGCGGCTTCCGTGGTGATGATACCACGTTGGTTATTGGTATGAACGATGCCATGCTGATTACGGACAGCCGTTATACGGAGCAGGCTGGTCAGCAGGCGCCGCTTTTTGAGATTGTGGAACAGAAGGATGGTTTGCTGGCTAAGACTGCCGAATGCGTGAAGAAGATTGGCGCCAAGAAAGTTGGCTTTGAAGGCAATGCCATTATTTATGATTACTATGCCAAACTGGGCGAGCTGCTGGATGGCTGTGAATTCAATACGCCGTTGAAGCTGGATACCCTGCGCCAGATTAAGGACGCAGAGGAAATTGAAAATATCCGCAAGGCTTGCGAGATTGTGGACATTGCTTTTGCCGATATGCTGACGTATATCCGTCCGGGTATGACGGAAGTGCAGGCGGCGGCGCATCTGGAAAACTGCATGCGTGAAAACGGCTCGGAAGGTCCGTCCTTCACGACCATTATGGCCTCTGGCGTGCGTGGCAGCTTGCCGCATGGCATTGCTACGGACAAGGTCATCAACGAAGGCGAGTTTGTCACCATGGACTTTGGTGCGTTCTTTGGCGGTTATGCTTCGGATATCACGCGTACCATCTGCATGGGCAAGGCGGATGAAAAACAGCGCAAGATTTATAAGGCTGTTTTGGAATCCCAGCTGCTGGGCTTGAGCAAGATTAAGCCGGGCGTATCGGGGAAATCTGTTCACGAAGCGGTGCAGGCAAATCTGGCGAAGTATGACTTGGCGCAGTATTTTGGCCATGGCTTGGGTCATAGCCTTGGTCTGGAAATCCATGAAGAACCGCGTCTGTCCTTAAAGAGCACCTGTGAAGCTTTGCAGCCGGGAATGCTGGTAACGGATGAACCGGGCGTATATCTGCCGGGCTGGGGCGGTCTGCGCATTGAAGATACGGTGCTCGTAACGGAAACAGGCTGTGAGCCCTTGACCAAGGCACCGAAGGAACTTATTGAACTTGGTGTACGTTAAGTGAAAGATTTTCCTATATGGGAGGTTGTTTCCATGAAATTAGCTAAGTTATTTACGGCGCTATTGGCGTTGGCACTTTTTTGTTCGCCGGTGGCTTTGGCTGCAGAGGAACTGCCCGTGCTGTCTGTGGACGGGCAGGGCAGTGCGGCGGTTGTGCCTGACCAGGCGGTGCTGACTTTGGGGGTAACATCCCAGGCCCGCAGTGCCAATCAGGCGCAGGCGGAAAACGCCCAGAAATCCATGGCCATTACGCAGGCGTTGAAGCAGATGGGCGTGGCTGGCGCTGATATCAAGAGTCAGCAATATTCCTTCCATCCCAACTACAGCAATGCGGAAAAGCGCGGCCGGGAAATCAGCAGCTACACGGCCAGTCATTCCCTGCGGGTCAATATCCGCGACATTGCCAAAGCGGGCAGAATTATTGATGCGGCGCTGAATGCCGGAGCCAATGAAGTCAATTCTCTGCAGTTTTCTCTGAGCAATCAGAGTGCCGCCCGCAAGGAAGCATTAGGTGCTGCTATCGCCGATGCACGGGACAAGGCGGATATCATCGCCCAGGGCCTTGGTCGTCATATTGTAGGCATCAAGAACGTCTCGGAGAGTACGGATTATATAGAAGCCCGTTCCTATGACAGAAATATGCTGTTGGCTTCCAAAGCCGCAGCTACGAATATTGAGCCAGGAACATTGGATTTTAATGCCCGGGTACATATTGAATATCTGTTGAGCAAATAAACAAAAGCCGTTAAGGTCACCAAGATGAACCTTAACGGCTTTTTTGACATGTCAAATATGCAGGTAATTCATGCACTTCATCGTGAGTTCTTTTGCATCATCATTTTTATGCTGGCCAAGGTAATTCAGTGTGCATACATATAGGAAAGAAGTGATGGGGACGAAGCGGCGGCCCTTGTGAAAGTTTCCCCAGAGCAGCAGTTTTTGATATATTTTTTCTATATCATCATAAGTAATATTGTGCTTCTCTATGATGCGACGCAGTTTGTAATCCTGCTGGCAGTAGGCGTAGATTTCTTCCAGCAGTTCCTTATTCTGCAGGTCATCCCGGTACTTTTCAATCAGGTGGCTGTTCATGTTGGAACGGCGCAGGCTGTGGCGCATTTCCAGCAGGAAGATAATGGATAATATAGCTATCAGCAGAATAAAAAAGTATGACATGGCTATCACCTCGTTAATTTCTCTCTATGCTAGTTTAGCACAGCTCAGGGGAAAATACGAGGGTTTGACAACACGAAAGAAAACTGTTATGATTACTGACATCTCGTTTTCTGTGGGAGGAAAACGGGTTGGGATAAAATATAATTTTTTTACTGTAAGGTTTTAGGGATTAGTAAGGAGAGTTTTAACAATGAAAAATCTTGAATGGTGTGACCTGGCTGAGCGTTTCTATGCTTTTAAGACGGTAGCTGACCGTCTGGGCTTCTATGTACCGGAAACTGCTGGTATGGAAGCAAGTCTTTATGAGTGCCGTCCCTTTGTGGCAGATGCTGAAGTAGCAGGCAAGATTCGCACGCTGAACGAAGGCAAGGCTCTGAACATCGACTTCAGCGAGCTGATGGGCGCTGAATCGCCGGTTTACGACGACAACGACGAGCTGGCTCACGCTTAATTCATATTCATTTTGCTTCACTATGGATAAGGGACGCAATGTGTGGTATAATTCATACGTTGCGTCCTTTTTTATATTAAGATAGGATAGCAGATTATTTGTGGCATGGCTGGGCTGTGCCTGTGATATATAGGCGGTGTTTCTCATTAGTAAGCAGGAAGTAACAACTGAAAATAAATCCAGCAAGGGAGAGTCCTTTCTGAAAGGAACTTTTATCCTGACGGTGGCGGGCTTTGTGGTCAAGGTCATCGGTTCCTTGAACTGGATTTTTGTTTCCCGAATCTTGGGCGGTGAAGGTATCGGTCTTTACCAGATGGCGTTTCCGATTTATTTCTTCGCCATGACGGTTTCCCAGGCCGGTGTGCCGGTGGCTATCTCCATCATCACGGCGGAACGGGTGGCATTAAAGGATATTTACGGGGCCAAGCGGGTGTTCCATATCTCCATGGCACTGATGCTCGTGACGGGCCTGTTCTTCTCTTTCATGACCTATTTTGCGGCAGACTGGCTCATTGACTGGCAGTTTGTCCGCGATGCCCGTGCGTATAAGTCCATTGTGGTGCTGGCACCGACGGTGTTCTTCGTGACATTCTTGGCCAGCTCCCGCGGTTACTTGCAGGGCTGGCAGCGTATGACCCCGACGGCTGTTTCGCAGATTGTGGAGCAGATTTTCCGGGTTATCACCATGATTCTTCTGGCAGAACTCTTGCTGCCCTGGGGCCTTGATTACGCATCTGCCGGTGCATCCTTGGGTGCTTTGGCCGGTGCCGTGACTGGTCTTATGGTGCTCATATATTACCACTGGAAGCTGGACAAGGATATTGAGCGGGATTATGGTTCCAATTTGCAGCCTTTGCCGGGAACGGAAGCAGAGTCTGCCTGGTCTATCATCAAGCGCATCTTCAAGCTGTCCCTGCCGGTATCGGCGGCCAGCATCATGCTGCCGGTTGTATCCAATCTGGACCTTATGATTGTGCCGCAGCGCTTGGAAGTGGCTGGCTACAGCGTCAATGAAGCTACAGAGCTCTTCGGTTATCTGACTGGTATGGCGGTGCCCTTGGTCAATCTGTCCTGCATCATCACGGCTTCCATGGCCATGAGTATTGTGCCGGCCATTTCGGAGGCGCGGGCGCTCAAGGACATGAAGCGCGTATATAATCAGACGGCGGCGTCGGTGCGTATCTCGAACTTCGTCTGCTTCCCGGCTTTTGTCATCGTCTTTGTGCTGGCTACGCCGATTTCCGCCCTTATCTACAATGCGCCGGGCGCTGGCCCTGCGGTTATGATTTCGGCCGTGAGCATTATCCTCTTGGGCCTGCATCAGGTGTCTACGGGCATCCTGCAGGGGTTGGGGCATCCGACCATCCCCATGGTCAATATGATTCTGGCAGCAGTGGCTAAGGTTGTTCTCAACTGGGAACTTACGGCTATTCCCTGGCTGGGCATCATGGGTGCAGCCTGGGCAACGGCGGCGGATATGGGTGTTGCCGCCATCATCAATCTGATTTTCATCTATAAGTTTATCGGCTACCGCATGGAGATTCCTCAGCTCCTGAAAACCATTGTGGCTGCAGCCATCATGGCGGTGGCGGTCTACTTCTTCTATGACTTCACCATGGCCTGGTGGCAGATGGGCGCTATTTCCACCTTTGGCGCCGTGTTCTTCGGCTGCGCGGTCTACATTGCCGTAATGCTCGTTATCGGCGGCCTTAAAGAGGACGATTTGCAGCGCATGCCTATGATTGGCCGTGTGGGCATCAAGTTCCTGCGCAAGATTGGCGTGTTCAAGGCAGAGGAAAAACAGGAGGCGTAAACATTGCAAAAGCTGGTGCTGTTCTATAACCCGGTTTCCGGGCATGCAGCTTTCAAGAATAAACTGGACTGGATTGTGGAAGCCTTTCAGCGGCGGGGCATCCTGCTCTTGCTCTATCGCACAAAGCGGGAAGGCAATGAAGATTTTGTAGAATTCCTGCGGGAAGTAAAACCTGAAGGGGTTCTGGCTGCAGGCGGCGATGGCACTGTCCATGAATGTGTCAACCTGTTGGTGAAAAATAACATCGATTTGCCGCTGGGCATTATCGGCAGCGGCACTTCCAATGACTTTGCCACCTATCTGCAAATCAATGAGGATATGGAAGCCTACTTTGATAAGATTGCCGCAGGCTCCTGCCGCCGCATGGACGTGGGCAAGGTCGGAGACAAGTACTTTATCAACGTAGCCAGCGCCGGCATGATGACCTCCATTGCCCATGAAGTGGACAGACGCCTCAAGAATGCTCTGGGCAAGATGGCCTATTATCTCAAGGGGATTGGCGAAATTCCCAAGTTCCGGGCTGTGCCTCTGACCATTACCGCCGATGGCGAAAAGCATGAGATTGAAGCCTTCCTCTTTGTCGTCATTAACAGCGGCGTGGTAGGAAGTATGAAAAACGTGGCCGAGAAGCTCGCGGTGGATGATGGCAAGCTGGACCTGCTGGCCATTAAGAAATGCGGCGTGCATAAACTCATGGCCGTTACAGCGGATTTGGTAGCCGGCAAGCCCGTGTCGGAAAAGGACTGCGTTCTGCACCTGCAGGCCCGGAATTTCCAGATTGAAACAACTGGCGAACTCCAGAGCGATTTGGATGGAGAAGTGGGGCCCATGCTGCCTTTGCATATTGAAACCATTCCCCAGGCTATTGCGATTTATTGCTAAGATTGCGGGAAAACGCGATTAACCACTAGCGGAACGGCTAAAAATGGTGTACAATAAGAAAGGTGCGATTTTTCGCGAAATTTTATATGGGTGGAGGGAAACAATCCATGAAAAAAATTGTTCAAATGTTGCTCGTTGTCTGCATGGTTGTGCTCAGTGCTCAGGTAGCCTTTGCCAATGCTGACAAGGTAACTATGCAGGAAGGTGCTGATATTACCTCGGTAAAACGCATTGCAGTGGCTGCACCGCTGTATGCGCCGGTGGATGAAAAGGCTCCCAACAAGGAAATGCTGACGCAGATTGTGTCGGATGCCAGCCGGGTATCCCGCAGCTATGTAATTTCCTATGATGCTGTAGCTGAAGGGATTAAGACGGCTACCAATGTGGACATCAAAGCTCTTGACCGCCGTCAGGCTGCCAAGACTTATAAGGAAAACGTGGCTAACTATGCCGATGCATATGTTGTGCTGACGGTGGCTAACAACAGCCGCACGACCTTCTTCTTTGATGTATTCAAAGCTGGCAGCAACGAACTTCTCTATACCTATGAGATTATTGCCAACAAGGGTGAACCCGATTCGGTGGCAACGTTCAACAACCTCGCAGAACAGTTCTACAAACACTTTGACCGTTCTGCTGATGAACAGCTCAAAAACAAAAACAAAAAGAAATAAAATAAAGGAGACAGGCTCCCTGTGAAAGGGGGTCCTGTCTCCTTTTTCTTATGCGAAAAGCAATTTATTGGGCAGGTTTTGCCAGATAGATGGGCTTGATTTTTGCTGACTCGGCGGTGGCTTCGTCAATATAACCATAACGCACCATGGCATCAATCACCACAAATTGCCGCTTCTTGGCCAGCATAAAGTCTACATAGGGGGAATAAAGAGAAGGAGCATTGGGCGTGCCAGCCAGCATGGCAGCTTCCGGCAGTTTCAGCTCGCTGGGCTTCTTGTCAAAATACCCAAGGGCAGCGGGGCCGATGCCGTAGTAGTTCGAACCGTAGTAAATGGTGTTGAGGTAGAGTTCCAAAATTTCGCTCTTGCTGTAGTTGGCTTCCATATCCAATGAGAGCAAAAGTTCTTCTGCTTTGCGGCCGAAGGATTGCTCATGGGAGAGAAAGAGGTTCTTGACCAGCTGCTGGGTGATGGTGCTGGCTCCTTCGGTGACTTCACCGTATTGGAGATTGACGAGCGTGGCCCGCATGATGCCCTGCACATCAAAACCGTAATGACTGTAAAAGCGGTTGTCTTCCACGGCGATGATGGCGTTTTGCATATCCTCGGGAATATCCCGGAGCTTTACATAATGTTCCTTGTCGATACGGGCATCTACTGCACGTTTGAGGAAAATGATGCGGCTGAGCCGGTCGATGGTCGATATTTCCTTGGGGCTGTCATCTTGCTGATTGGCAGGCTGAATGGCTTCGAGCTTCGGCAGAAACTCACCGACATTCTGCCAGGTACGGGGAGAAAAGAAAGAGGTGCCGCCCGCCAGAAAGAAGGCGATAAAGAAGACCAGGCCTAGAAAGAAGATGAAGCGGAATAATTTTCTGTAAATTCGTCGTTTTTTATGTTTTTTCATAATAGGCTCCTTAAATAATAGCTTATTCAATTATATCATGTTTTTTTATGAATAGGGGTTGCAATTTTATGCAACATAGATGTATAATTATAAACATAGTTTACAGAGTACAGTTGACATGTCAAATTTGACGGACGATAAATCCATTTTGACAAGTCAAATTGATACTAGAGGAGGAATCCCCATGAAGGTCAGCGTTATCGGTGCTACCGGTTATGCCGGAGCCGAACTTCTGCGGCTGCTCTATCAGCATCCGCAGGCGGAAGTGGTACACATCACTTCGGAAAGTCATACGGGCGAAAAAATTGCCAGCCTTTATCCGCATTTGCGGGGGCTTTACGATATGGAGCTGGAGTCCATGAAGGACATCGAGCGCATTGGCCGGGACAGCGATTTTGTCTTTATCGGTCTGCCGCATGGTCATGCCATGGAAGTAGGGCGTGCACTTGCGGGGATGCCGGTGCGGATTATCGACCTGGGCGCGGATTACCGCTTCGCGGATACGGAAGTGTACGAAGCCTGGTATCATGTTCCGCATACTCATCAGGAAGCAGAACGTGTTTACGGCCTGGCTGAACTTTATCGGGAGCAGATAAAAAATGCTAAGATTATTGGCAATGCCGGCTGCTTTACCACTGCCAGCATCTTAGCACTCGCGCCGCTTGCTAAGCAGCATCTTATCGATGTAAACACGATTATCGTCGATGCCAAGTCCGGTGTATCGGGGGCAGGGCGCGGAGCTAAGCAGGCCAATCATTTCCCGGAGCTCTACGATAACTTCCGGGCTTACAATGTGGCCAAGCACCGACATACGCCGGAGATTGAACAGGCACTGGCCGATATTTCGGGGGAAAAGGTTCTCTTGAACTTCACACCGCATCTCGTGCCGATGTCCCGCGGAATTCTTTCCACCTGCTACGCTAACCTCAAAGAGGGCGTAACTGCGGATTTGGTCAGTGCCGCTTTTGCAAAGCTCTACGGCAAGGAATACTTTATCCGCTTATTGGGCGAAGGGGCATATCCTTCCACCAAGGAAGTGCGCGGCTCCAACTTCTGTGATATCGCCTGGCATGTGGATGAACGCACAGGCCGCGTGATTGTGCTCTCGGCCATTGATAATCTTGTGAAGGGCGCTGCGGGACAGGCGGTACAGAATTTCAATATCGCCTGCGGTTTTGAAGAACGTATGGGACTCGATTTCGTCCCCCTTTATCCCTAATAAAAACGAAAAACAACTCTGAGGAGGAAACTATATGTTTAGTGATGCACATAAAAAAGCCGGGGTTACTTACCCGCAGGGCTTTCAGGCTGCCGGTGTCAAGGCTGGTATAAAGAAAAGCGGCAATCTCGATGTTGCCGTAATTTACACGGAACAGGAAGCGGCAGTAGCCGGTACCTTTACGCAGAATGCAGTAGCATCGGCGCCGGTACGCGCCTCCAAGAAGGTTGTAGCTACGGGCATGGCACATGCCATCACGGCTAATGCCGGCTGTGCTAATGCCTGCACGGGTGAGCAGGGTGAAAACGATGCGGCAGCTATGCAGGATATCACGGCAACGGCTTTAGGCTGCAAGGCGGATGATGTCGTGGTGGCATCCACCGGTGTTATCGGCGTTAACCTGCCGATGGACAAGATGGAAACGGGCATCAAGCAGGCGGTTAAGGAACTGTCCACCGAAGGCAGTGAGAACGCCGGTAAGGCCATCATCACCACGGATACATATTCCAAGTCCTGCGCTACGGAAATCACGCTCGGCGGCAAGGAAGTACGTTTCGGTGCTATCGCCAAGGGTTCGGGCATGATTCAGCCAAATATGGCTACCATGCTCTGCTTTATCACGACGGATGCGGCCATTGACAGCAAACTCCTGCAGAAGGCCTTGTCGGAAATCGTTGAAGTTTCCTTCAATATGATTTCCATTGACGGCGATATGAGCACCAATGATATGGTTATCGTGCTGGCTAACGGTGCCGCAGGCAATGCGAAAATCACCGAGGAAAACGAGGATTACAAGCTCTTTAAGGCCACTCTGCAGAATATCTGCCAGGAACTGTCTAAGAAGATTGCGGCTGACGGTGAAGGTGCTACCAAGTTCCTGACCATTTCCGTAACGGGCGCAAGAAACTTTGCCGAAGCCAAGACCATTGGCATGAGTGTTGCCAAGAGCCCGCTTGTAAAGACAGCATTCTTTGGTGAAGACCCCAACTGGGGGCGCGTAATCTGTGCCGTAGGTTATGCCGGCGTACCGATGGACCCGAATAAGACTGTCGTGAAGTTCGGTGACATTACCGTTTATGCCAATGGCGTAGGCGCAGCTTATGATGAAGCGGAACTGCGGAAGGTCATGGAGGCCCATGATATCGTTATCGGTATTGATATGGGCGAAGGCGATGCCAAAGCTGATATCTGGAGCTGTGACTTCTCCTATGAATACGTGAAGATTAACGGGGAATACCACACCTAAGGAGGCAGGCTGATGTTTACAGCAGAAGACAAAGCCGCCATTTTGGTGGAGGCCCTGCCTTATATCCAGCAGTTCTACGGCAAGACCATCGTCATTAAATACGGCGGCAATGCCATGATTAATGATGACCTCAAGGAAAAGGTCATGCAGGATATCGCCCTGATGAAATATGTCGGTATCCGTCCCGTCATCGTTCATGGTGGCGGCCCGGATATCACGGGCTTCCTCAAAAAGGTCGGCAAGGAATCGGATTTTGTGGCGGGGCTTAGAGTCACCGATGAAGAAACCATTGAGATTGCGGAAATGGTGCTCGACGGCAAGGTCAATTCCGAGATTGTCAATCTCCTGAACCGCCGCGGCGTAAGGGCCGTGGGATTAAGCGGTAAGGATGCGGGGCTGATTAAAGCCCGCAAGAAGCTGGCCACGGTTTATGAAGGCGAGGACACCAAAAAGGTGGATATCGGCTATGTCGGCGAAGTGGAGCAGGTGGACACAGGGATTCTCGAAGACCTGTTGAAGCAGGGCTATGTGCCCATTATCGCGCCCATTGGTGTAGGCGATAACGGCGAGAGTTACAACATCAACGCCGATTATGTGGCGGCAGAGATTGCCGGTGCCTTGCAGGCAGAAAAACTGCTGCTTTTGACGGATATCGAGGGGATTTACAAGGACTTCAATGACAAGTCAAGTTTCATCTCCACCTTGCATCTGCCCGAGGCTAAGCAGTACATCAAAGAAGGCATTATCGCCGGGGGCATGATTCCCAAAGTGGAAGCCTGCCTGACGGCTTTGGAGCAGGGCGCGGGCAAGACACATATCATTGACGGGCGGCTCGCACACTCCATTATCTTGGAAATCTTTACCTCCCGGGGCATTGGCACCCAGGTGGTGCGGTAAGGGGGCACAATATGCAGGAACAGGAAATTTTTGCGGAGGACCAGCAAAGCTATCTGCCGGTTTTTAATCGCTATAAAATCGTCCTTGACCACGGTGAAGGGGCCGAGGTTTGGGATATAAACGGCAAGAAATATCTGGATTTCTTGGGCGGCATTGCCGTAAATGTGCTGGGCCATAACAACAAGGCCTTGGTGCAGGCGGTGACGGAGCAGGCAGGAAAACTCATTCACTGCTCCAATCTCTACTACACCCAGCCGCAGGCAGATGCGGCGGCTAAGCTCGTGAAGCTCAGCGGCCTCGATAAGGCGTTCTTCGCCAACTCCGGCGCGGAAGCCAACGAAGGGGCCATCAAGATTGCCCGCAAGTATGGTTACAGCATCAATCCTGAAAAGACGGAAATCATCTCCGCCTGGGACAGCTTCCATGGCCGTACTTTGGCTACGCTGACGGCTACGGGCCAGACGCATTACCATGAAGGTTTGGGGCCGCTGCCTGCAGGTTTCACCTATGTGCATTACAACGATATCGCCGAACTAGAAAGCAAAATCAGCGACAAGACGGCGGCGGTAATGCTCGAAACCATTCAGGGCGAGGGCGGTGTTCATACACCGAATGCGGACTACCTCAAACAGGTCCGGGAACTCTGCGATAAGCATGGCGCCCTGCTGATTCTCGATGAAATACAGGCAGGCATTGGCCGCAGCGGCAAGTTCTTTGCCTATGAGAATTACGGCATCAAGCCCGATATCGTAACGCTGGCTAAAGGTTTAGCAGGCGGTGTGCCCATCGGTGCCTTTATCGTCACCGACAAGGTAGCAGCGGCCTTTAAGCCCGGTGACCATGGTACGACCTTCGGCGGTAATCCGCTGGCATGTGCGGCGGCCAATGTGGTACTCGATACGGTACCCAAAGATGAATTTTTGAAAAATATTCAGGCTGTAGGCAAATATTTTAAGGATAAATTGCAGGAATTAGCGAAAAAATATCCAAAATTTATTGTAGATGTGCGTGGTGAAGGCTTGATTTTGGGCGCTGAACTGATAAGTTCCGACCATGGCCGGGATATCGTCAATGACTGTCTGGCCAAGGGGCTGATTATCAACTGTACGGCGGGCAAGGTGCTGCGCTTTATCCCGCCGCTCATCATCACCACAGCGCAGATTGATGAAGCATTTGCTGTAATGGACGAAGTTATCGGCAAATACGCCGAATAAGGGGGCTTTGGATGTTAAAAGGACGCGATATGTTGTCCATCCACGATTTATCCGTGGATGAAGTACAGGAGATTCTGGCGCTGGCCCATGAACTCAAGGCCAAGCAGAAGGCAGGCATCGAACATCATCTCTTAAAGGGCAAGACCCTGGGGATGATTTTTGAAAAGTCTTCTACTCGCACCAGAGTTTCGTTTGAAGTTGGCATGTACCAGCTCGGCGGGCAGGCACTGTTCCTCTCGAACCGCGATTTGCAGCTGGGACGCGGCGAACCCATTAAGGATACGGCACGCGTGTTGTCGCGCTATCTGGACGGCATTATGATTCGTACCTATGGGCATGACCGTGTGGAAGAACTGGCCAAATACGCCGATATTCCGGTCATCAATGCCCTGACGGATTTACTCCATCCTTGTCAGGTGCTCACCGACCTCTTAACCATTCAGGAGCATAAGGGCAAGAACCTCAAGGGCCTCAAAATGGCTTATGTGGGCGACGGCAACAATATGACCAACTCCTACATGTATGGCTGTGCCAAGGCCAGTATGACCTTTGTGGCTGCTACGCCGGCAGATTACAAGCCGGATGCCACGGTGACCAAGCAGGCAAAAGAAGATGCCAAACTCACGGGTGCCAGCATTGAACTCGTAACCGACCCGGTAGAAGCGGTCAAGGGTGCCGATATCGTGGTTACGGATACCTGGGCCAGCATGGGACAGGAAGATGAACACGATGCCCGCAAGAAAATCTTTGCCCCCTATCAGGTCAACAAGGAGCTTATGGCACATGCCGACAAGCGGGCCATCGTAATGCACTGCCTGCCGGCATACCGCGGTGAGGAAATCACCGAGGAAGTCTTAGAGGCCAATGCCCATGTGATTTTTGATGAAGCAGAAAACCGCCTCCATACCCAAAAAGCCATTATGGCACTGACAATGGGTTAAGAGCCTTCCCCTTTGGGGGCGGCTCTGCCGCGGGTGTCCGGTGGACACCCCGAGCGGTGGCAGCCTGAAGGGCTGACGGATGAGGTGTAATATTTTTACAATAGAAAGGAAGTTCTATTATGGCTAAACAGATTAAAAAAGTAGTTCTGGCTTACTCCGGTGGTCTCGATACCTCCGTTATCATTCCCTGGCTCAAGGAAAATTATGATGGCTGCGAAGTTATCGCCTGCTGCGCTGACGTAGGTCAGGGCGATGAACTGGATGCCGTGCATGACAAGGCGCTGAAATCCGGTGCTTCCAAGGTATATATCGCTGACCTCAAGGAAGAATTCCTCAAGGAATATGTATGGCCGACGCTCAAAGCCGGTGCTGTTTATGAAGACAAGTACCTGCTCGGTACGTCCTTTGCCCGTCCGATTATTGCCAAGAAGCTGGTGGAAATCGCTAAGCAGGAAGGCGCGGATGCTATTGCTCACGGCGCTACCGGCAAGGGCAATGACCAGGTTCGTTTCGAACTGACCGTTAAGGCTCTGGCACCGAACATCACGCTGATTGCTCCGTGGCGTGAATGGGACCTCGATTCCCGTTCTGCCGAAATCGAATATGCCAAGAAGCATGATATCCCCATTGCTACGGATAACAAGACCTATTCAATGGACAGAAACATCTGGCATTTGTCCCATGAAGGCGCAGACCTTGAAGACCCGGCCAATGAACCGAAAGACAGCATGTTCCTGATTTCCAAGGCTCCGCAGGATGCTCCGGATAAACCGGAATATGTGACCATCGACTTTGAAAAGGGCGAACCGGTTGCTGTCAACGGCAAGAAACTCGGCGCTGTGGAACTGCTGACCGAACTCAACGAAATCGGTGCGCGCAATGGTGTGGGCATCGTGGATATCTGCGAAAACCGTCTGGTGGGCATGAAGTCCCGCGGCGTGTATGAAAATCCGGGCGGCTCTCTGCTCTATTATGCACATCGCGAACTGGAATACCTCTGCCTTGATCGCAGCACCTACCATTACAAACAGCAGGTTGGCATCCGCTATGCGGAACTCGTCTATGATGGCATGTGGTTCTGCCAACTGCGTGAAGCGCTGGATGCATTCGTAAACAGCACGCAGCAGACCGTTACCGGTCAGGTTAAACTCAAACTCTACAAGGGCAATATCATTTCTGCAGGTGCAACTTCCCCGTATTCTCTCTACAGCCAGGAATTTGTAACCTTTGAACATGATGATGTGTACAATCAGGCTGATGCTACGGGCTTTATCAACCTGTTCGGCCTGCCGCTCAAAGTTCGTGCCCTGATGCAGGAGAAGACGGGGAAATGAGTGAGGCCATGTGGGGAGGCCGTTTCACCAAGACCGTAGATGAAATGGTCAACGAATTCCAGGCCTCCATAAACTTTGACAAACGCATGTATCACGAAGATATTGCCGGTTCCATTGCCCATGCCATCATGCTGGCTAAATGCGGCATTATCTCCGATGATGATTGCGGAGCCATTCTGCAGGGCTTAAAGGATATCGAAGCGCAGATTGAAGCCGGGGAGTTTGACTTCTCGGTGGATTTGGAAGATATCCATATGAATATCGAAAAGCGGCTGACCGAGGCCATTGGCGAAGCTGGCGGGCGGCTCCATACTGCCCGCAGCCGCAATGACCAGGTGGCACTCGATACGCATATGTACATCCGCCGTGAAGTAGTGGCTGTGCAGAAGGAAATCATCAATCTGCAGGAAGCCTTGCTCGAAACGGCGAAGAAAAATCAGGATGTGATTATGCCCGGTTACACGCATTTGCAGCGGGCACAGCCGATTCTCTTTGCGCATCACCTGATGGCCTACTTCGGTATGCTTTCCCGTGACTATGCACGATTCAGCGGCGTTTACCAGCGGGCGGATATCATGCCGCTTGGCGCGGGCGCTCTTGCCGGAACAACCTTCCCGATTGACCGGGAGCTTGTGGCCAAGCAGCTGAACTTCGAGCAGATTTACTCGAACAGTCTGGATGCGGTCAGTGACCGTGACTACATCATGGAATTCCTGTCGGCGGCCAGCATCTTGATGGTGCATCTTTCCCGCTTGTCGGAAGAAACCATTCTCTGGTGCAGCCGTGAGTTTTCCTTCGTGGAACTCGATGATGCCCATTGCACAGGTTCGTCCATGATGCCGCAGAAGAAGAATCCGGATGTTTCCGAACTCGTGCGCGGCAAGACGGGCCGGGTAATCGGTCACCTGATGGCCATGCTCACCACGGTCAAAGGCCTGCCGCTGGCCTATAACAAAGACCTGCAGGAGGACAAGGAAGGCATCTTTGACGCCATCGACACGGTGAAATTCAGTCTGGGTGTCTATGCCCAGCTTATCCGTGGCATGAAGGTCAAGAAAGATGTTATGCGCAAGGCGGTGGAGGAGGACTTCTCCAATGCGACCGACCTTGCTGATTATCTGGTAAAGAAGGGCATGCCTTTCCGTCAGGCCCATGCGGTATCCGGTACGGCCGTGCACAAATGCATTGCCGAGGGCAAATATCTTGCCGATATGACCCTGTCGGAACTGCAGGAACTCTCGCCGCTCTTTGAGGCCGACATTGCCGAAGCCTTGAAGCCTGAGACCTGCGTCAACCAGCGCATTTCCTTGGGCGGTACGTCAACGGAGCAGGTCAAACTGCAGCTGACCGCCGCACAGGAACTTATCGACGCTGAAAAAAAGACCAATACGAATTTGACCAGTCAACAAATATAAGCTGGTTTGGTATAGACACTAAAAATGGTCTGTCACAATGTGGCAGGCCATTTTTATTTAGGAAAAAAGAAAAGTGGGCAGAATTGACATGTCAAATCCGCCCACAGGCAAAATGTTGCTTTATTTATTCATCTCTTCAATTTCGTCCAACAAGAATTTTTCCAGTATCGTCTTATTGGGCAGTTGCAGCATATAAGTAGAAACAAACAGCTGATTGTCCATGCCGGATAGTGCGTATTCCACCATCTTTGGCCCTTTTTTTGTACACAGAAGTATTCCAATAGGGGGATTGTCTCCTGCTGTCATTTCATTTTCTTTATAATAAGCTACATAGGCATTGAGCTGGCCAAGATACTCATGGCGGAACTCGTCATTTTTCAGCTCGATAATGACATTGCAATGGAGCAGGCGATTATAGAACACCAAATCTGGGAAATAGTAATTGTCATCAATAACCAGACGCTTTTGCCGTGCTTCAAAGCAAAAGCCCTTGCCCAGTTCCAGGAGGAATTCTTCCAGATGATTAATCAATGAATTTTCCAGGTCGGATTCGGAAATGGCATCTCTGGCTTCCAGTCCCAAAAATTCCAGGGCAAAAGGTTCTTTGACCGTAAGAGCACCAGAACCAGGCTGGAGCAATAATTCTGGCTTTTTACTGGCACCGGCCCGCAAATACAAGTTGGTGGAAATTTGTCGCCGCAGTTCCCTGACACTCCAGCCACATTTGATGCATTCGGTTTCGTAAAAGAAACGCTCGAAGTCATCTTCAATGGGCATTATCTCACGGATATGGGTAAAGGAAAGGTGGCTGAGCAACATTTCCGGCTCAGTAGCCAATTTGTGATTCACTGAATCACAAATCTCAGATTGGGAGGATTTTAGCAAGGGAATCTGAATATTACTGATTTTTTGTAGTCTTTGGGCAACAGCCTCTCCCAGATTGGTATATCGCAGGTAAAAAAGGCGGCACAGGTTAAGCATGGAGCGATCAAGGCCTTTGATGGCCAGTTTTCCAGCCAATTTTTCCAGTAATTTAGCCCCATATTGAGCACGGTCGTTTCCTTTTTGCTCATATTCCACGATATAGCAGCCTATTGCCCAGTTTCTAGCCGTCAACGACTGATTGATGGCTAGAAACTGGGCAATAGGCAGTAACTTCATGTACTTGCCGTGTGCTGGTGACCAGATTAGCAAAAGTATTCTCCGTACTCATAATTATTGCTCCTTGAATCTATTGTTGCGCTATACGCTTTTTAACGCTTGTGACAAGTTACAGTTTAGCACAGGAATGTTAAAATCTCAAACCTGTGCTAAACTTATTGGTCAAATATCTCGCCAATAATCCGTCACCCCACGAGCCACGGCCCGCGCCATATCTTCCTGATGTTCTTTTAAGAGCTGTACATCCTCGCTGTCGATAAAGCCCAGCTCCACGAGCGTGGCAGGCATATAGGTTTCACGCAGGACGCAGAGGTGTTCCTCCTGCCGCATGTCCGGGATTGATAAAGACCTTCATCACAACGACTCCTATTCCACACTTATGCCGCCATCTTCGGTTTGCCTGACGGTGTAAGAATCTTCGCCGTAGTCTTCCGCAAATACGATATACTCTTGCGCATCCAACAAAGACTGACTCACGTCCACACAATCGCCCAGTCGGTCACTCAGTTCCAGCAGCCAGCTGTCAAGGTCGGGAAAATCGCCTGTCACCCGTGGCATAATCGCTTCCTGTACCTCCGCAGGGGGCTTACCGGGCCTGCAGACAGGGCGTTTCCTCTTTATGGAGGGCTTCCCACGCACAGCGCTTATAAGTGGTGGTGGTGCACTGGCAGACGGGGCGGATACCGCCGCGGGTTCCGCTTGATTGTGTATAAAATTTGACATGTCAGAAAATAGGTGGTAATACATAGCAATAGGTGTTAAAATAGGCATGGATGATTTGCATAGCAATATTTCCGGGCATAGAAGGTTCCTGTTTATGATACATATGCCGCCCTTAGGGCTGGCGTATACCTTCCGCCCGGTTTTATTTTACTTGAAATGGGAGGCTGGATAAGGTAACGCGGGATATGTTTGTCAATCTGTTTGCGGATAAAATTTGACATGTCAAATGTACTGGGAGGGAACAGAAAATGGATATTAACTGGCATAGTGTAGCGATATGGTATTTTGCAATCATAAATGTTGCAGCGGTTATATTCTACGCTTGGGATAAGCTGTGCGCCATCCGTAAATGGTGGCGGGTACCGGAGCTGACACTTTTACTCATTGCGGCAGTGGGCGGAAGCATAGGGGCTCTTGCAGCCATGCGGCTGTTCCATCATAAGACGTTGCATTTGAAGTTTAAATACGGCGTGCCGTTGATAATGGTATTGCAAATAGTTGGACTGGTGTATTTGCACATACCGAAATAAACCAGCGGGAAAGTATGCCCTGCAAGGGCGGAGATGTAACAATAGAAAGGCCTAAGAGGTGGTTGACTTGTCAACTGCTTTTTAGGCCTTTTTGAAATTTAGAAGGGGAAATTTTCTCCATGTAGAATATTATGAAAATATAAACAAGTCGTAATTAGATGTAAATGAGGGGGAATATGAAGTGGCAGGATTTTTAGGAAGAAAGACAGCAGCAATCATAAGTACCATTATCCTGGGAACGAGCATCATTTTTTCCGGGTGCGGCCAACAGGAACAGGCCGAGCAGAAGAATACGCCAGTGAAAGCTATGAAGGTAATCCAGCAGGATACACCGATAGCTTATTCTTATCCCGGTCATTTGCAGGGCAAAGAGGAAGTACAGGTACATGCCCGTGTTTCTGGCAGTATCCTGGAAAAATATTTCAGTGGCGGCGATTTTGTTTACGCCGGCCAGCCGCTTTATAAGCTGGATTCCCGGCAGTATGAAACGGCTGTAATTTCTGCACAGGCAGAACTCAGTAAAGCCGAGTCCAATCTGCGTAATGCCCAGGAGGAACTGGGGCGTTATGAAACGTTGTGGAAGGACCGGGCTGTTTCGGAACAGACTCTGACCAATAAGCGGGCCGATGTGGAAGGTTATATGGCAACCGTTGCCGCTGAGCGGGCTGCCGTGCGCAAGGCACAGGAAAATCTCGACGATACGATTGTTTACGCACCGATGAGCGGCCGTGTATCTGTGGATGATGTGGCCGTGGGAACGTATGCGACAGCAGGTACGACCACGCTGGTGACCGTCGGTACGATGGACCCCATCAACGTGCAGTTCAGCGTCAGTGAAACCGAATACCTCAACCTGTTGGCTGAAGCTATGGAAACAGGGGTCGATATTCGTAACGACAACACGCCGATGCCCAGAATAAAAATCAGCCTGAGTAATGGCAAGGACTATCCGTATATTGGGGATATCATTGCTGCAGACAGAGCTCTGTCCACCAATGCAGGTTCCCTGACCATTCGGGCCACGATTGCCAACCCGCAGGGGATTTTGCTGCCGGGGATGTTTGTGCAGGTACGTCTCGTGGGAACCAAGTCGATGAATGCCATGCTGGTTCCGCAGCGTGCTGTACAGCAGCTCTTGGATGAATCTTTTGTGCTGGTTGTTGGTGAGAATGGAAAATCCATCTCCAAGAATGTAAAGGTTGGTGAAAAAGTAGGCAGCTATTACATTATTGAAAAAGGTCTTGAACCGTCAGATGTTGTCATCGTAGAAGGTCTGACCAATCTGCAGGCTGGTCAGGGCATTGACGTTACGATGGTAACGCCTGATGAAATGGGCTTCTCAATTACGGAATCAAAAGAGATTACCGATAAATCGTAAGGAGGCGAGGAAAGTGTCACGATTCTTTATTCATCGTCCCATCTTCGCCATTGTCATATCCATCATCATCGTCATTTTGGGTGTACTTTCCGGCCTGAGTCTGCCTGTGGCCCAGTATCCACAGATTACACAGCCTACGGTCAACGTAAGCACCATTTATACGGGGGCCAACGCCAGCGTCATTAACCAGACGGTGGCCCAGGTCATCGAGCAGCAGGTCAACGGCACACAGGGCATGGCCTATATGAACTCCAGTTCCGATGATACAGGTATGTACAACCTGGATGTAAAATTTGAGCTGGGCACCAACGGCGATATGGATTCGGTTCTGGTGCAGAATAATGTTTCCATTGCCACCGCCAACCTGCCTGCCGATGTGCAGGCTGTGGGCGTTACGACCAAAAAGGCATCCAGCGATATGTCCTATATGTTTGCGCTTTATTCGCCCAACGGGACATTTAAGCGCACCTTTATCATGAATTATGCGAGCATCTACATCATTGATGCCCTCAAACGCATTAAGGGCGTAGGTGATGTCAGCACCTTTGGCTCGGATTATGCCATGCGTATCTGGCTTAACCCTGACCGCCTGTCGGATTTAGGGCTGACGGTCGGAGACGTTGAGGCTGCCATTAAAGAACAGAATGTACAGGCTCCGGCCGGTACTATCGGTCAGATGCCCACCCCGGCCAATCAGGAAAAGCAGTATACAGGCAGCGTACAGGGACGCCTTACCACACCGCAGGAATTTGGCAATGTCATCTTAAAAGCCAAACCAGACGGCTCCTATGTATTTCTCCGGGATGTTGCCCGTATAGAAACAGGTGCCAAGTCCACGAACATGGTTGCCGATGCCAATGGTGCTCCCTGTGCCGGATTTGGTGTCAAGCTGACGGATGATGCCAATGCCGTGGAAACCATCAGTGAAGTCAAAAAGGTATTGGATGAAGCCGCGCAAAACTTCCCCGATGATTTGGTATTTATCCCCGTTATCGACAGTACGGAGTATATCAACGAATCCGTCACGGAAGTAATCAATACTTTTAAGGAAGCCCTGATGCTGGTTATCCTCATCGTGTTCCTCTTTTTGCAGAGCTGGCGGGCCACGCTTATTCCGGTGCTGGCTATCCCCGTATCCCTTATCGGCACCTTTGCCAGCTTTGTGGCGCTGGGATTCAGTATCAACACCCTGACGCTCTTTGCCATGGTACTGGCTATCGGTCTGGTAGTCGATGATGCCATCGTCGTAATCGAAAACGTGGAATCCCATATGAAAAAAGACGGCTTAGGTCCGGTGGAGGCAACCGAAGTCGCCATGGACGAAGTGCAGGGGCCTGTTGTGGCTATTGCCTTTGTCTTGTCCGCCGTATTCATTCCCTGCGCCTTCCTGGGCGGCACAACCGGCGTGCTCTATCGTCAGTTTGCCCTGACCATTGCCGTATCCATGGCGCTGTCGGCCTTTATTGCCCTGACGCTGACACCGGCGTTATGTGCATTGTTGATGAAGCCCCATGACCCCAATAAAAAGAAAAATATTCTGGACCGTTTCTTTGATGGCTTTAACAACTGGTTTGACCGCACGCAGAACCGTTATGTAGGAAAGGTGAGCTGGTTTATCGGCCATGCCAAGGTCAGTGTGGCCTCCCTGCTGGTAATCTGCGTTCTCGCCGGGCTGTGCTTCAAACTTTTGCCCTCAACCTTCGTGCCGGACGAAGATCAGGGATATTTCCTCGCTTCGGTTACCATGCCGGAGGGCACCTCTTTGAATCGCACCTTGGAAACCATGGATGCGCTGAGCGGTGAGTTCAGCGAGATTCCCGGTGTCAAGAACGTCATGAAAATCGCCGGTTACGATGTACTGTCCAATGGTAATAAGGCCAATGCCGGAACCTTCTTTATCAGCCTTGATTCCTGGAGCAAGCGGACCACTTCCGACCTTAGCATTTTCTCCATTGTCAACAAGGCCAATGAACTGCACGCAAAACATCCCGAGGCCCAGCTTATGGCCTTCCCAACGCCGTCCCTGCCCGGCCTTGGCATGGTCGGCGGCTGGAGCATGGAACTTTTGGATATGACCGGTCATACCGATAAGGAACTTGAGACCATCACCAAGGAAATTTTGGCAGCAGCCAACAAGCGGCCGGAACTTTCCAATGTCTATACGACCTATTCCATCGCTTCGCCTATCTGCAAGTTTGATGTGAACCGCGAGAAGGTAAAACAGCTGGGTGTAAATCTTTCCGATGTATTCACCGCGTTGCAGGTAAACTATGGCGGCAGTCAGATTAACGACTTCATGCAGTTCGGCCGCAACTATAAGGTTATCATGCAGTCGGATGCGCAGTATCGCAGTGAGAAGGAAGCTTTGAAGTTCAATTATGTCCGCAATAACGAAGGCAATATGGTTCCCTTGGACAGCCTGCTCACGCCGAAACTTTCCACATCTACTTCGATCATTTCCCGCTTTAACGGTACACGCAGCATCAGCATTCAGGGGAGTGTAGGTGACGGGTACAGTTCCGGTCAGGCCATTGCCGCCATGGAAGAAGTGGTGAAGCAGACCGCTCCTGCCGGTTTTAACATCGAATGGTCCGGTCAGAGCCGTGAAGAAAAGAAATCCGCAAGCTCCACGGGGCAGGTTATGGGCTTGGCGCTGGTATTTGTTTTCCTGTGTCTGGCTGCGCTCTATGAAAGCTGGAGCGTTCCCTTTGCTGTGCTGATGACAATTCCTACAGGACTTTTCGGTGCCTTCTTTGTACAGCTGGCCCTGCTGATGCTTGAACTCAGCTTCGGCAAGTTTAACCCGGGCCTGCAAAACACCGTCTACATGCAGATTGGTGTCATCATGATTATGGGGCTGGCAGCCAAGAATGCCATCCTTATCGTGGAATTTGCGAAAGTCCGTGTGGACCAGGGCATGGAACCGGTGAAGGCAGCTATTGAAGCCGCAGGCTTGCGCCTCCGACCAATCATCATGACTTCGCTGGCCTTTATCATCGGCTGCTTGCCGTTGGCCATGGCACATGGCGCAGGTGCAGCTGCCAGAAACAGCATGGGTACGGCTGTTGTCGGCGGTATGCTCTTTGCAACCTGTTTGGGAATTTTCCTGATTCCCGTACTCTATGTTGTGGTTGTATGGGTGGCGATGAAACTTAGCGGTAAGAAATCGGTGGATGCTCCGACAGCGGAGGAAACGCCGCAGGCAAAAGCCTGATTTTGTCACAAATACGCCAATATACGCTAAAATCACTTGAAAGAGACCTCGATTTTTAGTAACATGAGGAGAAGAAGTTTTCTCATTAGTTATTAAAGATTGAGGTTTTTTTCGTGACCAAAGCAATATTTTTTGACATAGACGGCACACTGATTAACATTCATCATAAAAAAACAAGCATATCCCTGCCGGTGAAGAAAGCCATCCGCGAACTGCGGGCGGCAGGGCATCATACATTCATCGCCTCGGGGCGGCCTTGGGCATATCTCAGTGATGAGCTGACTCAGGAAGGCCTCTTCGATGGCTTCGTGCTGATGAATGGCGCTGTGGTGATTCTGGATGGGGAAATCATTTTTCGTCAGGATATGCCCTTCGCGACGGTTAAGGAGATGGTAGCACTGGCCGAGTCGCATGGGCTGGAATATATTTTGGAAAGCCATCCCTATGTTTATCTGCGCGAGAATTTCAAGGGACTTGAAAATGTCTATCGCAATATTGACATTGACGTCAATAAATTCATCCGGGATTTTGACCTGTCAGAAGTCAAGGCAGCCAAGCTGGAATTTCTCTGTGATACGCCGGGGGCGAATGGCGTTTTTGAAAAGCTTTTGTCCTGGCATGGGGTAACGGGGCTTATCGACCCAACCTTGCGCAAATACATGGAGCTTTATTCGGCAGATATTTCCAAGGCTACAGGGATTCAGCAGGCGCTGCACTACATGAACATTCCCATAGATGCCAGTTACGCCTTTGGCGATGGCCTGAACGATTTGGAAATGATGAGTACCGTGGGCCATCCGCTGGTCATGGGCAATGCAAGGCCGGAGCTCAAGGCGCTCGCGGAATACATTCTGCCCACGGTGGATGAAGACGGTGTAGCGGAGGGCATTTATCGCTACATTTTGAAACGCATTTGAGGTGATACGGTTGAAGAAAAAATTAAGCATTGTAATGATGGCTTTGCTTACCATCAGCCTGCTCTTGACGGGCTGTGGCAGCAAGGCGGCTGAACATAACAGCGGGGCGGCCAGTCAGAGTGCTCCTGCAGAAACGGCCAAGGAAATGACCGTTAAGATGCTCAATGTGGGGCAGGGGGATGCCATCCTGATTGAAACGCCGGAGCAGACGGTGCTCATCGATACCAGTGACTTGGATGAGCAGGAAAAACTCCGGGCCGAGCTCAAGAAGGCGGGCATCAAGCGCATTGATAAACTGATTCTGACCCATCCCCATGCGGACCATATCGGCGGTGTGGAAGGTGTGGTGCTGAAGGATTACGAGGTCGGTGAGGTCTACGATAACGGCATGCCCTCCAAGTCCAAGATTTACACCCGCTACATGAAGCTTTTGAAGCAGAAGAACATCAAGCGTCACGGCTTAACTGCCGGGGATGAGTTAGACTTTGGCGGCGGCGTGAAGTTCAAGGTGTTTGCCCCTGAAAAAACTGTGGTGGAAAAGGGCAGCAAGACCACGGAGGGACATGACCCCAATAATGAATCCATAGTCGGCCAGTTGATTTTTGGTGACTTTACCATGATGTTTACCGGTGATGCGGAAAAGGCGGAAGAAGAGCCTATGGTTCATGCCTATGGCAATAATCTGAAAAGCAAGATACTCAAAGCCGGCCATCATGGCAGCAAGACATCCTCTTCGGCAGCGTTCCTGAAGGCCGTGAGCCCGGAAGCTGTACTGATTTCCTGCGGGGCTGGCAATGACTACGGCCATCCCCATGCGCAGACCATGAAGCGCTATCAGATGATGAAGCTGAAAATTTTTGAGACGGACAAGAATGGCACCATCACGGTGAAAACGGATGGCAAGGCCTACAGTATTGTGCCGGAAACGGGGGATGCACAATGATTTCTGCATATATTGACCGCTACGAAGGCGAGCTGGCAGTACTCTTGTTAGGGGAGAGCATGAAAAAGGTGAATTTTCCCCGGGAGTTTCTGCCGGATGATGTAGATGAGGGAGATTATATCACTTTGGATATCGCCTTGGATGAAGAAGCCAATAAAAAGGCTGAGGAAGAGGCATTGGAGCTCCTTCGGGATTGATGGTAGGAGGCTGTATTAATGAATAACGTATTCCGCTGGGCAAGTTTGGTGGGCGTACTCATGGCATTTATTTGTGGTCTGTGGCTGCCGCAGATGGCAGAAGCCCGTTCCAGCCAGAGCCACGAATTAAATTATTTTCAGACCAGTAAGGTAAAAATAGCAGGTGCAAGCGCCCTGCGTATCGAAATAGGTATGACAGGAGAGGAACCCAAGTATACCGTTAAGGATTCCCTCCTGCGCAAGCAGGTAGTGATTACTCTGCCGGAAACGCGCCGGGGCAAGGTCAAGGAACAGGTGAAGCTGAATAACGACCTGGCTAAGCATGTGAAAATCATGGAGGTTGAAGGCAGCACGCAGGTGATTATTGACTGCGTGAATACGCCGGTTGACGGCAATTACCGTGTTACTACGGCGCCTGCTGAACGGCGGCTCAATAAGCCGGCCCGCATCATTGTAGAAATCTTTGAAAACGGCGCGGCTATGGATGCTGTTCCCGGCATCAAGGGAAAGACCATCGTGATTGACCCCGGCCATGGGGGCAGCGATACTGGGGCCATCGGGCCGACGGGCGTCAAGGAAAAGGATGTCTGCCTGGCGGTGAGCAAGAAGGTGGAAAGTTTACTCGCTAGTTCTGGTGCCCGGGTGATTATGACCCGCAGCCGTGATGTGGATGTGTATGCACCCAACGCCACGGACAAACAGGAACTGCAGGCCCGCTGCAATGTGGGCAACCGCGACCCGCGTGCCGCTTTATTTGTTTCCATTCATTGCAATGCTTTTTCCAATCCTGCTGCTAATGGCATGGAGACTTACTATTGTGCAGGTTCTCAAAAGGGCTATGAGGCGGCCAATTTCATCAATGAGGAATTGGCAAAAGCTGGCGGTCTCTTTAACCGCGGTGTCAAAACCGCCAACTACTATGTGCTGCGCCATACCAGTATGCCGGCCACTTTACTGGAATTGGGCTTTGTGACCAATTACAGAGAGGAAAAGCTGCTGCGCAGCGATGCTTATCAGACGAAACTGGCCAATGCCATTGTGCGGGGCATTGCCCGTTATTTCAAGGGCTAAGGCCTGATAATAGATGAGGTGAGATCATGAAGAAATTGCGTTATCTGCTGCTGATGGTGCTGGCTTTGACTTTGCTGGCAGCTGCAGGCTGCAGCGATAATAAGAATAATGTTGGTGGGGATGACAACAAGACCACCATCACCGCCGATAAGGGAAGTGCCCCCAATGCTTTGCCGAACAAGGAAAAGGAGAAGGCAGCTAAGGGTAAGCTGACCATCAAGGTCTACTATCCCGATGAGCAGGGGATGAAACTGCAGGCCGTGAAAAAGACGGTTAAGGTCGGCAGTGATGACAAGTACACCGCTGCGCTCAAAGCCTTGCTCGATGGCACCAAGGAAAAAGGTCTAGCCACCATCGTGCCCAAGCAGGCCAAAATCAAGAGCGTCAAGGTGCAGGGCGATACCGCCTTTGTCGATTTTGACGATAACTTAATCAAGAAATTCATCGGCGGTTCCACTGGGGAAGAAATGCTGGTGGGTTCCATCGTCAACACGCTGACGGAGTTTAGCGAAATCAAGAAAGTTCAGCTGCTGGTGGAGGGCAAGAAGATTGAATCCATCTCCGGCCATTTGGATTTGACCAAGCCCGTGGAACGCATGGATAACCTAATCAAATAAGCGCATTGCTTTTTTGACTTTTTTATAAGAAATACTCTCTGGAACGTGGATAAAACCTTGTGTTTGTTCGCGTTCTGTGATAATATAGCAAGAGTATGGCATATTTGCGGTAGAGTACGCAAAAAACGGCCATACCTTGATTCAGATAATTACAGGAGGTCGTTTCAGACAATGAAAGTTACGGTTGAAAATGGTGAAAACCAGCAGGTTACTCTGACGGTTGAGGTTGAAGCTGCGGAAGTTTCCAAGGCAGTAGAAAAGGCTGTAAAGCGTCTCAGCAACCGTGTAAATATTCCGGGTTTCCGCAAGGGCAAGGCTCCGCGCAAGATCATCGAGCGCAACGTGGGCATGGATGCTATCATGCAGGAAGCTTTCGATATCGTAGGCCCGAAGGCTTTTGCTGATGCTCTCGAAGAACAGAAGATTGAGCCGGTTAGCCGTCCGCAGATCGACATCGAAACTCTCGAAGATGGCAAGGATCTCGTATTCAAGGCTACGGTTACCCCGCGTCCGGAAGTTAAACTGGGCGAATACAAGGGCCTAAAGGTTGAAAAGAAGGTTGAAGCTGTAACCGACGAAGACGTTGAAAAGCAGCTCAAGACTTTCCAGGATCGTCAGGGCAAGATGGTTGACGCTCCGGAAGGTTCCGCTGTTAAAGATGGCGACTTCACGACGCTTGATTTCGAAGGTTTCGTAGATGGCGAAGCATTCGAAGGCGGCAAGGGCCAGGATTACCCGCTGCAGATTGGTTCCGGCAGCTTCATTCCGGGCTTTGAAGATCAGCTCATCGGCGCTAAGATTGGCGAAGAAAAAGAAGTCAACGTAACGTTCCCGGAAGAATACCATGCTAAGGAACTGGCTGGCAAGGCTGCTATGTTCAAGTGCACCATCCGCAGCATCAAGCAGAAAGAACTGCCGGCTATGGATGACGAACTGGCTAAGAAAGTCAGCAAGTTCGAAACTCTTGAAGAACTCAAGGCTGATGTTCGCAAGAACCTCGAAGAAAACGCAGCTCGCAAGGCTGAAAACGACCAGAAGGCTGCTGCTATCGACATGGCTACGAGCAACATCACCGTTGACATTCCGGCTGTCATGATTGACAACCGCGTAGAAGGCATGATTCGCGAAATGGCTATGCGCCTCGAACAGCAGGGCATGAGCTTTGATGCTTACCTCCAGTACGCTGGCACGGACATCAACAAGATTCGTGAAGATTACCGCGAAACGGCTGAAAAGAACGTTCGCACGGATCTCATGCTGGAAGAAGTTGCTAAGGCTGAAGACATCAAGGTTGAAGCAAAAGACCTCGATGCTGAAGTTGCTGGCATGGCTGCTGCTTACGGTGCAACGCCGCAGCAGGTTCAGAAGATTATTAAGGAGCAGGGACGCATTGGCGATCTGGCTGCTACGGTACTTCGCAAGAAGACGGCACAGTTCATCATCGACAGCATTGCCTAATTTTTCCCTGTATATGGGGGTATACCAATGAGTTATGTACCAATGGTCGTAGAGCAGTCTAACCGTGGCGAGCGGGCATATGATATTTATTCCCGCCTGCTCAAGGACAGAATCATCTTCCTGGGTGGTCAGATTGACGATAATGTAGCCAACGTTGTGGTGGCACAGATGCTCTTCCTGGAGTCGGAAGACCCGGATAAGGACATCTACCTCTACATCAACAGCCCCGGCGGTGTAGTTACCGCAGGCTTGGCTATCTATGATACCATGCAGTATATCAAACCGGACGTTTCCACCATTTGCATTGGCCAGGCGGCCAGCATGGGAGCTGTGCTCCTGACTGCTGGCGCCAAGGGCAAGCGCTTCGCTCTGCCCAACGCCCGGGTTATGATTCACCAGCCGTTAGGCGGTGCTCAGGGCCAGTCCACGGACATCCAGATTCAGGCCCGTGAGATTCAGCGCATCCGTGAGACGATTAACGATATCTTCGTTCAGACCACGGGCAAGACCGCTGAAGAAATCAATAACGACACGGAACGCGATAATTTCATGACCGCTGCCGAAGCCAAGGCTTACGGCATTGTGGATGAAGTAATTACCCGTCCAAAAAAGACGAAGAAGAACGACGCTAAGGATTGAGGGGTGGTGTCATGTTGAAGTTTGGGGATGAAAAAGGTCAGCTCAAGTGCTCTTTTTGTGGCAAGACCCAGGAGCAGGTAAGAAAGCTGGTTGCAGGTCCCGGTGTCTATATCTGCGACGAATGCATTGAACTCTGCAATGAAATCATTGAGGAAGAGTTCAGCGAAGAAGCAGAGGTAGAGCTCAAGGACGTCCCAAAACCGAAGGACATCCGTGCAATCCTCGACCAGTATGTAATCGGTCAGAACGATGCCAAGAAGAGCCTCGCCGTGGCCGTGTACAATCACTACAAGCGCATTAATATGGGCGCAGGCAAGACGGATGATGTGGAACTGCAGAAGTCCAACATTCTGATGCTTGGTCCCACAGGCAGCGGTAAGACGCTTCTGGCACAGACTTTGGCGCGGATACTCAACGTACCCTTTGCCATTGCGGATGCTACGGCGCTTACGGAAGCCGGTTATGTGGGCGAGGATGTGGAAAACATCCTTCTGAAGCTCATTCAAGCCGCTGATTATGATGTGGAGAAGGCCGAACGCGGCATTGTCTATATCGATGAAATCGATAAGATTGCCCGCAAGTCGGAAAATCCCTCCATCACCCGTGATGTATCTGGCGAAGGTGTACAGCAGGCCCTTTTGAAGATTCTGGAAGGCACGGTCGCTTCCGTTCCGCCACAGGGCGGGCGCAAGCACCCCCATCAGGAGCTTATCCAGATTGATACCACGAATATTCTCTTTATCTGCGGCGGTGCTTTTGATGGCATTGAAAAGGTTATCGAAAGTCGTATCGGCCAGAAGCAGATGGGCTTTGGTGCTAATATCAAATCCAAGAAGCAGCAGCGCAATGTCGGGGAAACCCTCAAGAAGCTCCTGCCGGAGGATTTGCTCAAGCATGGTCTGATTCCGGAATTCATTGGCCGTGTGCCAGTGGTAGTAACGCTGGAATCCTTGGACGAGGACGCTCTGGTCAGCATTTTGACCCAGCCGAAGAACGCGCTGATTAAACAGTATGCCAAGCTCTTGGAGATGGACGGCGTGAAGCTGTCCTTTGATGATGAGGCTCTGCGCCTTATCGCCAAGGAAGCCCTGAAGCGCAAGACTGGCGCCCGTGGCCTGCGGTCCATTATTGAAGGCATCATGTGCAATGTCATGTACGACATTCCCTCCATTGAGGGTGTCACGGCCTGCCATGTGACCAAAGACACGGTGAACAACAAAAAAGACCCTGTTCTGACCATCGACAAGAAGGTGCAGAACAGTGAAGCATCTGCCTGATTACGGCAGGCGTAAGGCAAGGCGTTGCTAAGGCAGCGCCTTGTTTAATATTTAGGAAAAAGGAGGGAGTCAAATGGCTGAACTTCGTACTTTGCCATTATTGCCTTTAAGAGGCATGGTCGTATTCCCTTATATGATGATACATCTCGATGTCGCCCGGGCACGTTCCATGGCCGCCATCGAGGAAGCCATGGTGGAAAACCGGGAGATCATCCTGACGGCGCAGACCGATGCGGAGCAGGAAGAATTTGCCTTCAAGGATTTGTATCCGGTGGGAGCCGTGGCGGAAATCCGTCAGGTCATCAAGCTGCCCGGCGATACGGTACGGGTATTGGTGGAAGGTAAACGGCGGGCCGTTATCCATGAGTTCCATGCGGAGGAAAATTACGATACCGCTACGGTAGAGGAATTTTCCGATAAAATCGATACTTCCATGAACATGGAAGCCTTGAACCGGGCTGTGGTGCATCAGTTTGAAGAATGGGTGCGCCTGTCCAAGAAGATTCCGCCCGAGACATTGGTTTCTGTGGCCATCATTGATGATGCCGGTCGGCTGGCCGACCTGATTGCCAGCCATCTGAATCTCAAGGTGGAAACCCGTCAGGAACTTCTGGCTGCTATTGATGTCAAGGAACGCCTCGAAAAACTCTATGCTGTCTTGACGCGGGAAATGGAAATCCTGCAGATGGAGCATAAGATTGGCAAGCAGGTGCGCAAGCAGATGGATAAAATCCAAAAGGATTACTATCTGCGCGAACAGATTAAAGCCATCCGTCAGGAACTCGGCGACAGCAATAAGGGCGAGATTGACGAAGCCCGCAAGAAGCTCAATGAGGGCAATTATCCCGATGAGGTCAAAAAAGCGGTGGAAAAAGAATTAAACCGCTTGGAGTCCTTGAGCAACATGCATGCAGAAACTGGCGTTATCCGCAATTATGTGGACTGCTTGTTGGAACTGCCCTGGAATGAGGAATCCGAAGACACGGTGGATATCGCCGCTGCCAAAAAGATTCTCGATGAAGACCACTATGGTTTGACCAAGGTCAAGGATAGGATTTTGGACTATCTGTCTGTACATAAGCTGGCCAAGGATAAGAGTGCGCCAATTCTCTGTCTGGTAGGTCCTCCGGGCGTGGGCAAGACTTCGCTGGCAACTTCTGTGGCCAGAGCTACGGGCCGTGAATTCGTGCGGGCATCCTTAGGCGGTGTCCGTGATGAAGCCGAAATCCGCGGTCATCGCCGCACCTATGTGGGAGCTATGCCCGGCCGCATCATTGAAGGCATCCGCAAGGTCGGCAAGAAGAACCCTGTGTTCCTGCTCGATGAAGTGGATAAACTTTCCGGCGATTACCATGGCGACCCGTCAGCGGCACTCTTGGAGGTGCTTGACCCGGCGCAGAATTCCACCTTTAGCGACCACTTTGTGGATTTGCCCTTTGACCTCTCCAAGGTATTCTGGATTGTGACGGCCAATAATCTCGGCAATATTCCGCGTCCGCTGCGGGACAGAATGGAAATCATTCAGCTTTCCAGCTATACGGAAGTGGAGAAATTAGAGATTGCCAAGCGCTACCTCGTAGCCCGTCAGCGCACGCAGAATGGTCTCAAAGCCAAGGATATCAGCTTTGGTGCAGGTGTATTGCAGAAAATCATCAGCGATTATACCCGTGAATCCGGCGTCCGTGAACTCGAACGTGAAATTGGCAGCGTCTGCCGCAAGGCGGCCCGTAAGATTGTAGAGGGCGAAGAAGCACCGATTAAAGTGACCAAGAAGAACCTTACGGACTTCTTGGGCAAGGTCAAGTTCCAGGACACCAAGGCGAATAAAAAGCCGCAGGTCGGCGTAGTTACGGGTATGGCCTGGACGGAAGTTGGTGGCACGATTCTGCCGACGGAAGTCACCGTGCTCAAAGGCAAGGGCAAGCTGATTCTGACCGGTCAGATTGGCGATGTAATGCAGGAATCGGCACAGGCGGGGCTTACTTATGTACGCAGCCGTTCCGATAAGCTGAAGCTGGCAGATGACTTCTATGAAAAGGAAGATATCCATATCCATCTGCCCGAAGGAGCCATCCCAAAAGACGGCCCTTCGGCTGGCATTACCATGGCTACGGGCATGATTTCTGCCCTGACCGGCCGCAAGGTCAGAAGTGATGTAGCCATGACCGGCGAAATCACCCTGCGGGGCAATGTGCTCCCCATCGGCGGCCTCAAGGAAAAAGTGCTCGCCGCTTACCGCGAAGGCATGAAGACCATCGTTCTGCCCAAGGACAACGAAAAGGATATCGAAGATATCCCCGAAACCGTGCGGGAGAAACTGGAATTCAGACCTGTGGAATCCATGGATGAAGTGCTGAAAATAGCATTGTTAAAATAGTGCTTCCCTTAAAAAGTCCGCTGACGAAAAGTCAACGGGCTTTTAAGTAAGTTGCAGTTTGCTAGTACGTGCTGAAATTTTTTGTTACAGCTCAGTAGGGGCGGAGGTGGTAATACTTTTCGCCGTTGCACTAAATGACCCACCAACAATAGTCTGGTCTTTTCTAGATACCTGCGCCGGGCAAGACCGGCGGCGCGTATGTTCAGCTCAATTTTTAGGAACTACTGTTTGTGGGCCAGTCCTCACTGCGTTCGGACAGTCGTTCCACGGCAAAAAGCATCACCACCTCCGCCCTAAGTTGCATCTGCATTAAATGTATTTTTCTCGATGATAAGCGACAAGTACATCGATGTTCTTGTAACGGGAGCAACGAGTTCGTGGCAATAGTATAGGCCGTAAATTGGGTCGGACGGGGGAGTGATTTTTCTGTAGGGAGCGACTGCCTGAACGCAGTGAAGGCCGGCCACTGTAGGAAGCAACTAAGCAAATACGCTGAAAGCAGCGCCGTTGGCCTGCCCGGCGCGAGTAGCTAGACAGCTCTACTTTGCGAAGGGGTCGTTTAGCGGAAAACAGAAAAATTACTCCCCCGTCTGGCCCCAAACTAAGTATGAACAAGATACCTTTACCACGAACTGAACTCCCCGACAAACTGCAATTTATATGTAAAGGAGATGAATGTATGAAGGATAGAGTAATTATCACGCAAGGACAGTATGTGGCTTCTGCGGTCAAACAAGACCAATACCCCGAAGCTGACCTGCCGGAAATCGTCTTTATCGGGCGTTCCAATGTAGGCAAGTCCTCGTTGATTAATTCTTTGACCCGTGTCAATAATTTGGCCCGCGTGTCCTCCCAGCCCGGCAAGACACAGACCATCAACTTCTTTGAAGTCGGTGTCAAGATTGCCGAGGTCGAGGAACGCAAGGCCTTTTACCTCGTGGACCTGCCCGGTTATGGTTACGCCAAGACCGGCAAGGAAAAGCGCAAAATCTGGTCGAAATTTATCGAGGAGTATCTGCTGAACTCCCCGCGCCTGACCTTTGTCTGCCAGCTTATTGACAGCCGTCATGAGCCGATGGCATCCGATGTCGATATGTTCAACTGGCTGGTGGATAATGGCATTCCTGTGCTGATTATCGCCACCAAGGTGGACAAGATTGGCAAGAATGAACGGGCGAAAAAGATCGCCGCCATCAAACGCAAGCTTGGCATTAAAGAAATTTCCGTACTGCCGTATTCCTCATTAAAAAATGAAGGCCGTTCAGATTTACTTGACGTTATCGGTGATTCTTTGTTAGAATAATAATAGAGAAATGTGAATCGGATTCATATTACGCAGAAACAATGTGTATTACGCGGGAATCATGATAGCGATTTAGGGGAGAGGGATAACCATGATGGAATTAACGGCATTTGACAAAGATTTGCTGAATTTGCTGCAGGGGAATCTGCCTGTATGCAGTCACCCCTTTGCCAAGCTGGCAGAGGAGCTGGGCACCGATGAGCAGACGGTGCTCAGCCGGGTGCAGGAGTTGAAAGCAGAGGGATACCTGCGCCGTATCGGCACGTTTTTTGACTCCAATAACCTGGGCTATAAGGGCACGTTGGTGGCCCTGAAGGTTGACCCTGCCAAAATGCAGACTGTAGCCGAGGCCGTTAACCGTTATCCTGGAGCGACCCATAACTATGAGCGTGAGGGACGCTACAATCTCTGGTTTACCCTGCTGTCTCCGAATCTTGAAACCGAAGCCAAGATTTTGGATGAGGTGCAGTCCTTAAACGGCGTGGAGGATATGCTGAACCTCAAGGCTAATAAGAAATACAAAATCAACGTACAGTTCAAATTGCATTAAGGGGGACAGTTTTATGGCAGCAGAAGTTATCGATGAATTAAGCGAATTAGACAAACGCATTGTCCGTGCCCTGCAGGGCGAGTTCCCTTTGGTGGCTGAACCCTATAAGACTTTGGCCGAACAGGTAGGAGTCAGCGAAGAGATTTTCATGGAACGGGTCAAGTCCATGCAGCAGACGAAAAAAATCCGCAAGATGGGCGCCGTGCTCTGCCATCGTGAGGTGGGCTTTAAGGCCAATGTTTTAGTGGCTTGGGAAGTACCTGCGCAGCGCCTGGACGAAATCGCCCGCCACATGGCCGCCAGCCCCTTCGTAACGCATTGCTACGATAGAAATACCGCCGAGAACTGGCCCTATAACCTCTATACCATGGTACATGGCCGCACCCGTGAAGAATGTGAGCAGGTAGTACGGGATTTAGGTCAGGAATGTAACGTTAGCAAGCATGTGATGCTCTACTCTAAACATGAGTGGAAAAAGACGGCGATGAAATATTTTTGTGAATAAAGTAAAAGAGACAAGCGCCAAACTTGTCTCTTTTACTTTATTTTATCATAAAAATATGCTAATATGTAAACAGTGTTTCGTCAATAAATACAATTTTCACTTATAAGCGAGGTAATCCATATGGTCAATAACAAAATGTATGAACTGGGTACGAAAAAATCCACCATCCGCACCATCTTCGAGTTCGGCAGAAAACGGGCTGCCGAAGTGGGGGAGGAAAATGTCTATGATTTCAGTCTGGGCAATCCCAATGTGCCCACGCCGGACTTTATCAAGGAAGCGGCGGTGGATATCCTGACCAATATAGAACCATCCGCGATTCATGGTTACACCGTGGCTCCGGGAAATCCGCAGGTACGCAAGGCATTGGCCGACAGCATTAACAGCCGTTTTGGCATGCATATCACGGAGAAAAATCTGTTTATGACGGCAGGCGCTGCTGCCTCTATTACCATTTGCTTCAAAGCGCTGTCCCAGCCGGAGGATGAGTATATCACCTTTGCGCCCTTCTTCCCGGAATACCGGGCTTTTGTGGAATCCGTTGGCGGTAAGCTCGTGGTTGTGCCAGCCCAGCCAGAGGATTGGCAGATTGACTTTGCGGCCTTTGAACGCTTAGTGAATAACCATACCAAAGCCGTTATCGTCAACAGCCCCAACAATCCCAGCGGTGCCGTATACTCCGAGGAAACCATCAAGAAGCTCGCGCAGATTCTGCAGGCCAAGGAAAAGGAATACCATCATCCCATCTTCATCATCGCGGATGAACCCTATCGGGAAATTGCCTTTGAAGGATATACTGTGCCGTATATTCCGAAATACTACGATAACACACTGGTCTGCTACTCCTATAGCAAATCCTTCTCCCTGCCCGGTGAGCGTATCGGCTATATTGTCGTGCCGGACACCGTCGCGAACTTCGAGAAGGTCTATGGTGCCATTGCCGGTGCTGCCAGAGTGCTGACCCATGTCAATGCACCTTCTCTGTGGCAGCTGGTGGTGGGCCGCTGTGCCAACATGCCTTCGGACATCAGTACGTATGTCAAAAACGGCCAGCTTCTCTATCAGGGCCTCGTGGATGCAGGCTTTGAATGTGTGAAGCCCCAGGGCGCGTTTTATCTCTTCCCCAAGTGCCTCGAAGAGGACGACTATGCCTTCTGCAAACGAGCACAGAAATATGACCTGCTGCTCGTGCCCGGCACCGACTTCGGCTGCCCCGGCTACTTCCGCGCCGCCTATTGCATCAAGACGGAAACCATCGAAAAATCCCTGCCCCTGTTCAAAAAACTGGCTGCAGAATACAAATAAGATAAGCAAATAAATGTAAAAATGCCATCGGAGTATTCCGGTGGCGTTTTTATTTGGCGGACAAAATTATAATTTCAGTGTAATGATATGCAATAAAAGATGAAATAATGCACGCCTTTTTATAAAATGTGTAAATTTACAAGTTGACACATACTTTACAAAGTGGTAGTATACACATTGTACAATTATCCAACTGCAATAATACATTATATTGCTTGGAGAAAGAAGGTCTTATGTATGAATGGTTTAATGTTGGTGGGGTTCGCCATGGTGGCGTTTGTGGCGGCCTATTTTCTCTATGGACGATGGCTGGTAAAGACCTGGGGCATTGACCCTGCGGCCAAGACGCCGGCGGTTGCTCTCGAAGATGGCGGGGATTTTGCTCCGGCTTCGCGGTTTACGGTGTTTGCGCATCAGTTTTCCTCCATTACTGGTGCAGGCCCTGTGACCGGGCCGATTATTGCTGCGATGTTCGGTTGGGCTCCGGCGATGCTCTGGCTCTTGGTTGGCGGTATCTTCTTCGGTGCGGTGCAGGATTTCACGGCGCTTTATGCTTCGGTCAAGAATCAGGGCAAGAGCATGGGCATGTTGATTGAACAGTATGTAGGCCGCACGGGCCGCCGGTTGTTCCTGCTGTTCTGCTGGTTGTTCACGTTGCTCGTACTGGCAGCCTTTGCCGATATTCTGGCCAATACCTTTAACGGCTTTACCAAAAGCGGTGCCCTCAATGTACCGGGAGCGCAGGCCGCTACGATTTCCATGCTCTACATTGTCGTTGCAATGGGCTTTGGGGTATTTATCCGCAAGGTACAGCCCAGTGGCCTCGTAAAGTTCCTGGTGGCAGTTGTTCTGGTTGTAGCGATGTTTGCTGTGGGAATGCAGTTTCCGCTATATCTTGATGCCACGGGCTGGCGTTATGTGACCTTTGGTTATTGCTTTATCGCTTCGGTTCTGCCCATGTGGCTTTTGATGGAGCCGCGCGACTACTTGAGTTCCTTCCTGCTGTTGGGCATGGTGTTCGGTGGTGTGGTTGGCGTTCTTGTGGCCAATCCTGTTATTAATATGCCGGCCTTTGTGGGCTTTACGGTTAAGGGTCAGTCCTTGTTCCCAATTCTCTTTATCACGATTGCCTGTGGTGCTGTTTCCGGCTTCCATAGTCTGGTATCTTCGGGAACTTCTTCCAAGGCCATTGCCAATGAAAAGGATATGCTGCCTGTTGGCTACGGCGCAATGCTCGTTGAGTCTTTGCTTGGTGTGGTAGCGCTCGTTATCGCCTGCGCTGCTGCATCGAACGGCACACTGCCGCAGGGCACGCCTTTCCAGATTTTTGCCGGGGCTATCGCTGGTTTCTTCCAGATGTTTGGCCTGCCGGCTGCGGTTTCGGCCTGCGTGATCACCATGTGCGTTTCGGCGCTGGCTATGACTACCATTGACTCCGTGGCCCGTATCGGCCGTATGTCCCTTCAGGAACTGGTGGCTCCCGGTGAAGGGGAGCAGGCTGGCAGCTTTGCCAAGCTCCTCATGGACAAATACGTTTCCACCATTCTGACGCTGGCGCTGGCTTATGCTCTGTGCCTGGCTGGTTATATGAATATCTGGCCGCTCTTTGGCGCTGGCAACCAGCTGCTGTCGGCAATGGTTCTTATCTCTCTTGCCCTGTTCCTGAAATCCACGGGCCGCAAGGGCTGGATGCTCTATGTGCCCATGACCTTCATGTTCCTGGTGACCATGAGCGCGCTGGTTATCAGCGTAGTGGGGATTGTGGGCAAGATTGGCACCGGCGATTTCACCCTGATGGTGGATGGATTGCAGCTGGTACTGGCCATCGCTTTGATGACTTTGGCAGTGCTGGTAGCCCGTCATTGCGGCAGCGGCCTCTTGAAGAAGGAAAATGCTTCTGCTGTAGTAGCTGAATAAAATGGATTCTTTTCGGCGTGACTGGTCAAATTTTGACTGGTCACGCTTTTTCTATGTGCGAAATGTTATGGTCAAATTCTCTTGTGAAGGGTATAATAAGAGCATTACTAGATAAAGGAGAGCGTGTTCCTATGGAGATAAAGAAATCAGCCTGCCCCTATGACTGCCCCGACTGCTGCGGCCTCTTGGTGACGGTGGACAAAGGTAAAGCCCTCAAAGTGGAAGGGGATAAGGAACATCCCTTTACCCGGGGAACCCTGTGCCCGAAGATGGCCCATTACGAGCGCACGGTGCATTCGGCTAAACGACTGACTACGCCCTTGAAGCGGGTTGGGAAAAAGGGTGAGGGAAAATTCCAGCCCATCAGCTGGGATGAGGCTATCGCGGAAATCGCCGCCCGCTGGCAGGAGATTATCGCTTGTGACGGAGCCGAGGCTATCCTGCCCTATTCCTATGCAGGCACCATGGGAACCATTCAGTACAGTGCCGGCCATGCCCTGTTCTATGCCCTGGGGGCTTCCAGCCTCGACCGGACCATCTGCGCACCGGCCAAGGGCTACGGTTATCGGGCGTTGATGGGAAAAACTCTGCCTACGGCACCCCAGGAAGCCCAGCACAGTGACTTCATTATCTTATGGAGCATCAGCATGCTGGCCACGGATATTCATTTCAAACATGATGTGGATATTGCCCGCAAGCATGGTGCCAAGGTTATCTGCATTGACACCTATGAAACAAAAACCGCCCAATATGCTGATGAGTTTATCCGGGTAAAACCGGGGACGGATGGTGCTTTTGCCTTGGGACTGCTCCATATTATCGCCCGGGACAAGCTGGCGGATGAAGATTTTATCGCTGAATTCGTGCAGGGCTGGCAGGCACTGCAGACAGAGGTTTTACCCCGCTATACACCGGAAACTGTGGCAGAAATTACCGGTGTTGGTGTAAATATAATAGAAGCATTTGCTCATGAACTGGCAAATGCCAAGGCCCACTTTATCCGTTTGGGCAGCGGTCAGTCGCGTTATGGCAACGGCGCCATGACTTCAAGGCTGATTACCTGTCTGCCGGCGGTGCTCGGGACATATGCCAGAAAGGGAGGCGGCATGCTGACGTCTTCTTCTGGCAGCCATGCCTTTGATAAGGACATCATTCGCCGTCCCGATATGGAGAAGGCTGGGGTGCGCCATATCAATATGATTAAGCTCGGCGAGGTGCTGACGGATAAGAATCTGCAGCCCCAGGTCAAGGCTCTCTACGTCTATTCCTCCAATCCAGCCTGTACAGCCCCAGACCAGAACAAGGTTATGGCGGGACTCATGCGGGAGGATTTATTTACCGTTGTCCATGAACGCTTTATGACGGATACCGCACGCTTTGCCGATATTGTCCTGCCGGCCACCACATCCTTGGAGCACGAGGATATCTATTATTCCTATGGCCAGTATGTGATTCAGCGCGGACGGCAGATTATCCCGCCGGTAGGCGAGAGCAAATCCAACTGGCAGGTAACCCAGGCCTTGGCCAAGGCCATGGGAATTACGGATGATTTCTTCTGTCAGGGGGAAATAGACTTAGTCAACCACATTATGGCGAGTACAAAGACCTGCTGGCCCCTGCCGGTTGACTTGTCAAAATTAGAAGCCGGGGAGCCGGTGGAACTTCCTCTGCCGCAAAAATACAAGCTGGACTTTAAGACCCCCTCGGGGAAAATCGAAATTCTCAATCCCAAAATCACCCCTGCCTTGCCGGATTATTTCCCTCCCCACTACGCAAGCGATGGGGAAGAATTTATCCTGATTAATTCCCCTGACCCGCGGATTTTGGACAGCTCCTTTAACGAACGCGAAGAACTTACCCGCAGCGGCGTCATGGTACTGCAGGTAAATCCTGCCGACGCGGCGCGGTTAAATCTTCGCGATGGCGATAAGGTCATGGCAGAAAATACCTATGGTTCGGCAGAGTTTTCCCTGAAACTAAGCGCTAGAGTTGCCCCGGGAACGGCCGTCAGCGAAGGCGTCTGGTGGCAGGAATACACGGCTTGCGGTAACACCAACCGCCTGCTTCCTGCCCGTACCACAGACAAGGCCGCAGGCAGTACCTTTTACGACGCACGCATAAATCTCCATTCGCTAAGCTAAAAGGCTGGATAATAACCCAAAAGCATAGTATAATGTAAGTTAGAGCATGAGCCTGCAAAGAAAATAGAGCGCAGGCCAATTCATAGAACTGATTATATATATGTATGGGGGCGCCTAATATGGAATTTCGCCAATTGGAGTATTTTTGCACCATTAGTCATTTGAAGAACTTTACGCGCACCGCCGAGACCCTGCATGTGTCCCAGCCTTCCGTAACCAAGGCCATCAAGGCTTTGGAAGCCGAACTGGGCCTGGTGCTTATCGACCGCAGTCAGAAGAAGGTCAATCTGACACCAGAGGGACAGGCTTTTCTCCTGCACGCCCAGAAAATCATGAGCGCGGCCAGTGCTGCCAAGAAGGATATGGCGCGTTATCGTGGGGACAGCCGGGGGAAAATCCAGTTTGGCCTGCCGCCTATGGTGGAAGCCTATCTCTTTCCGGACCTCTTTACCAAGTTTCAAAGTTCCTTCCCGGACATCAGTCTCGATGTGCAGGAATACAGTGATTCGGACGAGGTTCGCAACCGGCTGGCTCTGGGGGATTTGGACTTTGGCATTGTCTTGGGCGAGGTGCGGACTCCGGCGGAAAATGAAATGCTTTTGATGCAGGACAGCATGAGCGTCTGCCTGCCGCCATCCCATCCTTTGGCGAAACAGGAAAAAATCGGCTTTGGCGATATCGCTGCAGAAAAATTCATCATGCAGCAGCCCCATACCTATCAATATAAGGAAGTCTGCCGCCGCTGCAATGAGGTGGGCTTTGTGCCGAATATCACTCTGTGTACTTCCCAGCTAAAGACCATCAAACAGCTCGTGGCTAACGGCATGGGCATTTCCATCCTGCCCAACTTCGTTACGGGCACGGAGAATATCTTTGTCCGCCGTCCTCTCTTGCCGAATCTTTCCGTGCAGATAACCTTGAACTGGAGCATCGGCAAGCAGCTTACGGATGTGGATGCGCAGTTCAGCGGCTTTATCAAAGATTACGCAGAAAAACATTTATAAACAGGAAAAACGCAAAACCTCGCGAATAATGTAATGTAGTATAGATTCGCGAGGTTTTTTCTATGAATAATTTGGAATTGATAACCGTAGAAACGGGAGAGAAAATGGCGGAGTTGTTCGCCAAAGTTGAACTCTATGAGATTTATATGGAGTGCTTTGCCCAGCCGCCTTATGAGGAAGTCTTTACGGCGGATGAGGTGCAGCAGCTTTTTGCCCAGTATGCGGACAAGGGACGCATCATCCTCTGCCTGGATAGTGAGCTTGACCGCTGTGCCGGCTTTTTGGCGGCGGTGCCTTTAGCTGAGGATGAAGAAGTGGCCCGGATTGCGGCAAAACATGGGCTGAATGTGGAAGATTACTGGTTCTTAGAGGAGGGCGGCGTAGGCAAGGCCTACCGTCACCGGCAGATTTTTTCTTCCATGGAACAGGAAATGCGCACGAAAATCCCCGTCAAAGGGTTACTGAGCCGCACCAAGACCATCAATCTGGCATCTTTGAAGGCGCATAAGAAACTAGGCTACCGGGTCGTGCAGGGCATGACTCAGCTGGTGAAATATCAGCATCTGTCCGGGGAAATGCGGCAGGACGAGCGGGTTTTTATGAAGTTTTGGCCAAAGTAAGGGATGGCAATAAATTTTCTTTACATCTCGGGCGGCCTATGCTATACTAACGAAGGTGTTTGACACCAATCCACAGCCCGGACGGCGAAGTACTCCGACGCCATCTTAGCTGTAGGACATTAAGATTTATTTTATAGGAGGAGTTTTCACATGTTGACTCAGGAAGCAAAACAGGAAATCATGCAGAAGTATGCCGTTCACGAAGGTGACACGGGTTCTCCGGAAGTACAGATTGCTGTACTGACCGCTCGCATTCAGTACCTCACGGATCATCTGAAGGAGCACAAGAAGGACCATCATTCCCGTCGTGGCCTGCTGAAGATGGTTGGTCATCGCCGCCGTCTCCTCAGCTACCTCTACAAGAAGGACATCGAGCGTTATCGTTCCATCATCGCTAAGCTCGGCATCCGCGCTACGATCGGCTAATAGCGAGATTTTCTTAGAAAAGCGGGAGATTTCCCGCTTTTTTCTTTATCTATTATCCTCAAAGTGACAGGATTAATACAATAGATGTCGAACTATATCAAAGTATGAGTTTGACGTAGGAGGAAAATTATGCAAAGTTTTGAAATGGAACTGGGCGGCCGCAAGCTGACGATTGAAACCGGCAAGCTGGCAAAACAGGCCAATGGCGCTGCCTTTGTTCGTTATGGTGATACGGTAGTGCTGGTTACGGCTACTGCATCCGCAGAACCCCGTGAAGGCGTGGATTTCTTCCCGCTGACCGTGGACTATGAAGAAAAGATGTATGCTGCAGGCAAGATTCCCGGCGGTTTCATCAAGCGCGAGGGTCGTCCGTCTAGTGACGCCATCCTTTGCGCTCGTCTGATTGACCGTCCGATTCGTCCGCTGTTCCCGAAAGGCTACCGCAATGACGTGCAGATTGTCGCTACGGTTATGTCCGTAGAGCAGGACAATGCACCGGAACTGGCAGCCATGATTGGTGCCTCTGCAGCACTCTGCATTTCCGATATTCCCTTTATGGGTCCGATTGCCGGTGTGCGCGTAGGTCGTGTAAATGATGAATTCGTCATCAACCCCACGGAAGAACAGCGCAAAGTCAGCACTCTGAACCTCACCGTTGCCGGCTCTAAAGATGCCGTCATGATGGTGGAGGCTGGTGCTAACGAACTGCCGGAAGACGTTATCCTTGATGCCATCCTCTATGGTCATCAGGAAATTCAGCGCATCGTAGCGTTCCAGGAAGAAATTCAGCAGGCTTGCGGCAAGGAAAAACGCGAATCCAAGCTGTTCAAGGTGCCGGAAGAACTGGAAGCCGGTATCCGCGAATATGCCAAAGACCGTCTGGATGAAGCTACCCGTAACCCGGATAAACTCGACCGTGACGCGCATATCGCTGAAATCAATGCCGATACCATGGAACATTTCCTCGTAGATTACCCGGAAATGGACAAGGAAATCGCTATGGCACTGCATGATTTGGAAAAAGAAATCGTGCGCCATATGATTACCCATGAAAAGATTCGTCCGGATGGCCGTGGCCTCGAAGAAGTGCGTCCGGTAAGCTGTGAAGTAGGACTTCTGCCGCGTGCACATGGTTCTGGACTCTTTACCCGTGGCCAGACGCAGGTTATGACGGTTACGACCCTTGGCCCCATGAGCGACGAGCAGATTATCGACGGCCTTGGCCCCGAAACCACGAAACATTATATCCATCATTATAACTTTCCCGGCTATTCCGTCGGCGAAGCAAAACCCATCCGCAGCCCGGGCCGCCGCGAAATCGGTCATGGCGCTCTGGCAGAACGCGCTCTGGTGCCGGTAATTCCTTCCACGGATGAATTCCCGTATACGATTCGTCTCGTTTCGGAAATTCTTGAATCCAATGGCTCCAGCTCCATGGGTTCCGTTTGCGGCAGCACGCTGTCCCTGATGCAGGCCGGTGTTCCCATCAAGCGTCCGGTTTCCGGCGTGGCTATGGGTCTGGTAAAAGAAGGGGATGCTTATACCATCCTGACCGATATTCAGGGCATGGAAGATGCTCTGGGCGACATGGACTTCAAGGTAGCTGGTACGGAAAAAGGCGTAACGGCTATTCAGATGGATATCAAAGTGGACGGCATTGACCGTAACATTCTGTCCTCGGCACTGCAGCAGGCAAAACGCGGCCGTGCGTTCATCCTGGACAAGATGCTGGCTTGCATTGCTAAGCCGAACGATGACCTGTCTCCGTATGCACCGCGCGTGGAAACCATCACCATCAAGGTCGATAAGATTCGCGACGTTATCGGTACGGGCGGCAAAGTGGTTAAGGGCATCATCGATGCAACGGGCGTACAGATTGACATTCATGAAGACGGCAACATTTTCATTTTCTCCGCAGATGCAGAGGGCATGAAGAAAGCCCGCCAGATGATTGAAGACATCGTGCGTGAAGTTGAAGTCGGCGAAGTTTATACCGGTAAGGTTACGCGCTTGATGAAGTTCGGCGCTTTTGTAGAACTGCTGCCTGGCAAAGAAGGTCTGTGCCATATCTCCCAGCTGGCGAAACGCCGCGTTGAAAATGTGGAAGATGTTGTGCAGGTTGGCGACCAGCTCGAAGTCAAAGTCGTTGAGATTGACGACAAGGGCCGCGTAAATGTCAGCCACAAAGTTTTGCTGTAAAATAAAAATTTGACAAGTCAAATCTGACATGTCAAAATAAGGAGAAGGTAGGGGAAAATCCCTCTACCTTTTCTAAAATCTATCCAACTGTGGTTAATGGAAATTACACACAGTTGGATGTGGATAACTGGAGAGGAGTATTTATGGCTGATAATAAACTGACAATCCCCAAAGATTTTAAGGAAACGAATCTGACCGTTAAAAATAATTTGGACATGACCGCCATCACGCCGGATTTTTTTGTGGCTTACTACTGGCAGTTCCTGCCACGTTATATTGCCAGCGGCCGACCGACTCAGGATACCATGCGGGATTACTGCATCCATATCAATGCCTTTATCAAATGGTGCTTTGCCAATCAGCGGCATCCCTTGGATATCCAGGACTACCAGATGCGCGTCTATATGGAATACCTCTTTAGCCAGAACTATTCCGAAAATACCATTGCCATCAAACTGGCTGCTGTCCGGGCCTTTTTCCATACGGCCTGTAAAATGGACCTCATCAAGGCCAATCCCTGCGACGATATCAAATCCGAGAAAAAAATCAGCTGGGACGAACAATTCCGTTTTTACTCATCCGAACAGATTCAAAAAATGTGTGACTATGTCAAACACATTAATGAGGACAACGAGTTCATTCGTTACCGTGATACGCTGATGATTTACCTTATGGGCGTGGAAGGTTTCCGCAACGTCGAAGTCCACCGCCTCTGCGATGAAGATATCAACTGGGAATACCGCTCCATCAACGTTCGCGGTAAAGGCCATGGGGGAATGGTTTACCCCTGCAATGCCACCTTCACCGTTCTGGAACGCTACTTGGCAGCCCGTCCCCGCCCCACCAAAGATGGCACCCTCACCCCCACCATTGTTTCCGACCATCGCCACAACTACAGCCGCATCAGCCGCAACGGCATCCGCGACATCATGAACCGCATCCTCCGCGGCTGCGATCTCAAACATCCCGGCTATTCCTGCCACATCCTCCGCCATAGCTGCGGCACTAACCTCTATAGCGAAACCAAAGACATCCGTCTGGTTCAGGAACAGCTTCGCCATTCCGACCCCAAGATGACCGCCAGATATGCTCATGTGCACGAGCGAATGACCAACCGGCATACGGAGAAATTGGCGCCGAAAATTGACTGACATGATTTTAGGACGTTGACATGTCAAAAATGGCCTGTTATTACCATTTAGGCAATAACAGGCCATTTAAGCCTTTGTTTCTCTTTACACGATACTTGATATGCAAAAATCATTTCACAGGCCTTAGAGGCGATTCTGTGAGGCCGTTTTTTTTATTGGCCTTATTTTTCGTATCTTGCTCATAATTCTGTACCAGAGTGACTATAGATAAATATGGTTGATTTTGTCATACACATTTAGGGGCTTACCTATTGTTTACCACAATCGCTAAACTTTTGTCCAATTTTTCCTTGCTAAATCCCTTTGCTTCATTGTCTTTACTCATTACATATAATGCTTGACGCATTTCACTTTCTGTTAAATTTAGTTCAGACCAACGAGTATTGTCATTAACATATTTTTCTACATCTTCAATCGTCCACTTATCAAAAATTTGATAAGGCCAACCTTCAATATCGACATTACATTCCCTTAAATCATCATTTTCAATTATAAATTCACCTTTATCATGTTTCTTTATAGTTTTCATTAAGGCTTCATGCCAATTTTCTGCTTCTACCGTCACTTTTTTCTCATATATCTCTTGAATTGTTAAGTTAAATTTCAATTTTTACACCTCTAAGCGGTTAATCCTATATTCTTTAGCCGATATTCACCTCTGCTTAAAAACTCTACGAAACCTTTATCTCGTAAGAATTGCAACTGCTGACGGATTTTAGGTTGGATATTGTGGTTTTCCTTATGCCGTTCCTGTAAATAATCCGTAAATCCATATACATCCCTAAGTGTAAAATATTCCTTGCCCATTTTCTCCAAACAATAGAGCACATCCATTAACCAACCTCTAGTCTGAATTTTGGATGTAGCCAATGCCGTAGTAGCGGACACCTTTTCACGTACTAAGTTAGGGTCAAGGATTTCTTGCTGAAAAATGACGGGAATTTTGCCTTGCGTGGGAATATTCTTCCAAGCAATATTACAGCCCGTCCAGCCTGCACGGCGAGCGGTTGGGGGCAAAGGCTTTCTTTTGATAATAATTTCTGTGGTAAAAAAGTAACTGGGAATAACCCAAAGATTTTCCACTATATACTCAGGCCGTCGATATTCCATGACAAACAGATGCGGATTATTGTCATCCATCAATCTGGCCATCATCGTTTCATAGGCTCCATCGGCAATTACGGAACCATAATGACCATTATGACTTTTTAGCTCAAACGTATTTTGACAGTTTGGGCAAAATAAATCCGCTACTGGCTTATTATTTTGCAAATGTTCTAAGTGTGGTTCGCCACACATGACACAGTACATATTTTCAGCCGCCCATACTTCTGTTATGACTCGTGCTTGTTGCTGGGGGCTATGGTAGTTCAATCCTAATGTAGCGTCCATGTGTATATCCATGCGAATACCTCCAACATTTTTATCCAAGCTTTTATATAGATATTACTTAGTTATTGCCACAATAAGGGATACTGGTATTCTTTTTCGTTAATCACCTTAAAGCAGGCGATTATGGAGCAGCAGAACCATACGATGCCGAGCAGGAACACTATCGGCTAGAGGAGCACTCCGATTAGCAGGGTGGTAAGCACTGCGACTATGGCACCAATTACGTCGAAGATTGCTTGGGCCAGCAATGCCTGCTTGGCGTGTCCGGCGATAAAATCGTCATGCTTATCGTAAATCATTAAGAGACAGCATTTATTGGCTGGTAAGCCTGTAATGCTTTTTCTATTAGTTTATTAAGACTAATTCCCTGATTTTGAGCACAAATAGCCAGTTTTTCATGAAGTTGCGGTGTGATGCGGACATTAAAACTGCCTTTATACGCTGTTTCAGGTGCTATGCCATCTTCCTTGCACATTGCTAAATAATCATCAACTGCCCCGTGAAAATCAGCAATTAGTTCAGTTGCATTTGCACCTTCGTAAGAGATTAAGGAGCGTATGCCCAATACCTTGCCATAAAAAACAGCATCATTTTCTGAGAACTCAACAGAACCCACATACCCCTTATAGCGCATAGTATTATTCACAGTAAGCCCTCCTCTTTTAATGTAGAAATCAATTCTTTTACCTGATATTCTAACAACTCTTTGCGTGGATGCGGTTTGTGCAGCATGATTGTTCGATGTTGTGGATTTTTGAATGCAATACGTGAACCGCTAGTTCTTCCCTTGTCATTTCGTACATAACCTAAGTATTCCAGCAAAGCTTCTGTTTCTGCAAATGTGAAATCTTTTGGCTTGGACTTTAAGCGTGCTAATAGTTTATCTTTCTTTCCCATGAAATATTATCTCCTTACATGAAGTATATCATTTCTGATGATTTTTAGCAACCAAATATAGTTGCAAAATAAAAATACCTAACAAATCAATTGACTTGTCAGGTATTTTTATTTTGTACAACGTGTTAAAATTTCCCAAGCAAGGGATAGTGGTATTCCTTTTCGTTAATCACCTTGAAGCAGGCAATTATGGAGCAGCAGAACCATACGATGCCGAGCAGGAATACTATCGGCCAGAGGAGCACTCCGACCAGCAGCATGGTAAGCACTGCGACTATGGCACTAATCACACCGAAGATTGCCTGGGCCAGTAATGCCTGCTTGGCGTGTCCGGCGATAAAATCGTCATGCTTATCGTAAATCAAATACAATCCCAGCGGCACCAGTACATAGCCAACACCGAAGAACAGATAGCCGATGTGGGCCGTCAGTGCTAATGCTTTTTGCTTTCCATCTATCATGAGAAACCACACTCCCTATAGTTTATTATTCCTCTGCCATGCGGGAGGTTTTGATATGGCTCAGTTCCACCGAATAGGCGGCGCCAAAGCGGCGGTTCATTTCCTCGTCGCTGGGAACTTCTTTGGGCGGCGGAGCCGGTTCAGAGGGTTTTACTGTAGAAATTGGGTTCAAATCCTCCAGTTTGTCCTCGACGCTGGCCAGGTCATTTTGCACGCTGCCCAGCTTTGTCTGGCTGTCTTCGTTGTTATCGCCCTGCAAATCGGTAATCTGGTTCTCGAATTTGCTTTTCTGAGCCTTCAGGCCTTCAATCTCGTCCTCTTTGTAGGACGGCTGCTTAATGGGCCCATGGTAGGCCTGCATGGCATGGTGAACATTGTTAAGTGATATCAAGCGCTCACTCTTCCTCTCCATCTTTTCATTGATTAAAACTTATCCCGCTCTTAATATACAGGATATTCCCTTGGGTGTAAATAGGAAAATGCGCGGTGAAGGACGAATACTTATAGGAAATGATGGATATCGGCAAGGAGAAAGAGTTATGGATAAATTGGTGCAGAGCCTGTTAAAGCGGCTTACGCCTCTTTGGGAGACGCTTTACTTCTTCTATCAGCGCTTTACGGATTACCATCGCATTGCCAGCTGGTTTGATATGGCTTCGGGAACGACGTATTATTTCCTGTTGGGCTTTCTGCCCTTTCTGGTGTTTACGGTCAATCTGATGCTGTTTGTCATGGCGGCGCAGGTGGATGCCATTTACGGTGTGGCAGCGCATTATCTGCCGGAGCGGATGGCGGGGCCGTTGATGAGCGACATTACCCGCATTATGGCCAGCCGCAGTTCCCTGTGGATGTGGGTGACGGGGCTTTTCTCCCTGTACAGTTTTGTGCAGGGGCTGGTGATTCTGACCCGGGCTACGGACAGTCTGGATTATGCGCAGACGGAAAACATAGCGCGGGATAACCGCCACAATGTTCTGGTGTATGCCAAGGGCATTATCTTTACCTTTGGCCTCATGGTGGTGATTTTCCTTTCTTTGGGGCTGCCTGTTTTTGGCAATTCACTGGTGTATTATCTGAATGAAAGCAGTCACTTCCCCGCCTTTTTCCTCTGGCTATGGAATTTCCTGCGGGTTTTCCTGCCGTTTGTGGTGCTCGTGGTGTGGCTGACCTTCTTCTATATCTTTGCCCCCCACTCCTACACGCCGCCCTTCCGGCAGGCATTAATCACGGCTCTGCTGGTCACTTGCTTGTGGCTGGCGGTTACGGGGATTTACGGCTGGTTCATGACCCTCATTCCAAGCATGGGCATTGCCTATGGCTCCCTCTTTGGGCTCTTTGCCCTGTTCGTGTGGTTTAAGTTTATTGTCAGCTTTATCATTTATGGCATTGAGTTTCTCATGGCCCTAAATGAAATCGAATTGCGGCGTAAGATTGCCGCCCTGCAGGCCAAGCAGGCGAAATAAAAATGACATCTGACCGGTCTTTTTTTGACAAGTCAGATGTCATTTTTGCTTTATTTGAGGCGCCCGGCGTACCAGGGCATCTTGCGTTCATGCTCCACGGTGGTTTCTTCCGAGTGAGCGCTCAGCAGGATGGTTTCCGGCGGCAGGGTCAGCAGGCGGTCCGTGATATGGCGCAGCAGGGTTTCTTCATCCCCGCCGGGCAAATCGGTGCGGCCGTAGCTTTCGCGGAAGACACAATCCCCTACAAAGGCGATGCCGTCCTTTTCGCTGTAGAAGGCACAGCCGTCGGAGGTATGGCCGGGACAATGGATGAGCTGCAGCTTGTGGTCAGGATTGTCCTTTAAGGTGATTAAGGCGTTGTGAGGCAGGTACGTGACATCATGGAGGATGATTTCCTTCCGCAGCTGGCTCGAAAGATTCCAGTCGGGATTTTCTGCGTAGTTCTTGCCGTTCTCCTGCATAATGACCTCGGCGCCCCAGGCTGCCTGCAATTCGTTTACTGCAGCGATATGGTCGAAGTGGCCGTGGGTCAGCAGGATTTTTTCAATGACAAAGCCCCTATCTTCCGCAACTTTTTTGAGTTTGGCGGCTTCGGCGCCTGGGTCGATAATGAAGCCATGCTTGCTTTCCTCGTCAATGTAGAAGTAAACATTGGTAGGAAGATATTCCGTGACGGTAACCTGCAAAATCATGTGTCTCACCTCATATTCGTTAATCCTGATATTCAGCTTTCATGGCGGCGATTTTATCCATAATGCTCTGGGAAAATGCTTCCAGAGCTTCTTTGTCTTTATGGTTGCCTTCAAACTTCATGGGTTCGCCGTAGATAACCTTGAGCTTCGGGAAATGTTCTCCACCCGCAAAAATCTTATCGGTGCCGATGATGGCAGCCGGCACGATGGGCGCTTTGCTCATGGCGGCGATAAGACCGACACCGGCTTCGGCTTTGCCGAGTTTTCCGGTACGGCTGCGGGTGCCTTCCGGGAACAGGCCGAGGCAGCGGCCCTCTTTGAGCACCTGCATGGCGGCTTTTATGGCGCCACGGTCAGCAGCTCCCCGCTTTACGGGAAAGGCATGGCAGGCGGTAATGGCCCGGCCAAAGATGGGATTCTTGAAGAGTTCAATCTTGGCCATATAGCTTACCGGGCGGTGCAGGAAGGTGGCGACAAAAGGCGGATCCCAGTTGCTCATGTGGTTGGCGGCCAGAATCACGGCGCCGTCTTTTGGCATATTCTCCCGGCCGTAGATTTCGGCGCGGAAAAAGAGTTTGAAGAAAATGCTGAAAATCAGCTGTAACAGACTATATAACATGATGCACCTCTTATTTGCACATGGAGAGGATGCGCTCTACTACTTCGTCAATGGACAGGCCCGTGGTGTCGAGCAGCGTGGCATCTTCAGCCTGTACCAGCGGGCTGATTTCGCGTTCGCTGTCGGCTTTGTCGCGGGCGGCGATATCGGCTTTCATCTGTTCCATGTCGATGGTATAGCCTTTTTCCGTGAGCTCTTTGTGGCGGCGGCGGGCGCGTTCTTCAATGGAGGCAGTCAGGAAAATCTTGACATCTGCATTGGGCAGGACGTTGGTGGCGATATCACGGCCATCCATGAGCACGCTGCCCCGCTCACCCATCTTGCGCTGCAGGTCTACCATCTTTTCGCGGACAGGGCCAAGGGCAGCGACCTGGGACACGATAGCGCTGACTTCCGGCGTGCGGATTTCGCCCGTCACATCGGTGCCGTCTACGGCAACGGTGGTTTTGCCGTCCTTGTACTGCAGGTCTACATCAATATCCTTGACCACTTCGAGAATCAGCTCGTCGGTGACGTCCTTCTTCTGCTGCAGGGTTTTCCAGGCTACGGCACGGTACATGGCGCCGGTATCGATATAGGTATAGCCGAGTTTCTTGGCGGCTAACTGAGCCACGGTGCTTTTGCCTGCTCCGGCAGGGCCGTCGATTGCTACTACTAAATTCTTCATTACTGTATTTCCTCCAAAGTCTGATAAAATTCGGGATACGAGATATTGACGCACTGGGGATTTTGAATCTCCACGCCAGCGCCCACGGTGCCGAGGATGGCTAGGGACATGGCAATGCGGTGGTCGTCATAGGAAAAGGCCGTTGCATTTTGCAGTTTGGCACCGCCATGAATCACAAGGCCGTCCTCGCGTTCTTCTACAGCGCCAGGTGCCAGCTTGTTGAATTCCTTGGCAATGGCCATGAGGCGGTCGGTTTCCTTGACGCGCAGTTCGCCTGCTCCTGTAATCACGGTATCGCCTTGGGCACAAAGGGCCGCCACGGCGATAATGGGGATTTCGTCAATCAGGCGCGGCATGATTTCAGCACCGAAAGTCACGCCCTTGAGGTCGCTGTATTCCACCAGCATATCCGCTGCGGCTTCCCCGCCGCTTGTGCGTTCATTCTGCAGGGTAATCTTGGCGCCCATGTCCTTGAGTACATCGAGAATACCTGTGCGGGTGGGATTGATGCCCACGTTCTTTAAGAGCAGTTTGCTGCCGGGCACGATGCTGCCAGCTACGAGCCAATAGGCGGCAGAACTGATATCGCCGGGCACTTCGATTTCCTGCGGTGCCGTGAATTTTTCTACGGGCTGGATGGTTACAGCCGTGCCTTCGCGCTTGAGCTGCACACCGAAGGCCGCGAGCATCTGTTCCGTATGGTCACGAGAGACAAAGGGTTCCTTGACCGTCGTTTCGCCCTCGGCAAACATGCCGGCCAGCAAAATAGCCGATTTTACCTGCGCACTGGCAACCGGGCTGTCGTAGTGCATGCCGTGAAGTTTTTCCTGGGCAGGTACTACGGTGATGGGCAGTTTCGCATTGTTTTCGCGGCCGTAAATCTGTGCGCCCATCTGGGAGAGCGGCTTGATTACCCGGCCCATGGGGCGCTTGTGCAGGGAAGCATCCCCCGTGAAGGTGGAAAGAAAGGGCTGGGCGGCCAAAATACCCATCAAGAGGCGCAGGGTTGTGCCGGAGTTGCCCGCATCCAGAATGGTTGCCGGTTCCTTGAGTCCATGCAGGCCATTACCCGTGACGATAAGCTCCGTGTCGCTGATGAATTCGACTTTTGCACCGAGTGCTTCCATGCAGGCTGCGGTGGACATGCAGTCCTGTGCGTGCAGGAAGTTCTTGATGCGCACCGGCGTATCCCCAAGGGCAGAGAACATGACACTGCGATGGGAAATGGACTTGTCACCGGGTATTACGATTTCGCCTTGCAGGCCCTGACGGGCTTTTTCAATCTGGATTTTTTCCATTCAGACAACCCCTTTGTTTTATAGGTATATATGATTAATCGTTCCACACACTCCAGTTGCCAGCGGCTGCGCCCATGGAAAAGGCCGCTTGCAGATTGTAGCCGCCGGTATAAGCGTCCACATCCACCACTTCGCCGGCAAAGTACAAGCCTTTGACGAGTTTGGACTCCATGGTCTTGGGATTGATTTCCTTGACGGAAATCCCGCCTGCCGTCACAATGGCTTCGGCAATCGGCCTTGCTTTCGTGATGGTCAGCGGCAAATGCTGCAAAGTCTGTCCCAAACGATGGCGTTCTTCCACCGTTATCTGATGCACAGGCTTATCCATTTCGAGGAACGCCGCATCGAGCACCGGCTCGATGAGCTTATGCGGCAGTAAATCCACCATGGCATTGCCCAGCTGCTTGCGCTGATACTTGGTAAAATCCCGCTGCAGGCGGGCATCCAGCACATCTTCGGCTAGCGCGGGTTTTAAGTTGAGCTCAAGTTCCACAAAGGAATCATTGGCTAGTGCCTCGGTAGCTGCCCGGCTTAGGGAAAGGATGATGGGGCCGGTTACGCCGAAATGGGTAAACATCATTTCCCCGAACATATCCGTCTTTTTCTCGCCGTCTACCAAGAGCGTGGCCTTTACATTGCGCAGGGATAGGCCCTGTACGGATTTTACCCAATCTTCCTCGGTTTCCAGAGGAACCAGCGACGGGTGGATATCCACCAGCGTATGGCCGAGTTTCTGCGCCATCTTATAGCCGTCGCCTGTGGAGCCGGTGCCGGGGTAAGATGCCCCGCCGGTGCAGAGGATTACGGCATCGGCTTTGAAGCTGGCACCGCTCTGCAATTTCACAGCCTTTACTTCCCCGTCCTGGGCGAGAATTTCGCTGACCGGGCTGTCGGTTTCGATTTTGACATCGAGTTCATGGAGTTTATGCACCATGGCATCCACGACATCCTGGGCCTTGTCGCTGACGGGAAACACACGCTGGCCGCGTTCCACCTTGGTCGGTACGCCCTGCGACTCGAAGAAGTAGATAACATCCTCATTGTCATAGGCCCGCATGGAGCTGTTGAGAAATTTGCCGTTGCCGTGGATATTTTTGATGATTTCGGGCACGGTGGCGGCATTGGTGATATTGCAGCGGCCCTTGCCAGTAATCAGCATCTTCTTGCCGGGGCGCTTCATTTTTTCGAGTATGGTAACATCAGCGCCGTTCTCCGCCGCCTTGATGGCTGCCATCATGCCTGCGGGGCCGGCACCGATTACAATGATTTTTTTCATGATTGTTCTAAACCTGCTATACGATAGAGTTCTGCAACTTCTTCAGCGGTCAAAGGGCGGTAATGACCACGCTTGACGCCTGCCAAGGTCAGATCCGCAAATTTCACCCGCTTCAAGGCCCGTACATCGGAGCCAATGGCGGCAAACATCCGGCGCACCTGCCGGTTGCGGCCCTCATGAATGGTGATTTCCACCTTGGCGTCATCCTCGGCGGTGTCCAATAGCTTTACTACAGCCGGAGCCGTGAGCCCGTCTTCGAGCTGAATGCCCTGGCGTAATTTGTCCAAAGCATTTTCTGTGGGAATCGGCGTGACTCTGGCGATATAGGTCTTATTGACCTTGTAGCGGGGATGCAACAGGCCATTCATCAGATTGCCGTCATTGGAAATTAGGAGCAGCCCTTCCGTGTTGTTGTCGAGACGCCCCAAGGGATAGACCCGCTCTTTGACCTCGGGCAATAAGTCCAGTACTGTGCGCCGCCCGCGCTCGTCCTTGGCCGTGGAAAGATAGCCTTTGGGTTTATTGAGCAGGAAGTAGACTTTTTCCTCGGCAAAGGTCAGGGGCTTGCCGTCCACGCAGATGTGCTGGCGGCTGCTGTCGTACTTGCCCCCCAGCTCGGTGATGGTCTTGCCGTCAACAGTTACTCGTCTTGCAAGAATAAGCCCCTCTGCCGCCCGCCGGGAAGCAATTCCCGCCTTGGCAATGATTTTTTGCAAGCGTTCTTCCATCAGAACAGTCCTTTCCAGAAATCACGCAGCGTTTTTAAGAGATTGTCCCAGAAGGAATAATATTCCACATCCTGAGCGGCCAAAAGATAGATGGAACCTTGGGCTTTGCCGTCATAGTAGCAGATTACCTTGCCGATGACATCGCCCTTTTTTATCGGGGCGGCAACTTCGTGCGGTACTTCCACCTTGCGCTCCACCTTGGCTGTTTCGCCGGTCTTTTCCACGGCGACCAAGGATTCAGCGGCGACAAGTTCCAATTCATCATGGCGGCCATCGGCAACATCTACTTTTGCCACCACTTCGCCCTTCTTGACCAAAGTCTTGGGATGGGCATTCTGGAAGCCGTAGTCGAGCAGGGCAATGGAATCGTTCCACATATAGTAGCTGTCCAGCACCACCGCTACGAGCTGCATACCGTCGCGGCGGGCGGCGGATACCAGGCAGCGGCCTGCGGCATCCGTGTAGCCTGTCTTGACGCCGTTAGCCCCGCGATAGAGCCAGAGCATCTGATTCTCATTGCGCAGTTTCTTGGCCGGGTCTTTTACCCAGTCATAGAGCGCTTCCTGCTTGCCCACGATTTCCTCGAAATGCGGCAGGCTGTAGCCGTAGGCGGCGATTTTGGCCAAATCATAGGCCGTGGTGTAATGCTTTTCATCCGGCAGGCCGTTGGGGTTCATGAAATGGGTGCTGTTAGCCCCAAGCTCCTCGGCCTTGTCATTCATCATGCGCACAAAGGCGGGCACGCTGCCTGCGATATGCTCAGCTACAGCGACAGTGGCATCATTGCCGGAATGCATCATCATGCCGGTCAGAAGCTCGCCCAGAGGAATTTTATCGCCTTGCACCAGCCAGAGCGTAGAACCTTCCACCCCTTCGGCATTCTTGCTGACGGTAACGATATCGTCCAACTTGCCATGCTCCAGGGCCACAATCAAGGTCATCATCTTCGTGGTGCTGGCCGGATAACGGCGGGCATCAATATCCCGCTCGTAGAGAATCTGTCCCGTTACTGTATCCATTACGATAGCGGAACGGGCCGTCAGCTTTTGCAAGGGGTCGGCAGGACTTACCACAAGTCCCGGAATATTCGGCCTCTCCGGCTGAACGTAGACCTTATCCTGCACTTCGGCAAAAGCAGACGGACTCTGCGGCAAATTTATCATAAAACCAGCAGCCCCCAGCATGAACGCTGTGACTGCTTTACAGGCGATTCTTCGTCTCAAAAACATACACTCCATTAATCTTGTTAATCACATAACAATCATTTTACCATAAAATAAGAAGTTAAGACAAGAAAATTGGCACGGGACTTTGCCCGTGCCACCTGCTACCCTATTCTTCCTCCGTCAAGCTGTTGATATACTTTGGTGTCAGCATTTCTGTAACGCTCCATCATACACCAGCTTTGTCCGCTCATCGAACAATACCCACAGAATTTCGTCAAATGCCTTAGGGTACTCCTTTACGACTTCTCTGACCGCCCCAATGGCAATCTCCGCTGCCTGTTGCACGGGATAGGCGTACACCCCCGTCGATATTGATGGAAAAGCCACGCTGCGGATCCCTCTCTCTATGGCAATCTCCAGTGAGTGACGATAGCAGTCAGCCAGTAGTTCTGCTTCACCGTGTTTTCCGCCATGCCATACCGGCCCCACAGTATGGATGACATGATCGCAAGGTAGCTTATACGCTTTAGTAATTTTCGCCTGCCCTGTCTTGCAGCCACCAAGCGTTCGGCACTCTGCTAAAAGTTCCGGCCCAGCGACTCGATGTATTGCTCCATCCACGCCACCGCCGCCAAGCAGGCTCTCATTGGCGGCATTGACAATGGCATCGGCATAATGCTTTGCTGTAATGTCTCCTAACTCAGTTCTGATTACGGTCATACCGCACCTCCGTTTTTCCTAACCGCTGCACTCAGCACCTTGCCTATTGGTTCCCGAATGACCAGATTAGCACTCATATCTGCCTTGGTAGCAGTTTTATTGATAACCACCAGATTATCGCCCCGAAAATAATCCAATAGACCTGCCGCTGGATACACAGCCAACGAAGTGCCGCCTACAATAAGCGTATCAGCCTTGCGAATTGCCCGCACAGCGGCTTCGATTACCAGTTCATTGAGTGCTTCTTCATATAAAACCACATCTGGCCGCACGATGCCGCTACAGTCTTTACAAATAGGAACCGGTTGGTTTTGCAGGGCATATTCCAGTGTATATTGCCTGCCGCAGTCCATACAATGCCAGTGCATAATTGAGCCATGAAGTTCACACACACTTTCACTACCAGCGCTTTGATGAAGACCATCTATATTTTGAGTGACCACTGCCAGCAGCTTTCCTTTGCTTTCCAACTCAGCCAAAGCATAATGCCCTAAATTGGGCTTGGCATCAAGAAATACCATCTTGGCAAAGAAAAAGTCAAAAAAATCATGTGGGTGGTCACACAGAAAGGTATGAGATACCATTTCTTCCGGGCTGAACTCTCGGTTAAGTTTTTGGTTGTATATACCGTCAGCACTGCGAAAGTCGGGTATGCCTGACTCGGTGGACATACCGGCACCGCCAAAGAATACCATATGGAAACTGGTGGCCATAATTCTCGCCAACTCATCAATCTTGCTCATTGTCTGGCACCTCCATCATGGTACAGTCATTTTTTCTCAAACCGATATTTCTGCCCTGCCTGCGGGTATTTCTCGTAATCAACCTCGCTCATGAACATATCAAGTGGCCGGCAGTATATACCGTAGTTACCATAAAGCGCCTGATACACGCAGTAAATCTCCTGCGACTCTGTGTGCGTGACAGGGCAGGCCACAATCTTATACTCGTTATTCTTGAAGTGGTACCACACTTCTCCACTCTGCGGAATAGCCCTGCGATACTTGGCACCGAGCAATCGCCGCTGCTCCTGATTTTCTTTCATCTCTTCCATCAACGCTTCCTCCCTAGTCGCACAAAGTGGGATGACATTTATGACGGGCTCTTCATAGGGATGGATAGTTCTTATAGCCCGTAAGGTGCTGTTCAGCTTGTCGCTGCTGATATTGACCTCTACCTTGAGCTCCTCTGCCTCACTCACTGTGCCTTCAGTTCCATTATACGGGCTGGCTCCCCGAAGTGGTCTCCATGTACCCTTGACACGAGAGTAAGACAAGCAACTGTCGTATTTGCCAATATGCCCGGCATCAACTGATTGCAACGCACTTTGCAACATAGAAAAATGTGATTCTGGTATGTATATTTCCAGTTTAAGCCAATCCATCGCTATTCCTCGCTATCTCCAACAGACGAGCCAGCCCATCTGCAAACTTCTCATTATCTGCCCTCGTGCGCTTATCTGGGCCTTTCAGATGCACTTTCTTCTTTGATTGTCTGGCTTTTTTCGCCACCTGCTCCGTCTCTTTCACTACAGGGCAGGCGTCAGCATCAACGTAAATACGCATCAGACAAGATTTCCCTCCAGATGACCCAGTCCTCACTTCATCTTCAAGTCCAGCAACACCTTATCCGTCTCCCACGGCGAGTTGGTATCCTGCTTGTCTGCATAGAACTCCTCGACCTGCTCCTTCTGCGACATCTCGCCCTTTATCCGACTGTAAAGGCGGTTCTTAAGCATATCATATAGGTTTGGAATGGGGAAGAATCTATTTTGTAAGCTTTATAGCAGTTACTCCCTCATTCTCAGCCAAATCTTCTACTTTTATCAAAATTCGCTAATGCCACCGCAAATCCTGCTATTCTGGCTATTTTACACTGTTCGCGTACTGGCATTAAATCAGCACAAGGTCAGAAAACAGCGTCCCTGAAGCCGGCCTATACTTCTTAATCATCGTAGTCTCAGCCATTCTGTATTCTCGCTTGTTTATGCCTCTGCCGCAGAAATGACCTTAGCACCACCATTATCACTTGATAGCGAGCTTCACGCCGTAACATTCTCCGAGTCATCTTTCCCACCGAACCTTTCTGCAATATAGCAACGATGTGAACAATACTTACGTCCTGACCTGCCATGAAATTCTTTACCGCAGTGAACGCATACGGCATTGGCCTTCATCAGATGCATATGATGGTTCCACCACCTTATCCGGCAGCCATCCGAGCAAAATTTTTTCTTCTTTCTGCGTAGCACCTGCTCAAGGTGGTTACCACACTGCATGCAGACATCCCCCCCTGCTCTGCCAAGCAAATTATTCCTGCGACAGTAGGACTTGACCGTACTAAGCGGTATCCCCAACAGGCGGGCAATTCTGCCATACCCCAGCCCATTTTCTCTAAGTTGAACAATTACTTTCCTATCCTTGTCTGTCATGGCACTTTAAAGTTGCACACCCTGCAAACACCGTCCTCCTGTTTGCACCCCCTTCGGAGCCGCAACACCACAAATCCCTGCCTATATCCTTTCCCCCTTCTGCCTATGCAACTTCCCCACAATGCAAAAACACCTCGAAGCCCCTTATTTCATCGGGTTTCGAGGTGTTTTTCTCTCTGCTTGCTTGTATCAATTCGGTTATGAAGTTGTCATTGATATTTTATTTGACGCAATCAAACGGAGTTATTATTTTCCATCATTAGAAAATCTGCTGCTGTCATTATTTTCGGAATGCTTATTCCCGATTCTAGGAAATCTTTATCTCCAGTCAGTATAACATCCACTCGCGATGCCACAGCAGCTCTCATAATGCCCCTGTCATTTACATCTCGAATTGACTTTTCCTCTTCTGTCAACTCATCCGGCACTTGTACTACCTCTATGACGGAAAGAGCCATTGCCAAAAATTGCTCCATTGCAGATATCTTCTTAGGGAACTTTCTGTTGAAGATGCGCCGAAGTTCATCTATATTTTGGGTACACACCACTCCTGAGTTAGGATAGGACACTGCCTTTACATAAGCTTGAAAAGGAGTTCCATTCCCTAATATTGCAGAAATCAGTATGTTGGTGTCAATCAGTATACGCATCTTTCCTTATTCTCCCTCGCTGCGTATATCTTTTACCAGATTATTGACTGCCTCATCGGTAACCAACCCAGTTCTTTCAGCTTCGTCTGACATTTCGTTCTGCAGCATCTGCATGGCGTATATAGCAGAATTAACCATGCGAACAGAACCATTTTCAACAATAAAAGTTACCCTACTTCCACTATCTAGCCCCAATACATTTCTTACATCCTTAGGAATAGTCACCTGTCCCTTTGCCATTACTTTAGCATTATCTATAAAAGTATCCGGCACATTTACCGCCATCATAATGAATCCCTCCTGTATAAAGTAGGAAAATCCCTACTTTTACTATATCATACCACCATCACAGAGTAAAGCAAAAATCATGGTCATTACCTGTCATTTGGCACGGGACTTTGCCCGTGCCATTCTTTCCCTATGCGCCATTGCTATTATAAGCCACACCATTGCAACCGCGGTCCGTCATCCTAATCCACCACCTCTAGCAGAAAACTTACCGGACGGAACCCATCATTGCAGGAAATCATAGCTGACCGAGGATTTTTCATCCAACCATCGTAGAAGTTCTCTGCACCATGTGCCAGCCCCATGACGAATGGCGACATGGTCTCCCAGGCACTTTCGCACAATCCCTCCGGTCTTTGCCAGCCATTGGCGATGAACACAGTGCCTTCCTCTATGTCACAGGCATGCTCTATGGGATTTTCATATTTTTTCATCAAATCCGGGTAGCATGCCTTCCGCACAACCGTTATCCGCACCTTTTTCATGCCAGCACCTCCTGCCATATAAAACCACCATATTATTTCAAACTGTCCCCGCAGTAATCCTTGCGGTATCTGTACAGCAGGCCTGCTGCCAAAAAGACGGATAGAAATTCCGCTGTCGCCTGGGATATCCATAAGCCCTCTGCCCCCATAAACAGCGGGAGGCCGAATATTGCCAGTGTCTGAATAACAAAGGAGCGCATGAGCGCAATAATCCCGGAGATTTTGCCATTGTTGAGGCCCGTGAAGTAAGCCGAGGCATAGACGTTAAAGCCCTGAAAGATAAAGGCGAAGGCAAAGACAGACAAGGCATGTTCTGCCAGCGTACAGACTGCCGTATCATAGCCTACATAAAGCTCTGCGATATAAGAGGCTGTCCAACGGGCTGTAAAGAACATGAGCAAGCCAAACGACAGATTGAGCACGATTCCTTTTTTTAACAGGCTTTTTAGTTCTGGATAGTTCTTTGCTCCAAAATGATAGCCAACGACTGAATTGGCCTCCAAGGCCAATCCGGTAAAGACGGCAGCGAAAATCCCTTCAATGAATATCACTACGCCAAAGGCCGCTACACCATCTTCGCCGAGAAAACGCAATAACTGGATATTGTAAAAGACAAAAATCAACGAATAGGACATATCATCGACCATTTCCGACAGGCCATTGCTGCATGCTGCTAACAGCGGCTGTAGTTCTAGTTTATATGGCTGGAACTGCAGGCTGCTGGAATTGAGGCGTGAAAAGTAAACCCAGGGAATAATCCCATTCAGGCAGGCTCCAATTCCCGTGGCTGCAGCTGCGCCCACCATTCCCCAGTCAAAGGCCACAATAAAGAGATAGTCGAATATGAGATTGCTGAACATATTGGCCAGCGACAAATATAAGCCCAACTGTGGTTTTTCTGCCGTAATTAATATGCTTTGGAATGCATAGCCGACAATCATGACGGGCAGGAAAAGGAACAATGTTCGTCCATAGGGCAGGCCATAAACCATGATATCAGGTGTAGCACCAATTAGGACGGCAATGTCAGGCAGGAAGATAAAGCCGACTACAGCCAAAGCGATACCTAAATAGAGAGCTGTCTTGATTATCATGGTAAAGAGCTGGTTTGCCCGTTCCGGTTCCTGGTTGCCTAATTTTGAGGCAATCAGCGCACTGCCGCCCGTGCCGAACATATAGCCCACAATGGAAAGCAATAGTTGAAACGGATAAATGAGATTAACCGCAGCAAATGCTGTCTTGCCGATATAGTTGGAAACAAAATAGCCGTCAATCACATCATAGGTGATGGCAATCATCACGGTACCTATGGTCGGAGCAGCAAAGAGAAGCAGTTTTTGATAAGTAAAATGGTCCGATAACTTGATGTTCATAACCCTGTGCCTCTAACCAAAGATAATGCTAATGAATTTTTCGATATAGAGATTCTGGAAGGCGCGTATCTTTTTCCGGGAGAATAAATTCCCCGCCCATTCAAATTCCGATTCAAAGCAGCCGGAATTGTTGTCATTCTCCAGAAATTCCAGTTCCAATCTGGCCCCAGGAGCAGAATAAGGATTGGGCAAGGGCAGATAGAAAGGCCGAAGTTCACCCAGTTCATCTGCGTTAATGTTCAACTGGTAGTTAACCTCCATCGGGTCATCCAGGAAGGGCTGGTCGTTGGCTACGAAATAATCATAGCTGGAATGGGCAATCCCATCGGTCACCTGCCGTTTTACCTCGGCCAAAAGAGCGCTGGTGCTGTCTATCTTGTCCATATGTATGCCTACCGGAAGATTTTTAATCAGCATGCCTACGGAATTGGCCGCATAGCTGCCCAAACGGTTATTGAAAATCCAGTTGGTCATAATATCGTTTTTCCCGGAAAACTCATGCAGGGCCTGAATCGCCGCGGCGATGGCAATAACGCTTCGGGATGTGTGCAGCCGCTTCTCGGTTTCGGCCAAATCCACTTCGTCAAAGGGAAGCTGGACTTTGCGCTGTTCTGCCTCCAGATGGTAGGTATCGTCTTTGTCCGGTTCCGGAATCTTGCACCAATCATAACCGCCATAGGTCGTTTGAAAATACGCCTTATCTTCTTCATATTGAGGGGACTCGCGTATTTTTTCTTCATTGGCCAAATAAGCACAATAATAATCCCGCGGTAAATCTTCTCCATTATATGCCCGCATAATATCTGCCAGAACGATACTGAGGGACGAACCATCCATGGCCAGATGATGCACGTCGAAGAACAAATAGGTGTAGCGGTCTGACTTAAACATGCGCACGTTTAGCAGCGGCGCATTAAATACCTTAAAGGGCTTTATCAGCTCGTGGGATAATTTGATGATTTCCAAATCCGACATATATTCGATTTTGACTTCCGGCAGACTTTCCGGCGAATAGACCTGCACCATGTCATTGTCATCATCGAAAATAATCTTCATGGCCAGAGCTGGATGATTATGGATGGCCGCAATAACCGCCTGCTGCAGTTTCTGGGAATCGATGTTCCGGGAAAAGCGGAAGAAATAGGACATATTGTTGAACATGGTAGTCCGCGGCATCATCATCTGATTGTCCACCATCTCCAACTGCATGGGAGAAAGTTTGTGCGGCTGCTGGCGCTCGTAATCGTCTATGGCATCCAGTGATTCGGCATTGCTGCGTTCATCGAGCAGAGCCGCCAAGCGCTCCACCGTTCTTAGCGAGAACACATCTGCACTGGAAATGCCCTTGTCCATCAAATGGGAAACCAGCACCATGCTGGAAAGCGAGTCGCCGCCCAATTGGAAGAAATCATCCTCCACGCTGACGGTTCCTTCATCCAGATGCAGTACCTCAGCAAAAGTCTTGCAAATATACGCTTCACTCTCATTTCGGGGAGCTACATAATTTTCCGTACTCTGAACAGGTGCAATATAGGGTAGCTGCTTGCGGTCGATTTTGCCATTTACCGTCTGCGGCATACTGTCTACATGCAGCATGACGGCCGGAATCATGTACTCGGGGAGGCGGTTCTTCATGAAATCGGTAATATCCTGTATCTGCGGATTGGTATCAGGAGCTGCCGTGAAGTAGCCGGCCAGATAATCCGATTTCCCGGAACGGTTCAAAACCTTAACGGCACAGGAATCCACCTGGGGAAATTCTGCCATGACTTTCTCAATTTCATCGAGTTCAATGCGGAAGCCGCGCAGCTTAATCTGATTGTCAATACGTCCATGAATGCGTATGGTTCCCTGCTCTGTCCACGAGGCCAAATCCCCGCTGTGATAGGCCCGCAGGCCGTTGCAGGTAAAGAAGGCCTTGGCCGTCCTGTCCGGCAGATTGATATAGCCGCGGCCGACACAATCGCCGCAGATAATCAATTCGCCCTTTTCGCCCACAGGCAGAAATTCTCCCTGCTGATCGACGATATAAAACTTGGTATTCACCATCGGCCCGCCGACTACGATTTCGCCTTCCTCTTCCATCAGGGCCGCGGAGCAGCCCATGGTGCATTCCGTCGGCCCATAGACATTCATGATTACACTGTCCTGACGCAGGCTTCTGAGCTTGGTAAAGAGCCCTGCGGGAAATGCCTCGGCACCAACATCATAAAAATCGACATTTTTCAATGCTTCGGCACATTCCGGGATGTTCAAAATGCTAAGCAGAAAAGTCGGCGTACAGGTTATGCCGTTTACTCCCGACTCTTGCATGAGCTTGGCCAGCAGGAAGGGGTCATGGATTTCTTCCTCCGTGGCAATACATACCGTACAGCCATTGGTCAGGGGGACAAACTCCTCTACGATTGACACGTCAAAGGAAAAGGCTGCCAGAGCCAGGGAAACGCGTCCCTCGCGCACATAGTGCATGATTTCCAGGGACTTTTCATCGCGCTGTACATAATTGGCCAGACTGTGCTGTTCAATCATTACGCCCTTGGGCTTTCCCGTAGAACCTGATGTATAAATGACATAGGCCAAATCATCCGGGGCAATGTTTACGGCTTCGGGATAAGAGACATCCGTACTCGCCAAAAGTTCTTCGATGGTGATAACCTCATAATCGCCGTTGAAGTTCCTTGTTTGCCGCAAAGCCTCTGAAGTAATCAGCAGCGGCGCATTGGCATCTGCCAGGCAAAAGTTAATGCGTTCATCCGGGTAGGAAGTCACAAAAGGAAGAAAGGCCGCACCGGCTTTTAAGATGCCCTGCTCTGCCACATAGGCATATTCAGAGCGTGCCAGTGCCACCCCAATGATAATATCCTTGCTCTTTTCCAGGTGATTGATTTTTTGCAGCAAAAAATTGGCCACGCGGCTTGATTGCATATCGAGCTCGCCATAGGACATTTTGCGGCCTGCAGAAATCACGGCTATTTTATCCGGCGTTTTCAACGCCTGCTGATGGATTTGGACGGAAACCGGAACAAAGGGAAAACTGCTCTCTGTATGATTAAATTTATCCTGTTCTGCTAAAAACGTATTGGACATCAAAAGACCCCCTCGCAAAATATTTGCTTATTATTTCGCCGAAAATCCATTTATTTCCTGCCATTATAAAGGAGGCAGGGCATAATAAAAGACCGGTTGACATGTCAATCGGTCTTTATTATGGGGTTATATGGTCAGCGTTTTTTTACGCCTTTAGGCCCTAAAAGAGCTTCCAACTCGGTCAGGGTTTCCGGCGCATTGTCCAGCCAATAGCTTTCGCTGAGTTTTTGCCAGCTGCCGCGATAGAGATAGACAACATGGTCGCCGTGGTGTTTGGCCATGAGCTCCTTCAATTCCTTGAGGAGTTGCTCGCCGCCCTCCGCTGCGGGCATCAGATAATACTCCGGCTGGTATTCTTTTGCAGGCCAGATTTTGTCGGCCAGCAGTTTGACTTCATCATCCCGCAGGTCAACCTTGCCCTGCATGACAACCGGGGTGTCCGGTATCAGCAGATTCATATACTGCAAAAAAGTGCGGGGGAAGATGGTGACTTCGAGCTGTTCCGTGTAATCTTCCACGGTGGTAAAGCACATGGTATCGCCCTTCTTCGTGGTGATGCGCTTGCTTTCCGTAATCAGCCCGGCAATGCGGACCACCTGCTTATCCTTGACGCTTCCCTGCAGGGTTTCAATGCCCGGCAGATGACCGATTCGGTCCTTGTATTCGTCCAAGGGATGTCCTGTGATGTAAAAACCGGTGTTTTCCTTTTCCCAGCCCAGCATGGTGAGTTTGGGAACTTCCTCAACGTCCGGCAGCTGCATATCCGCCGCGTCATCCTGCATAAAGTCACCGAAGAGTCCGAGCTGGCCATGGGCAAAGTCCTTCTGCCGCCTCTGGGCCTCCCCTGTTACCTTGTCGAGCACGGAGAGGAGCTGACTGCGCTTATTGCCCAGCGAGTCAAAGGCTCCGCATTTAATCAGGCTTTCAATGACTCGCTTGTTGACCGTGCCCATATCGAGGCGGGTACAGAAATCCAGCAGGGACTTAAAGTCGCCATCTTTTTGCCGCGCGGACATGATGGCCTTAATGGCGGCGTCTCCTACGTTGCGCACCGCCGCCAAACCAAAGCGGATATCCCCTTTATCTACGCTGAACATGATGTTGCTGGCGTTGATGTCCGGCGGCAGTATCTTAATGCCCATGCGGTGTGCCTGCTCGATATAGACCGGCACCTTGGCTGCGTTGTCCATGACGCTCGTGAGCATGGCCGCCATGAACTCCGCGGGATAATGGGCTTTGAGATAAGCTGTTTGCCAAGCTACGAGTGCATAGGCAGCACTATGGGACTTATTGAAGCCGTAATCGGCAAAGTGCGTCAGAAGGTCGAAGATGGTGTTAGCCAAGTCGGCGTCGATATTGTTGGACGCGCAGCCCTTGAGGAAATTCTCCTTCTGGGCCATCAGGATTTCGTGCTTCTTCTTCCCCATGGCGCGACGTAGGAGGTCGGCCTGGCCCAACGAGAAGCCCGCCAATACCTGCACAATCTGCATAACCTGTTCCTGATAGAGCACCACGCCGAAGGTTTCTTTGAGGATGGGCTCCAAGAGCGGGTGCATATAGGTGACTTCCTTGCGCCCATGACGGCCACCGATAAAGTCATCCACCATGCCACTGCCCAAAGGGCCCGGACGGTACAGGGCTACGGTAGGTATTAAATCCGCAAAGTTCTTCGGGGCCAAATCCTTTACGAGATTGGTCATGCCCGAGGATTCCATCTGGAACACAGCCCCCGTGCGCCCCTCGCAGAGCATCTTGGAGGTCAGTTCGTCTTCCAAGGGGATGGCGTTGATGTCAACAGTTACCCCGCGGGTGGCTTTGATGTTGTTTAAGGTGTCACTGATAACCGTCAGCGTGCGCAGACCCAAGAAGTCCATTTTGAGGAGGCCCAGCTCCTCTACGTGGTCCTTATCAAATTCCGTCACCAAAGTACCTTCGGATACGGAAACTGGCAGATAATCCGTCAGCGGGTGTTTGGCAATAACCACGCCGGCTGCATGGGTGGATGAATGACGGGGCAGCCCTTCCACCTTCCGGGCAAAGTCGATAAGCCGATGCGCATCCTCCGAGGATTCGTAAAGATTGCGGAACTCCGTGGAGGACTTCAGGGCTTTGTCTAAGGTCATTTTTAGTTCGTTGGGAATCAGCTTGGCAATGGTATCCACCTGGGCATAGCTCATGCCCAGGGCACGGCCCACATCGCGGACAGCTCCCTTGGCTGCCATGGTACCGAAGGTGACAATCTGGGCCACATGGTCATAACCATAGCGCTCCTTTACGTAGTCGATAACCTCTTCACGGCGGATATAGCAGAAGTCGATATCAATATCCGGCATGGTCACGCGTTCTGGATTCAGGAAGCGCTCAAAGAGCAAATCGTATTTAAGGGGGTCAAGGTTCGTGATGCCAAGCAGATAAGCGACGATACTGCCTGCTGCCGAGCCGCGGCCCGGGCCAACAGAAATTCCCTGCTCACGGGAGTGATTGATAAAATCCCAAACGATGAGGAAGTAGCTGTCATACCCCATGCGGTGGATGATGGAAAGCTCGTAATCCAAACGCTCCTGCACTTCCTTGGTGACTTCCGGATAGCGGGACGGCAGCGCCTTTTCACAGAGGGCCCGCAAATAGGCTTCATCATCCTTATAGGCTTCGGGAATGGGATAATATGGCAACTGGATATGGCCAAACTCAAAATCCACCTGACAGCGCTCGGCAATCTTTACGGTATTGCTCAGGGCTTCGGGATGGTCCGGGAACAGGGCGGCCATTTCTTCGGAGGATTTCAAGTAATAATCATCGCTGTTGAAGCGCATGCGGTCTGGGTCATCCACCGTCTTGCTCATCTGAATGCAGAGCAGAATATCGTGGAATTCACTGTCCTCGCGGCGTACATAATGGCTGTCGTTGGTGGCCACAAGGCCCAGGCCGTACTTTTCCGCCAGTTCGATAAGGCCTGCATTAGCTGTGCGTTCCTCTGGCAGACCGTGATTTTGGATTTCCAGAAAGTAATTGTCCTTGCCGAAGATATCGATATATTCCTGTATCAGCCGTTCGGCTTTATCCTTGTTGTTCTGGATAAGGGCCTGAGGCACATTGCCCGCGATACAGGCGGACAGGCAGATAATGCCCTCGTGATACTGGCGCAGCAGCTCCATATCCACCCGGGGCTTGTAGTACATGCCTTCAATATTGGCCAGCGACACGAGCTTGACGAGATTCTTATAGCCCGTTTGATTTTCCGCCAGCAAAATCAAATGGTAGTAGCGGACACCGTTGACATCCTGCCGTTCTTGACGTGGGCCGGGCGCTAAGTAGACCTCACAGCCGATAATGGGTTTGATGCCCTGCTTCTTGCATTCCTTGTAAAAGTCAATGGTGCCATACATTACGCCATGGTCGGTGATGGCCAGATGTTTCATGCCCAGCTCTTTGGCCCGTGCTACCAAATCCTTGATGCGGGCGGCACCGTCCAACAGACTGAATTCCGTATGGACGTGCAAATGGGCAAAGTCTATATTGTTAACTGCTTCCATAAGTAGTTCCTTCCTAAACGAAAAACGATTACCCTCTAGTATAGCATAAAACCTTGCCCCCTTGCAGGCTCTTTGCTAAAATATTAGTAACAATAGTTTTCGGGAGGTGCCCGCCATGACCATACACGGAGCCGTCATTATCGAACAGGGAGTGACCTTTGCCATTATCGCAGTGAAACAAACCGTTACCATGTATACTGCCCGTATGGTGCAGACCCGTCACGAACTGGCCCAGTTCTTCCCCAATATGCCCATCATCCTTATGAGTCAGGATAACAGTGGCACACCCCATTACTACGGGAGGAAGGACATTGTGGAATTCCTAAAATCCATCCGGCTGGACCAAATACCGTGGAAAGAGTATCACATCTATTGAACTGTGACTACCCATGCACATAATAAGAACCTGCCTTGGCGAAAACCATGGCAGGTTCTTGTTTTACAATGTGATGTTTTGCACAACCTTCAGTACGAATTGTTGGCAGGCTTTTGCCGATTCCGGCTGGAATTCCTCATCTTGAAATTCTGTATTGGATATGATGCGGATACCCAGGAAGGGAATTTTGTATTGCTGGCAGATTTGTGCGGCAGAATGGACTTCCATTTCCTCACAGGAGGAACCGAACTGTTCATGCAGATAGCGGATGCGTTCTTTTTGACGGTTCCAGGTGTTACTGCTGGCAAAACAGCCATTCACTACTTTTCCACGAGTATACTCAGATGCTGTTTTATGTGCGGCTTCTAATAGTTTCTGGTCACCGGAATAGTAAACAGATTGCGGCAGGAATGTTTTTTCCTGCGGGTCATAGGCATAAGCGCCCATCAGTTCCATGTGCTGCCAGTCTGCTTGCTCCTCTTTGGCTGTGCGATATGAACTGACGTCAAAGGACTGTTTGCCTAACACGATATCAAAGGCTTTTAAGGCAGGATCATGACCGCCTGCAGTCCCTTGATTGATTACAGCGGCAGGATGAAAATGCTCGATGCCTAAGGCGGTAGCTGCTGCAGCATTGGCAGAGCCAATGGAAGTGGCCGCGATTACCAGAGGCTTATCTTTATAGATTCCTTCCACAAAGCGCCACTTTCCCAGTAAATATTCCTGTGGTTGCTCCAAGGAAGCGATAAGCAGTTCGGTTTCCAAATCCATGGCGCCTTGCAGCATGATTATTTTAGTATTCATCAACATTGACTCCCTCTGTCGTTATCTGTTGTTAATGATAGCATTCTTATTTAAGATAAGCAACCGGCGAAACCTTGACATTCCCCATCCGGTCGCTTACCATAAAATTATCTTCTTTTGCATAAAATAAAACTCAAAGGAGCCTTGTCCATTATGGAAATTTTACGCTATATCGTGAATATCGTTTGCTTTATTGCGCTGTTTATTACGCTGGAAGTTGTTTGGGCCAATGTAAAAAGTCACTGGCAGTCCAAAAATCTTTTGGGCTGTGCAGAATATTTAATCGGCGGCATTACGGTACTGTTGGTGCTTATCGCTCTTAGTAATGCAGTAAACAATATGTTCCTTTGATATATTCTGTTATTCTGTGTTGCTGGCCATAATCCTTTTTGAGATGCAGGAGGTCCCATATGCAGGCTATCATTGATAAACTGGAACGAACACATAATCTGTCGGACGATGAATTTGCTGCACTGCTCGCCCCTCTCTCCGCTGACGATGAAAAATATCTTAGCCAACGTGCCTGCTATGTGCGTGAAAAATATTATGGCAAGGATGTTTATATTCGCGGGTTGATTGAATTCACCAATTACTGCCGTAATAACTGCTATTATTGCGGTATCCGTCGGGATAATGCCCATGCCCAGCGTTACCGCTTAACTGCTGAGCAGATTTTATCCTGTTGTCATACAGGCTATCAGCTGGGATTTCGTACTTTTGTCCTGCAAGGTGGCGAGGATGCCTATTTTACGGATGAACGTCTCTGTCAGCTGATAAGGGAAATAAAGAGGCACCATGCAGATTGTGCGGTAACTCTGTCCATTGGGGAACGGAGTAAAGAAAGTTACCAGCGCTTATTCGCGGCCGGTGCTGACCGCTATTTACTGCGCCATGAAACGGCTGATAAAGCGCATTATGAACAGCTGCATCCCGCGGAACTGTCGCACAGTCATCGTCTGCAATGCTTGCGTGACTTAAAGGAAATCGGTTATCAGGTAGGCTGTGGCATGATGGTCGGTTCACCTGGGCAAACGCTCAATTGCCTGATAAAGGACCTGCGCCTATTGCAGGAACTCCAGCCGGAAATGGTCGGCATCGGCCCCTTTATTCCCCAACATGACACGCCCTTTGCACAGGAGGCGGGCGGTACAGCCGCTATGACCGTGCGCCTGCTCTCCATTATCCGTTTGCTTTTGCCGCATGTATTACTGCCTGCCACTACGGCTTTGGGGACAATTGACCCCAAGGGGCGTGAAAAGGGGCTGCTTGCCGGCGCCAATGTGCTGATGCCCAATCTTTCTCCGACGGAAGTTCGCAAGAAATACGCACTCTATGACCATAAAATCTGCACCGGCGAGGAGGCTGCTGAATGTGTCCGCTGTCTCGCCGCCCGCGTGGAATCCACCGGATATAAAATTGTCGTCAGCCGTGGCGACAATATAACGAAGGAGGGGCTATATCATGCAAACCAATCTCACCCGAATCCGCGAACAGACCATAAAGCTATTTGACACAACGCCCCTCATTCCCCACAAAGCTGTTGAAAACATGGGTGAAGCCTGCCATCCCTTTGCAAAGTCCATCTTCTTTTATCACCGGAACAGACAAAAATGGCTGGATATTTCTACACCGAACAGCTACGCTTTTTATCGCCACCTTATTCTCGACAGGATAAATAGTCTTAGTCTGCCATTTATCTATGACATGATTCTGGATGACTATAAGCTCGCCTGGTTTCAACTCTGCAAAGATTATATGAGCCGTGAAGACTTTGCCTATTATCTCAAGCACAGTTGGCTCGATGAAGAGGACCCAAATCAGGACCCGATGGTTGACCGCGAGGAAGTTCTTCGCTATTTTCGGCAGGCTGATAAAACATGCTTGATGAATCCCAGCGACCTTGCTTATTACCAAAATCTTCCCCATACCTTAACCATCTATCGCGGCGTCAGTCCGCACCGGGCAAAGTATGGACTCTCCTGGACAGCTGACCAGGACATGGCCATGTGGTTCAAAAAACGCTATGAAAGCGGCAGCCAAGGACAGCTCTTAACCGCTGTTATCAGCAAAAAGCATGTTTTGGCTTACATTGATGAACGCAATGAGCATGAATTGATTGTCGATGTCTTTAAGATTCAATCACAGATTTATCCGGTTATATGATAACCTAAATACAAAAAAATATTTTGTAAGGGCTGTTTGTCCCGGATATCCAGCCAGTCATCCGGGCGGCTGTTATCGTCAATCAAAATCAAAAGATAGTCAAGTATCAGCCGTCTTGCCGCCCAGAGGCCCACTTCGCTGGCCGTGTATTTTTGACCGGTCAAACGCACGGAGCCTTGCACATAGCTGTCGGCGATAATCATGTCACCCAGCACAGGCACTACGGCTTCCAATGCTGACCAAACAGGCAGGAAAAAATCACCGTTTTTCCTGCCATAATTGGGACTGTGCTCGACAATTTTATACGCCATCTGCAAGGCATGGTTTTGGGCAATATAGGCTATGGGGGTCAAATCTTCATTTCGCAGCGCATCCTGCATGGCATTATAGCGCGCTTGTGGTTCAGCCTTTGTTCTGGCTGCTTTAGCCAGGCGTTCTTCTCTGGCCTTGGCAAAATCGATGATTTCCATTAATACTCCTGAATCGAACCGTTTATTTTATCTGCGGGTATACCCTGCAGGTAAATAAGTATACTATAATCGTTCCCATAATTCTACAACTTATGCTTATTTTCTAAGAGGGGTATCATATCAGCGTATTGATGGTCCTAGCACTTTGTTCCGACAAGGTGGGCGGCCGGTCAGGCAATCTGCCCATTTGCTGTTTGGCTTGTTCGATAAGTTTTTTGGCTTTTTCGACCTCGGCGGCATCACAGGCATTTTGCTTGTATCCGTCTTCAAGTTCCTGCAAATCTTGCGCTAAAATAGCAAGCACTGCCTGCATCGCCCTGCGTTGCTGCGGCGGCAATCTGACGACGGCGTTTGTCTTCGTTGATGGACACCGTGCGTATGGAGGATTCCGTGGTCACTTCGCCGTTCTCGTCAATAAACCTGCGCCTGGGCAAAACTATAAGCTGCCTCTGAAACATAACTGCCTCCAACCTTCACCGGCATTGTAATCAACCTCCTTGTAAATAAGGTTCCTAACCCTTCTTACCTTTATATCGTCCAATCCTGGTAACGCCTAATAGAAATGGCGCGAATAGCCACGAAATCAGTGTGAACATATCGAGGTGATAATCATGCGCACGAACCTGCGTTACATCCTGCTCCCCCTAGCCCTGCTCCTCTCCATCTTGACCATAAATGTCTTTTCTGCCCGTGATACCAACAAGCAAAACCTCCTTCGCTTTCCCGCGTTTCAAACAGTTGACCTCAATGGCAACACCATAACCAACAAGATTTTCACCGGCAAGTTTACCGTCGTGGTGCTCTGGGTCACCAAGGATGAAAACAGCCGGCAGCTTTGGCGCTTTTTATCCGACTGGCAGCAAGCTGAAGCTAGCCAAATACAAATCATCGGCCTCGTAGGTGATGTAAAGAGCACAGATGATGCTGCCAAAATCAGCTATGCCCAGCAAATGACCGCTGACTTTTCCCAGCCGCAGCTGCTTGTCAATGATGATATGGCAGAATTTCTCACCAATATGCGGGCTGCTCCTACCATCTGTTTTGTGGATGCCACCGGCAGACTCGTGGGCCAGCCGGTAATCGGCTATGAGCCGGAGCTCATCAAAAAAGAAGCCCGCCGCCTGTTGACAACGGACTCCCAAGCCGATAGGAATAAATCCTTGTTTATGAAAAAAGCTTCTCAATGATAGAGCATGACCGTCAGACAAAAGCGTAGGGATTCAGTTTCAAGCATAGCTTTTCTGAACAGTATCATCTACAGCACAGTCAAATAGATTCTTTACTGCTTACGGAAATAACCTTGTGTTTATAATCAAACGTTCAACTTCTTCCACCGTAGGAATGGATGTCTGTGCTCCCTGACGGGTTACGGCGATAGCCGATGCCTTTGCAGCAAAGTCGATAGCTTCGGCATAATTACGGCCATCAAACCGGCTTATAAATGCGGCCAGGAAGCAATCGCCAGCGGCGGTGGTATCGACAGCCTTTACCTTGTAAGCCGGAAATTTTTCCACCTTATCTGCCGAAATACGCATGGTACCGTCACCGCCTAAGGTCACTAGCACGTTTTTCACGCCCTTAGCAATGAGAGCTTTTGCCGCTGTCACTACTTCTTCCTCCGTATTGGTCGGCAGTCCGGTGAGCAGGGCAAGTTCTGTTTCATTGGGTTTGGTGATATCCACCTGCGCCCAGAGTTCATCCGGCAAATCGTTCCGAGCCGGAGCTGGGTCGAGCACCACGGTCTTGCCGTGTTTTTTGGCCAGCTTTGCGGCAGCTACTACGGATGGCAGGGGGATTTCCAGCTGCATGACCACAGCATCAGCCTGTGCAAACTTATCCTCCTGCTCCTGCACCAAGGCTTCATCCACGGCAGCATTGGCACCAGCAATCACGCTGATGCTGTTTTGCCCGCTTTTTTCAATCTCGATAAATGCCTTGCCGGTTTCTGTACCGGCAATTTTTTTGATGCCATCCGTTGCCACACCCACATTTTCCAGATTGGCCAGCATCTGCTCACCGAAGGTATCCATGCCTACAGCGCCAATCATGGAAGTGTTTGCGCCCAATTTTCCTAGCGCATATGCCTGATTGGCACCCTTGCCGCCGGGCACAAGTTTCATACTCTGCGCCATGACTGTTTCCCCGGCCTTAGGCCTTCTATCCATATAGACCGCAAAATCCATATTCAAACTGCCAATAACCAATACCTTATTCATGAAAATCCCTCACATTCCAGATTTTCTCTATATTATAATCGCTTTGTCATATCCTTATCCTGTCATTTTACACAATAAAGACATGTTCCTTCCCACGCCTACATATATTCATATGCCGCCACATTGTCACCATTTTCTCACACAGCTAAACTCAAACAAGCTTTAAAATGTACTGAAGCGACCATTTAATTGCGTGATGGCTGAATCTGATATTCATGCATCTTTTTATAAATCGTTGCCTTAGATATCTTGAGCTGCAAAGCTGCCTGAGTAACATTTCCACTGGTTCTTTCCAGTGCATGGCGAATAGCCTGTTTCTCCCAATCGGCCAAAGTAATCCATTCATTCCTGGGTGTAACATCGGTCTGCTCATGAACAGGCTGGGCAGGTAATTTTTCTCGTTGGATAGATTCCGGAAAGCAGTGAATATCTATTGAGTCTCCTGCCGCTACATTAGCCGCATAAATCATAGCATTTTCCAACTGCCGGACGTTGCCTGGCCATGGATAGGAACCAAGCCACTCCTCAGCCTCTGCCGTCAGTTTCTTTTCCTTTACACCAATCTTACGGCAATATTTTCCGATAAAGAACTTCGCCAGCAGTACAATATCTGTACCACGCTGGCGCAAAGGGGGAAGCTGTAAAGTCAGCACAGATAGACGGAAGTATAAATCACTGCGGAAAAGACCTTGAAGCTGCATCTGCTGTAAATCACGGTTGGTTGCTGCTACAATACGGAAATCCACCTTGCGACCCTGACGCCCACCAATACGGATTACTTCCTTATTTTCCAGCACCCGCAGGAATAACGGCTGCAATTCCAGCGGCATATCACCGATTTCATCCAGAAATAATGTTCCCTCATTGGCTAGTTCTATTTTACCGGGGCGCCCGTTTTTATCTGCTCCCGTAAAGCTACCGCTTTCATAGCCAAAGAGCTCACTTTCAATCAGGTCACGAGGCAGCGCAGCACAGTTAAGTGCTACAAAGGGGCCCTGACGGCCAGAGGCGTTATGAATGGCCTGTGCTAAAAGTTCCTTTCCTGTGCCGCTTTCCCCACAGATAAGCACGGCTTCATCAATCACAGCAAATCGCTTGCCCAGCTCCAAAGTCCGCTTTATCAGGCTGCTCTCACCAATGATGTCGTTAAAATTATACGGCGACTGGGAACCAACTCTTCGGCTCATAGACGCATTGATGTTTTTCATGCGATTAATTTTGAGAATTGCACCGCTGGTTTTGGCAGGATAGATAACCACTTGGCAATTCGTCCGCGTCTGTCTGCGGCCCATATCCAGTTCCATCATCTCCTGATTACCTGCGGCTAATGCTTTATACAAGCGTGGTGCATCATCCGTAAACTCTGCGATATTGACCCCTGTTAATTTTTCTTTGTCGCCTATGCTCAAAAGTTGCCGCGCCATCTTATTTAAGTTGGTTATATTGCCGTGTCCATCTATACTCAATATACCATCATCCAGCAGATTAAGCATGACCGACAATGCTTCACTGGCTCGCTGCTGGGCAATATTACTTTGACAGAGACGCTGGCTGGTCTTCACTAGACGATATTGGAGTTCGATGGCTTCGGCCATAGATGCCACCAGCCCCAGGGTATGGGCACATGTTTCTCGGTAATTATCCGTCAGTACCAGACTGGCAATCCGTTGATTAAGCACTACTGTGGCATGGATATTACCATCCGCATCACATATAGGAGCCGCTGTACCAATCATATTTTCAAATACGGCTCCATATTGTTCCACTGATAACAGCTGAATCGGCTCTAAATAGCGCATACTGAGCACATGGGAACAGGTGCCCACTGTATCTTCTCGACAAATCTTACCTGGCTTGCCGCTGAACCAGCGATTATTTTTCTCCTGCCGCCCCTGGGTAAAGAGCATTACTCCATCCTTGTCAAAAAGGTAAAGCCGATAGCCCGTCAAGTTGATCAGATTGCGAAAAGGCTCAAATACATCATGGGCAATCTTCAGGAGCACTGCATCCCGCTGCTGTATCTTTTTTAATTGCTGGGGGGATACGAACTGTTCCGGAATATTTTTATCGATATGCAGTCCTGCCGCCTGTGAACGTGCCCAGGATGCAGCTATAATGGGATTTAATCGGGGATATTCCCGTGGATCAGAATCAGGATGATGTAAAAAATAATCCCTGCACTCTGCCATTAATTCCCAGCGCTCCTTGGTTACGACCCGGAGCCAATCCAAATTTTTATCTGTTGCTTCTGATTTCATGGGGCCTATGCCTCGCCTTCACCAAAATGTCTTTACTTTACTATTCCCCATATACGGGTAAAATCCCTGCTCATAACCAAAGGCGGGTGCCTTAACTTCCTACACCCGCCTTGGTTTGAGTTCTTCTGAACATCATTAGTTTTTCTTCACGCCGCAGCCCAGCAAAAACGACAACCTATTTTCCATACTGCCCAAGGCTGTTTCCATCTGCCTGGCAGGACGATTGGCAACTTCATATTGTTTTTCTTCAGACACCGCCTGCCAGGAGACGCTGCGTGTAAGGCCGATACTATCCTGCATGCAGATTTCCTGGCAAAGTCCACAGCCCGTACACTTGCCCGGTGCATGAACTAAAATTCTTCTTCCTGCTTTTTCCTGCAATGTCATAGCTCCTGTAGGGCAGGCATCTGCACAGGCACCACAACCATGACAGGACTGACTTACCTCTACTCTGCCAAAATAACCCTGTATCTTCGGATGTTGATTAGTCCTTGCGCCCAAATTATTCATAGCAGCGCTCAGCAACTTGTGCTCATAGGGCAGATATTTTTCTGTCTCCAGGCTTGTCTTTTTAACCTCCTGTCTGAAGCCCCTGCCCATGTCCGCCGCCATATGCCCCAGCAGATTCACCGATCCACGCCGGATATCCGTAAGGAAACGCCGCCGGGAAATACTGCTTACTTCGCCTTGCCGACCAGCCTTCGTTTCCCCTTTGTATTTATCCCTGTTAAAGACAAACTGACATTTAGCCCCGTAATCATGCAGTATTTCATAGATATGTGACACACGAGCCGCCAGAATATCCCAGCATATTTCCCCCCGGGGACATTCCGCACAATATTCTGCCCCCAGCAGAATCCTTTTGGCTCCCTGGGATGCTAAAAGGAGCAGCAAAGCTTCACTGCATCCCAACAAGCAGGGAATACGAAAGGCGCCAGCAACTTTAGGGCTTTTTCGGCAAATAAAGGCACAAGCCTGCGCCTCCCGCACATGACGTATCAGCTGGGGTAAAAGTTTTACTAGCCACGTTTGCTGTATGGCGCCAGCAGGACAGATTGTTGCACAAAGTCCACAGCCGTCACATTTTTCTGCTATGAATTTTCCTTTCTCTATCGCTCCCTGAGGGCAAACCTCCGTGCAACGATTGCAGGAGCTTCCCTGATGACGGCTGTGCAGGCAGTATTCTTCCTTTATCTCCACCTTGTTATCCGTAAGACTGGCACAGGATGTACAGATATATTTCAGCGATGCTAACACAGGCAATCATCTCCTCAGAAAATTTATGGCATTTTGCGGGCAGATAGCTGCACATTCTCGGCATTTTGTACATGCGGCAAGCTCACCGCAGGAGTTATCGGCTCGCAAATCAATTCCCGCCGGACAGCTTTTGACGCACTGTCCACAAGTTTTTCCCTGCACGGACAAGCATTTTTTCTTGTCAATCCTGGGCACAAATAATCTCTGGCCTCTAGCCAGCAGGGAAAGCAGTGCCCCCACCGGGCAAAATTTGCCACACCAATGCCGAAGAACAACCAGCTCCACCACCAATATAGCAGGAAAAATCACAAGGTCAAAAGACGGCTCATTTACCCCCACCAGCCGGATAATGGCAATGAGGGTAGCAAGGCTAAGACCTATGGGGCAAAGCAGGCAAAAAACTGGAAAGCCAAAGACCGCCGCCGAGCCAAGAGTAAGCCCCAGCACAGTCAAAGGCTCTTTTGCCTGAGGCTTACAGCCATTTTCCGGCTTATCATCCAGCCGGTTGACCAGCAGCTTGCGCGTCAGCGGCACAGGACATACCCAGCCGCAAAATATCCGTCCTGCCAGCAGGCTGATGAACGCGATAAGCATAAAAGGAACAGCAGCTCCCAAAAGCAAGGACTTACTGGCCGCTATAGTCTCCAAATAGCCCAATGGACATATCAGATACAGCCTGTCCCAGCCAATCGTGGAAAAACTTCCCGTCCCCCAGCGGCAGGCAGCTCCTAGAAATATAACAAGCAATATCACCGCCATGGACAACAGCCGCGAGTTACGAACCTGCTGTGCTTTTTTGCTCATTGCTCATCACCGCCTTCCGTAACCTCTACCTTTATTCCGCGGATACGCTGAGTGCGGTTGCCACTGAAACCATGAAGTACCAAGGCAGGACAGACATTTTCGCAAACACCACAGCCATTGCATTTTTCCTCATCCACCACGGGAAGATTCTGCGCGTCCATACAAATAGCCCCATAAGGGCAGGCATCCACACACAGACGGCATCCACGGCTGTCATAAGCCAGACATATATCCGGCTGTATATTCGCCCGGCCAATCTTATCACGTAGCGGGTCAAAGAACTGCAAAGCTCCAGTAGGACAAACTTCCATGCACTTCCTGCAAAAATCGCATATCCCCTGATGAAAATTAAGCACCGGGGTCCGGGCATTAACGAGGCCGTCCCTCACATTGGCAAGTCCAATGACCTTTGTGGGACAAATACTACGACAGCGGTCACAACGTAAACAGCGGGATAAAAAATCCGCCTCCTGTTGACCGCCGGGAGGGCGCAGCATTTTTTTTGCCGGCAGTACTTTGCTTGCTGTCCCTGTTCCCAGCAGAGCCACCCCCATCCCTCCAGCAATTTTGAGAAAATCCCGCCGGGAAGGCTGAAAATCCTTCATCGTTCTCACCTTTTTTCAGGCAGTCATGGCTTCATCATTCAGCAGGGCACCTTCCATATCCAGATAACTTTTGGTAATCCGGGCTGCCCCCCTGTAAAAATCCGTACCAGCATATTTCAGCACATCATTACAGAATCTTTCTTGCCATTTCAGTAAATGTTTCTGCAAAAATTCCTGCTGCCGGTTTAAACTCTGTTGCATCTGCACATCATTTCTCTGACGGGCAAATTCAGCCGCTTCACCACAAAGATAAGCCATAAACTCCAGTTCAAAGGCTATATGATCTTCCGGTTCGCTTAAATCATGACTTCTATCCACCCCACAGGAGCGGTAAAAAGTCACGACTTCATCCCGTGGTTCCTGCATAATTAGCTTCTTTTCACTAAGATACACGGACTCATAGGGATAAGCCGCATCAAAATTGATGATACCAGCCCCCAGGAACAACCGGGCATAATCCACAGCCAGATTTTCAAGCGTCTTGTCATTGCGAGAAGACACCGCTGCTTGCAGCAAATTATAACCATCAGACATTTCCTGCGAGCAATCCTGAGGAAATGTCATCTTTGCCAACTGCTCCAGCATTTCCGCATCTACTTCAATCCGATAAAAACGGGCCAACAGACGGTACATTTTTTCCCGGGCCTCGTTAATTTCCAACCATTCTTTTAAATAATCCATAAATCCATCCCTTTCAGCTAAAGAAATTCCTAACACTGGAACCAATCATAAACATCATAATGCGAAACGACAGTGCTCCTGCAAGCACACAGATAAAGCTCGTTAGTGCCATTTTAGCGGCCTTGTCATCTTTGATAAACTTTACTGGCAAGCCCATACCTACAATTAAGATGCTCAGCCAGGATATTGGTGCAATATCGCCAGCAAAAATCCTTTGCAAGGAACGGCTGTAATCCGGATAAGGTGCTATTGCTACCATTACAAGATAGAGTAACATTACCACAGCCTGTACACCGATAACTTTTAACAGCAGTCTTTGCAGAGTATAATGAGCGCCTTCATCTTCCCCAAGTAATAAGTTCAGGGCAAAGGCTCCCAACACGCCTGCAGAAGCGATATAACAGATGGGTAAAAGCAGTGTATTCCAGGCAGGACGAGAAGCCATAACAAAGGTATCTCCGTTGATAAAGGCCATAACCGTTGCTACCACTGCGCCGATTGTGCCCAGAATTTTCGTAACTGCAGCTCCTGCCTCACGGCGCACAGCAAGCATATAAGCTACGATAATCGCTCCTAGGGTAAACTCCACAGCAGCTTCCATAAAAATACCAGAAGTTGGATGACCTAAAGCCCCAAACATTCTCTCCGGATGCCTCAAGTGCAGTTGGGCGCAAAAACCACCTGTTGCCATACAAATAAGCACCAATATACTTACTTTCAACCGCTTATCCAGTGCCTTTCCCTGATATTCTGCCAAATAGACCAAACTGAAAAACATGCCACAGGCAATGCCCGTAAAAATACTGAAAAACACCAATGGCCATTCAATGCTCATCTTCCTCACTCCTTCCAGGTTCCATTTTTCTTATGCAGGATATAGGCAGTTGAAGGATGATTGCCCACATCCGGCAGGTAATGAACATTTTCCTCGCCTGCCTCCTTAATGGCCTTGGACACATTGCTGTTTGGATCATCCAAATCCCCCACGATCCGGCAGGCGCCCGGGCAATTCTTCACACAGGCAGGTTCCTCACCAATGGCAAAGAGATGCATGCACAAGGTGCATTTTTCCACGACCTTGCTCTCCTTGTTGAAGGTACGCACACCATAGGGGCAGGCCATCATGCAATACTGACAACCAATACACTTTTCTTTATCTACTAGCACTACCCCGGTTTTTTCATCCCGGTAGGATGCCCCCGTAGGACACACCTTGACACAAGGAGCATCCTTGCACTGCTGGCACATCGTTGGCAGAAAATACATATTTAAATCCGGATATTTCCCCTCTGGGCCAATCTGTAAGGTCTTATTCCAATAACATCCCAGGGCTACATCATTTTCCTGTTTACAGGCTACTTCACAGGATTTGCAGCCGCAGCATTTATCCAGGTCTACGACCATTGCTCTAAGCATTCTTGCCCACCTCCAATTCTACGCGTGGTGTTTCTTCCGTATATTCAGGCAGCCATTTCTTAAACTCTTCCGGCTTGAGCCAAATGCCTTCCGGTGCCTTATCGGCCTTATACACCTTTACCAGGTACCCACGCAAAGTATAGGTTCCCATCATATCGTTATAAGGCGGCTCATTGCTGCTCAGCAAATTGACATTACATTCTTTGAAACCACGGGTAGCTGTATTCATTGTCTCAGGGAACCAAAAGCGTTCCATATAGACCACGCCAGGATTAATACCTTCCGTTACCCATGCAACGGCCCTTGTCTTATTACGCTTGGATTCCACCCACACCCAGTCGCCAGTCTTAACGCCGGATTTCTTGGCGGCTTCCGGATGAATCCAAATTTCCGGAGCTGGATAAATTTCTCTGAGCCAAGGTACATTACGCAAGGTCCCATGATGGAAATAAGGCAGGCGACCATTTGTCATAACCAGAGGGAATTCTTTGGCCAGTTCACTGCCGGGTAGCGGACTTTCAGCCGGTTCCATATAATATGGCATAGGATCATAATCCTTATCCACAGGATCAAGAACTGGATAAGGAGCAAAAGGTTTGCCCGTACGTCCTAAAGTGATAAAAGCTTCGCCGTATATTTCCAGCTTCTTAGTTGGTGTACCGAATCCGTTTGGCTGGCCGGTCTTGGGATTGATTTGCTTATAGAAACCATAGCGGCGCCATTCGCTGATTGGCATAACTTCATAGGGGCCTTTCTTGCAAAGTTCCTTCCAGGTCATCCCTAGCCTGCGGGTAGTCATATAGCTCCAGAATTCATCCATACTTTCCCAATAAGGCTGTTCAGGTGCAGTTTTAGCTGGATCAAAGGAATCCTTGCATGCCTGATGCCCTAACTGGCCACAGCGTTTGGCAATCTTTGCCCAGATGACCGTTTCGTTCATAGTTTCGTAGATATGCGTTACTGCCTGTCGTGGGAATATCCAGTTCAATGAAGGAACCACAAAATCAGATTCCAGCCATTCTGTCACCGGCAACAGCACATCAGCAAAGGTAGAAAAGCTCGTGGGATACATATACATGTGGACGATCAAATCTAGCTTTTCCATGGCCGGCACCCAGGATTCTGCATTTGCCATCACGGCAAACTTATTGCCTGAGCGCTCAATCCATGCCTTTATGGGATATGGTTTGCCTTCCAGGATTGCCTTGCGCACATAGGGGCTATGACAGGAACCCCAATGTAAAGCCGCTTTGAACTCCTTACTGCCCAGACGCTTCTTAAACTGTTCCGGTGGCAGAAATTTGTATAGAGCCGATACCGCCGAGCCACCGAATTTCACCGACTTAAAGTTCTGAAGCAGTGTTCCCGGTTTCTGCATATACCCCATCATCAAATCCAGAGCACAAGCTCCCATAGCCGCTTGCATAGACTGGGGATTCTGGTCCGTTGCCACCCCTAAGCTCAAACCACCGGGGCCTTCAGCATAAATCTTGATAGCTTCCTCAATTTTGCCAGCATTCAGCCAGCATACTTCTGCGGCCTTTTCCAGTGTCCATTCCTCGCAGCGCTCCTTATACATTTGGAAGCCAGTCTTACATTCCATACCATTAACTGTATAAGTGCCAAAAAGCTCCGGTTCTAAAGCATCATTCCAAGGATAAGGAAGCGGCTGAGCTGATTGAGTCTTCTTATCCCAGACCATATACGTATCTGGGCTGCCGCCGGGAGTAACATCACTTTCCCGCAGGCACATCTTTGTCTTCGTATTAACTAGGAAAGGCAGATTCGACCATTTGAGGCAAACGTCCTCATCGTAAAGCTTATGCTCAATGATATAGCGAATCCAGGCCAGCATTAAAGCCACATCCGATCCGGGACGGATGGGCAGCCATACATCTGCCTTGGCGGCATCATTGGTCAGGCGCGGGTCAACTACAACCGTTTTAACGCCCTTAGCCCTTAGTGCAATAACTGCCCGTCCGCCAAAGGAAGGATTGTCATTGCTAGCACATGTGCCCCACATTACCAGTGACTTCATGGGGGTATCTTCGTGGAAGTAAATCTCTAACGCATCTGTATCTGCAATACTGGTGGTCTGCAACGGCGACTGTTCCGTCAATCCGTACATCAGACGATATGTCGAAGTACGAGGCATCCAACACTGCTGTGCGCCCGGCTCCCACCAGTTAGGCGTACCAAATACACTGGCAAAGCGACGGGCACTGCCGAATTCAGGATTCCCGCCGCCACCGGTGGTGCACACCAAACCCTCGGCACCATATTTTTCCCGTACTTCCATCAGATTTTTAGCAATGTAATCAATGGCTTCATCCCATGATACACGCCGCCATTTGTTTTCCCCGCGTTCGCCTGCACGAATCATGGGGTATTTATTGCGATTTGGGTTATATAATGCCTGAATCGCCGCCAAGCCTTTTGCACACATTCTCCCACAAGACATGGGGTGTATAGGATCCCCTTCAATCTTCACCACTCTGCCGTTCTTGACATGAGCTAGCACTCCACACATAGCGATGCAGGCACGGCAGACCGTATGTACGACTTTTTTTTCCCCTTTTTCCTCTGTACCAGCAGCTTCAGCAGCTTCAGCAGCTTTTTCAATGCCCTTAAAGGAACCGCTGATAGTCGCCGCTAAGCCAGTAATGGCTGTAGCCTTTAGAAAGCTTCTCCTGCTCAAGGTAAAATCTTTCATCCTCGTCTCTCCTTCCATAATTGGGGTAAATATTATACATATATTTTCCATATAATAAACATGCAAGAAGCATGCCAATTTTTAGACGAAAAAATAAGCCTTTTCCATTGGAAAAGACTTATTATACGTTTAATTTCTAAACGCCAGTTTAATTTCTAACCGTTTATATTCTAAACTATAATATTCGTTTACTTTACTACGCTAGCTTTGGTCATCTCATCGGCATCCTTGAAGCCATGTTCCTATGCCAGTAAAATTATCTATTACGCTCTACATATTGCAGGCTTTGAATTCCCTTCTGTACCTGTCTTTCTGCTTCTTTATCGCCGGCATCATAGAAGAATGTAAAAATCCAGCCTATACTTTTACGGGAAACCGTTACTACCTCAATTTCTACGTCTTGTCCTTTCTGCTGGCCGATAAAATGAAATCTGCGCAGAGGAATATGATTGACGACCTCCATCTGCTGATGTGTCATCTCCGCATCCTGCACATTATATTTATCGATTATCTTCAGGACACGCTTCTGTGGCCCTTCCTGCGCATACCGGGCCCTGTCTTCGGATAGATATAAAGGCTCGCTATGCAAATCTGCAAATATATTTTCACCTTCTGCCTGATATACTGTATAGCCCTCGTCTTGCGTGGACAGCGGTTCAAGACAAACAGGCAGTTCTATTTGCAAATCCTGCTTTCCCGAAGCCATAAAGCGGCTTGTTTCCCAAAAATAATCGCTGACCTGCAGAGCCCCATTCTCGCATAATAGCCACAAAGCTCCCATCATAATAACGGCAATAAAATAAAAACGCATCTTGTCCTCCTCTGTCTATGCTGCTGCTTAATATGTGTCTCATATTCTTCTATATATTTCGATGCGACTGAATCGGTCAGTCCGGCACATTCGCAGACCATTGTTAGGCCACCTGCCCCATACGAAAAGCCACCCCGCAGGGTGGCTATTATATTGTTACGACAATTATAGATTATTCCTTGCTCATTTGTCAAAATTCTGCTTTTGTTCTTCATTCATATCTACATTCAGCGGTTTATCCGGGTGGTTTTCATTGTACTTTGCTATGAGCTCCTTGTTGTACTCTTCCCGATTTTCCCTGCTCGGCAAAAGACCGGTATGGACATACCATTTTTCCATCCACTTGTATTTGGGATAATCTGCTGGCAATACAATACTTGACATTTTAGCGATATCATCTGGTGTTCTCGTTATCGTACAGCATACCGCATCTACAAAATTGAATAGCTGCTTAACCAATTTGCCACCTCAAATCACCTTATTCTACCCCTGGAAAACTATCTACGTACTTAATCTTGATCTCCGCAAAGTGCTCCACAACCTTTACCTTATTTTATATTTTCGCCAACAGTATGCTATGTCCTGCCTTGGGGACAGTTTTATGTAATAGTATCCATATACAACAAAAGAAGAAACCGCTAAATTCTGCGATTTCTTCTGTATCGTTCCTCTTATAAGTGCGGGTGAAATACCAGTACTCCTGCCTCGTTGACTTTCCCTAGGTGTTTGAGGAAGAATCGGGCGATGGTTCCGGTTATCAGAGCGGATATCGAATATTGAAAAGTCAATTTTCCTCCGTTTATATCTGATACGCTTGAAGGATTACTGGCTTAATAGTCGAACCACTATGTAGATGTATGATTCAACATTTTTAGGAGGTGCTTGAATTGAAAAAACTATTGCTTAGTTGTTTCTTGTTATTGGTCTGCCTATTTGGCATCCCGCAGGCGGTCTCTGCGCAGGAAACAGGATTCCTGACACCTGGTGAATCCACATTTCTCTATTTGGATACCCGTATTCTTAACGAGACCTATGATAATGAGCCCATTAAGTTCGTACTTCAGCAGGATGGCGTACTGCGGCTCATGAGCCGTAATGGGACCCGTGACTATCTCTCATTCACCGGATACGATGATACCAATGCCGGTATCGGCTATAAAATCCGAAAGATTTACACGATGTTCCCCAGCATGCAGTTTTTCGAGATAATTGCTGACCGGGGCGCTCATGCAAAAAACTGCGGCTATTGGATTATCGGCAAGAGAGATGGCCAATGGGTTACTTACGTCTCCATTGATAGTCTGGCTGCCATGGGTTATACTCCCGGCGAATGGCATCAAATCAGCACGGCACTGAACAGTGATGCTACTGGCCGCTTCATTCTCACCAGCAGGCACGAATATATGCCACCTGGCGCTCAATATGGTTACCAGCGCAAATTTGCAGTAGACCTTCAACTTCAGCTTTTCTGGGATCAAGATGCAAAATGGTTCGGTATCCGTAGACTGTGATAAGGATGTGATAATATGAGTCGGTGTCTTATGAAAATTCCCTTTTTGCTTATGGCTTTCCTATTTTCAACTGCAGCATATGCATTAGCTGTTGAAATTCCTGCAAACTATACAGTATGGGACAGGATGCCAGCCGAAGCTGCAGTTGATGCAAAACTGAAAATCCAAAACACTGTAACACTTTATACTGCACCAAATAGCGGCAAAGTGAGCGGCGCTATTTCTCCAGGCGAAATTGTCAATCGTATTTCCTGTGTGGTCTATACGCACCCAAATCGCCATGCAGTCAAAGTACTGAAAGCCACCAAGGCCTATAAGTATCAACACTCTTCCAATCCTCAATTCATCACACTGTATCCAGGTACAATCATTCATCTGCTCCAGTATACTGGCGAAGGAACATACCTGGGCTTATGGAACGGACAGCTACTCTGGTGGCTGGAGGGGTACAACATTTCAGGATTCACCAATGCTAAACCGAATGCCCCTTGGGGCGCTTATATTGGAGAGGCAACCACTGCTGATTTAGGCATTGATTTCTGGATGTGCCTTAGAAAAGCCGATGGCACCGTTGGCTGGGCTCATCCTAAGGATTATCCCAAAGGAACATTTAATTCATATTGGAAATAACTGAGAAGAAGGGCTTAGCCATAAACTAAGCCCTTCTTCTCGTTTTTATATTCTCCTCGCTATATCGATGACTGATATACTTCCCCACTTAATAAATCAGCGCAGGATACGCGGCCATTCCCCATGAAACTCCCCGTGTCCATTAAAACCAGCCTGCCATCTTGTAACCATTGCGGATTTGCTTGATAGCCTAAGGCCTGCACAGGAGTATGCCCCAGAACAATAATCTGTTTTCCTTGGTGAAGTTGTGGATGCATTGCCAGGCTTCTGTTCCATAATAATGTTTTTGTTTTTTGCTCGGCTAGAGGAACATCCGGCTCACAATCAGCATGCATAAACCAATATATACGGCCATTAACCTTGACTTCTGTATATAATGGCAGTTGCTCTATCAGTTTCAGCCAACTGTCAATGAGTCTATCCTTCCGGTCTGTCTTTTCTATTTCGGATAAGGTTATACTGCCTCCGTTGTTGAGCCACAATGCTTTAGGCGAACCAAATAGAAACGACAGCAGATTATCCGGCTCATCTTTAGCTTTCATAGCCGTATAAAACATCTGCTCATGATTGCCGCGCAGGAATACTATATGCTTTTGGCCTAAGTGTTCCATTACCCACTCCATCACTGGCACCGGTTGCTCACCGCGGTCAAGATAGTCTCCCAGGAAAATCAACAAGTCCTTATCAGGATTGAAAGCCGCCTTTTGATAAGCCATCATAAACCGATCCCATTTACCATGAATATCACCAAAGACCAATAATCTTTCTATTCTGTCCATAGTAATTTTTCTCCCAATGCCCCTTTTATCTATGGAGTTGGTTGCACCTTCATAATCTATCACATATTCGATTGATAGATAATACAGTTCAAGGATAAAGTCAACCCTTTCATGTTATTCCAACGCATTTTATCTCAAATCTGTATCATTTTTCCTTTGAAACAACACACTAGCTCTTCCTGGCATTTTCCTTCTCTGTGGTCACAACAACCACCGTATCATCATCATCTATTTCCGCTCCACATCGAGGGCAGCATCCATATTCTGTACCGTCGGCCAGTTTTCGTTTTCCCTGGCATTTCGTGCAAAAATCAGTCTTGCACCTCTTACAGTGTAAAATTTCACCAAAGTCTCTTCTCCCGCATCGGGGACAGCCATCGTAATACTTAGCCATAGTAATGCTCACCTCTTTATACAATCTGTGTCCATCACGACCTGAGGACACATTATTTGCCATCTTCGCTTCTTTTCTACAAATCTGCCGGATATTCCTTCTCCACACAAAGCATTACAAACCATTACACTGCGGCAGGTATCCTGCCACAAAAAATATAACAAACATTAGCAGGTGGCGGCAGCCATCCTGACTTAATCTATTACAGATTTTGTTTTTGTCTGCCGCATTATACGGGCGTCAAAAATAAAAAATCCGGCGGGCAGGCGGCAAAAGGAGGGGTGATAAGCCTGCAAGAACATCCACTGTTTATCTATGAGGAGGATTTAATTATGAATCATGTAGCACTCACGGGCAAAATTTCTCAGAACATCGAACTGCATACCACGGGTAACGACAACAGTGTTACCACCATTCATCTTGTCGTGCAATCCGACTACTATAAGGCTGGTGAAGAGCCTACCTAAATAAATATCTTATTTCTAGACAAGTTCCTTTTCATTCAAAACATTTCTATGAAAAGGAGGAATCAGCTGGTTCATATCGAAATGAATTACCAGTGTTGTAAATCATGTTTTATAGAAAGGGTGGTTTTGCATGAAAAAACGTTTGGCAATCCTGTGTGCATTAGGCTGTATGGCATTTGGAACAGTTGCTTTTGCTGCGGACAGCAAGGCAGCCGCACCAGATGAGCAATGCTACACACCGGATAAGCTGATTACGCTGGACAAGCAGGATGTCGCAAAAGGAAAAGGTACTTTATATGGAAAATTCTCCTTTACTCGCGATATGCCACCTGCAGAGTCTGCCATGAAAGAAATCGGCTGGATGACCTTAAGGAAAGGCGCATCCATCGGCCTGCATAAACATGCTTTCAACGAAGATGCTTATATCATCATTTCCGGCGAGGGTATCTTTACGGATGGCACTGGCAAAGAAACGGTTGTACGGGCTGGCTCCATCACCATTGCCCGCCCCGGTCAGTCTCACGCGCTCAGAAATGAAAAGGATGAGCCCTTAGTATTCCTTGATATTATCGCGCAGAACGATACCTATAAGGCAAATCATCCTGAGACTAACAAGAAATAAGTCGGATATTGACAACCACGATTAAGGATATATAAAAATGAGACTGGTGCATTGCATCAGCCTCATTTTTATATATCCTTAGTTTTTAATTTTTGCTAGAACATCTTCGGCGCTGATATTGTTTGCCAGCATGTAATCAGTGAGATCTTTATAATCCCCCATCAGCTTTCTTGGTTTTCAGATCATCCAACACAACTGTTGCATCATCCTTGCTGCGATACTGAATAACTGCCAGCAACAAAAACAAGCCCATTATAGCGGCAATCCAGCCAAACATTCCGGTAAAACCAATTTCCCCAGCTACAGTTCCCAGCACCAAAATACCGGTACTCGTGCCAATATCCAGCATATTGTAGAACGTGGCACTGGCTGCACTGTGTCGGTCCGGCCGCACCTGATTGAGCATCCATGTCAAAAGTGCCGGTAAAAGGGCACCAGCGCCTAAGCCATAAAAAGCCGATGCTGTCAGTATCCAGCCCAACGACGGTGCCCAAAGCAAAAGCCCCAAGGCCGCCAAGTACGAAACTGCCCCAGGGAGAACCACTGCAAAGGCCCCATAACGATCCAGTAACCTGCCGCCGAAGGGACGGGAAATAAAGATGAATAATGTACCGATTACAAAGAAAAGGCCAGCTCCCTCAATCCCCTTTTCCGCTGCCAGCATGGCAATGAAGGTATTGACGCTGCCGTAGCCAGCACCAAACAAAATGGTCAGTAGTGCCGGTCCCCCGGTATTGCGTTCACACAAGCGGTTGCGGATGGAAGACTTGATAGGCGAAACTTCAGGAAGTTCTGATACATGCTTTTTCCCCCGGCAGATATAGGCAAAGAACAGGGCCAGCAGGGCAGCAGTTATCGACGATAAGAAAAGATTTACTGCCCCCTCAGACAAAAGCCACAATCCTAAAGCTGGAGCCATAGCCATAGCGACAGTACTTCCCAAACCGAAATAACCGATCCCCTCGCCCCGGCGGGAAGCAGGAATCACATCGGCCGCCAGCGCCGCCGCAAAAGTCGTAGACAGGCCAAAGCCAAAACCATGGATTACCCGGGCAAACACCAAGGCATGGATGTTGGCAAACAGCATATAGCCAAGCGTTGCCAAAACACAAAGTACGAGACCAGCATACAAGCAAATTTTCTTACCAAAAGCCCGCACTCCCGTGTCCGTAAACAAGCGGATAAAAATCGCTGAATAACCAAAAATACCGCCAATTAACCCCATTTGCATTCCTGTAGCCCCGAGACTTGCCGCATACAGGGTAATCGTCGGTAGTAAAAAATGAAAACTTGCAAACAACAGGCCATTCGCCGCAATTAACGCACCGAAATTCCGTGTCCATAATTTTTCTTTTGTCAAAATGATGTCGCTCCTCTCTGTAATTGACCCGTCAATTACAATCTCCCATTATAGTATGTAATAATCAACATGTCAATTTGCTATTATTGAAGAACGCTGCTGTCCCTCCCCTTGCATACAAAAAGGGATGTGTTATTTCACACCCCCTGTAAGGTACTATATTCCTCATGCAGCCATTTCCTTTACATACTGCACGAGTGTTTTTTCGTCTGTGGCTATCATTGATTCCGGTACATAGAGGAAAACTCCTTCATCAATAGCGCGGGCTTCCTCTGATACATAACAGCCGTCCTTGGTCATAAGTGCAACATCCAGTCTATCTATCGATATCAACCGCTTGCCACTTACATCGATTAGTCTAGCCGGATAATCTTCACCGTCAAATTTGATGGTTATCATTTTCATGCCACGACCACACTTTTATTCTGTTCTGATGCTCTGTTGGACTTTTTCGGATTCTGATTTCTCAGTGCATCAATAAGCCGCACTGCACTGCCTTCGTTAAATTTCCTAGGTCTCTCTTCAAACCGTAACACACACATTTCGGGGATTCTCCTTTACATCTTAATTTTTGACAGCATTTCCACCGTCAAGGGGATAGCCAATAACATACCATAAATCCAGATAAAACTGCAAGCTTATTTTTCATTAGCCTTTCTGCGCCAGGACAATACCTGCAAAAACCAGCAGCATGCCCATTCCCATAGCCAGCGTCAGACTTTATCCCAAAAACACAATTCCCGAAACGATACCCACTACTGGAACAGCCAGAGAAGATATGGCTGCCTTGCTGGCTTCCATATGCTTTATCAAGTAACACCAAAGCAGAAAAGCAACCGCAGATGCCAAAGCGCCGTTATAGGCAATACAAGCAATGGACAGTGTATTCCACTCAGCGTACCAATCTCCTATAAATACATTATAAACCGCTAATACTACGGCACCAATTGTCATCTGCCATGCCGTAAGCGACGTAAGGTCACATCCTATAAGCTTGCCTTTCATGGCAACATTCCCTGCAGCCCATACCATGGCAGCAGACAATGCCAGCATAATAGCATACTGCTTTATCACGGTTACCATTAACAATATAGCTGACCCTGTGGAAAAACGGAGCATAGCAAAAAATGATGGCGAAAAATATTCATTGGCCACTTTCATGACCACCCAGTTGAAGCCCCATAACAGGCATAACAACGATAATGCACGAAACACATTTATCCCTCCATGTTTATAGTGAGTTTATTATACTCCCTTTGACGGTAGCCCGTCCATGAAACGGATAAATGTGTTCCATTATCTCAAATGTAATATTCGGTTTTATCCTCAGGTTTTAAGGCAAAGCACTCAAAAACTCGTTCACGGATATCCCAGAAATCCGGGCTGGTACGGTCGCGCTGACCATGCAGGTCTACCGGCAGTATGGTTTTAATCTGTCCAGGATTTGGTGTCATGACCACAATGCGGTCTGCCAGCACCACCGCTTCATCGATATCATGCGTGACAAAAATAATGGTCTTTTTCTGCTCTCGGCAGATAGCCGATACCTCATCCTGTAATTTCATACGGGTTAAAGCATCTAACGCCGCAAATGGTTCATCCATAAAGATAATTTCCGGGTCAACTGCCAATGCTCTCGCTATTGCCACACGCTGCTGCATCCCACCGGATAGTTCTGCCGGATGGCTGTCTGCAAAATCCTGCAAACCGACAACCTCCAAATAGTGACGAGCAATTTTTTCCCGTTCATCTGCAGGAAGCTGCTGTTCTTCCAATCCGAGTTCTACATTCTTTAGTACAGTACGCCAAGGCAGTAAGCCATAGTTCTGAAAAATCGTCACATATTTCGGACTAGGCTTAGCCACGGTTTGTCCATCAATCGTAACCGTTCCAGCACTAGCCCCTTCAAAGCCTGCCAGAATATTGAGCAGGGTACTTTTGCCGCAACCAGACGGCCCAAGCAAGCAAATAAATTCTCCTTGCTTTATCTCCAAATCCACATGGTCAAGAGCTTGAAACACACTGCCATCCGCCTTGGTAAACTGACGGGATACATCTTCCACTTTTATATAACTCATACTTAGGTCCTCCTCGTTAATCCCCACCGGCGGTAAATCTGCCCTTCCAGATAACTTACGATTCCATCCAAGACTAAGCCCAGAACACCAATGGTCAGTATTGCAGCCATCAGCCAGTCTGCTCTTAGATTATTACGGGCATCAATAATCAAAAAGCCAAGACCAGATTGCGCACCAGCCATTTCTCCAGCAACGAGGAATACCCAGGCTGTCCCTAAAGCTAAATGCAGGCCTGTTGCAATACGGGGAAAAACTGCGGGGAATACGATTTTCCCTAAAATCTGAGGCTGGCCTATGCCAAAATTTTTAGCGACCTTTAAGTACACAGGTTCCATCCCCTGCACCGCCGCTACAGTGGCCAAAAGCACGGGAAAAAAGGCAGCGATAAATATGATAACAAGAGCGGGCATTTCACCAATGCCGAAGAATAATACGATAAACGGCAGCCAGGCCACAGGTGATACCGGGCGCAATACCTGCGCTACTGGATTAAGATAATTCCAGATTTTTTTATACCAGCCTAATACCAATCCTAAGGCCATGGCTAAAACCACTGCACTGATATAACCCAGAGCAAATCTGCTGAGACTAGCACGAATATCTGCAGCCAGCACACCACTAGCCAGAAGTTCTCCCAAACCACGCACGGTTCCTAATGGCGAAGGAAACAACGCTTCATTCCAGCCCCCCAGCCAGGTTACGATTTGCCAAAACGCTAACAAGATAATAAGCGAACCACCAATATATTTAACCTTATGCATATAATCACGCCTTTCCACTCCTGCCCAACATTTACGGCAGGAGCGTTCTGTCTACAAAATCCTCATATTCCGGTATGCGTTCAATCAATTTTGCCGCAGACATACGCTTTACTAGTTCGGCATAAGCCTCAGGCGTAATCTGCAGGTCATCATAACGAATGAGTTTCAAAGACATTTCCACGACTTTTGCCTTAGCCTTCAAATATAGCTGAGCAATTTGGGGCTGCTCCTCTTCATGTTCGGTTAGATGCTTTCCAGCAGCTAAATATTTTGCTGTTGCTTTCTTTGCCAGTTCATGATGTTTATTCACAAAATCACCATTAAATACGAGAGCACAGCATAAGCTATCCGGCCATAAATCTTCTGCTTTAGCCAAAATATGCCCTTTCCCCAGAGCAATCGCTTTGGCACCAAACGGTTCGGCTACACAGTAACCGGCAATCTGACCCTGAGCAAGTCCTGCCGGCATTTCCGGTGGTGACAATTCTACAACCGTCAAATCCTGAAGACTCATGCCATGCTCGGCAAGCATCTGCTGCAAAAGTAAATTATGGGTAGACTGCTTGTGCGGTATGGCAAAGATTTTGCCACGCAAATCCTCGACTTTTTCAATGCCATTTCCACCGATAATCACATTGCCATCCTTATGTCCCAAGGCCGCAGCCCGTACGTCGATGCCTTGTTCTCTGGCCTTTACGGCAAGTTCTATAAGCACAGACGCGCCATCCACTTTACCGGTATTTAATGCATCCATAAGTTCCGGCCATGAGCCATATTTAATCAGCTCTACCTGTACATCATCATCTGCTGTCAGCAGTTCTTTTTCCGCAAATAGGGGCAAAGCATGTGTTATGGGCAGATAGGCAATGCGCACCGTATGTTTTTCTTCCGCTGCACTTTGTCTATCTCCTGACCATAAAAACCAGCCTGTACCACCTATAAGCAGGAGCAGAAGTATTACACTCCATAGTTTTCGCATAGCGTTACCCCCAGCCTAATTTTTTTCGTGCTTCTTTCATATCCGCAACAATTTTTTCACCTAACTCCCGTCCATTGACATTAACCGTCATTACGGCTCCTAAAAGGTCTTTCGTATCTTCTTTTAGAAATTTTTCGACTGCCGTTGAGCCTTGAACTGGCGGTTCCACGCAATGATAAGAGTCAATACCGAATAACCGGAATGCCAGGGAAGCATCCAAGCCTTTTTCATTCGACCACTCCGGGCTGGCGAAAGCATAAGGCATATCCTTAATTGCTTGTCCGGCTTTTGCCGCTACCCCACCAAAAATTCCAGACGAGCGGGTGTTATCAATACACTCACCCACATGCCAAACCGGTGGTACATCATATTCCTGAACAAACTCCTTTAAGGACTTACCACACCGTTCTGCCCCCTCCTTGCTGCAATACCCGAGTTTCAACAGCGGGAACGATGCACAACCATTGGTTAAAATCAGCACATTATTTTCCAGTAGAACATCCGCTACATCAAGTGTTGCTTTTTCATAAACCACGCGTGGATTGCTGCAGCCAACCATATTGACAATACCTAAGATACGCCCATCCTTTAATGCCTCATAAAGCTTTTGGAAATTATCAAACTGCGCACCTACGTTTTCTGCAGTAAAACCAATATTTGCCGTAACCTCATACTGTGGAATCGATACAGCTACATCACGGCGGTCAGCGAAGCTTTCAATGGCTCTGGTCACAATCTTACGAGCCAATTTTTCCGTGTCACCGATATTGCTGTGCCGATAATCATAAGCATAATGCTCAGCTCCCGGCAAACGCGCTGAATCACTGGTAGTGACCACTGTTGTCTTAAAGCAGCGGGCAACATCCATAATCGCCGGATAAACATCCTGCACGTCAGCCACCCATAAATCCAGTGCTCCTGTCCCCAGAATAAGTTCTGCACCTACTGCATTAGACAAGGGAATTACCCCTTCATAGCGATACATAGCCGCCAGGCAAGAACAACAAATCCCATAGAACTGAATCCCCTTGGCACCTTTTTCCCTGGCCAGTTCCACCATTTCCGGCAAATGGCCTATGCGAACAATTTCACTGACCAGGGTCGGTAGATGCCCATGTACAGCAATATTGACGTACCCTTTCTTTAGGGCACCAACATTGACTTTGGAAGTCGCCCGATGGCCGGTGCCGAACAGAACATCTGTACCGATATTTGACGCTACTACACCAGTAAAGCAGAATGCCAGACCACAGCGCAGGAAGGCCTTCAATATACTTTTATAATCGCCGTCCGTTCCCACACCTGTACGGTGATACGCATCAAATACTTCCTGATAAGCACTTATGGGAATAATCCCCAGCTTATCCCATACAGCTTGACGCTCTGCAGGTGCCAAAGAGCGGATAGTTCTATAATCATCCGGCAGTGGACGAGATAAATCATCCAGCAGCACATCGGCCAATTTCCCCACTAACCGTTTTGCTGACTGCCCTCTAGTTTCAATGCCAAAAGCCTGACATACAGCACGAAGTTTCTTCTCTCCCAAAATCGGCAGATTCAGCTTGCCTTCGGCAACAAACTTCATGGTAAGCAATATTTCTCTGGCATGGGCACCATGCTGGGCTACACCAGCAGCTGCACTGCGCAGAAGATTTCGTGCCACGATTAAATCCGCATCTGCACCACACACACCTTTGGGGCTTTTCTTGGTTATCTTACATGGCCCCATATTGCAGAACTTACAACATACACCAGCAAGGCCGAAAGAACATTGTGGTTTCTGTGCATCGAAGCGGTCAAAGATTGTCTCATGTCCTAACTCATCCATCCTATGCAAAAGTTCCTTCACGGCAGGGTCTGGCGTTTCCTCCAGAACGTCCTTCTTTGTAGCAAAGGTTTTACGATATTCTGCTACAGCCTGCATATAGTCATTTACACAGCCATGCTCATGCGGATGATTGGCATCATGTTCATGGAAATGCCAATCCGCATGTTCATGAACATGGTCATATTCGTGATGGTGATTTTCTGTCGGCATAATTTTCTCCTACTCTCCAATACAAATACATTACACAACAACAATACTCTTTTTTAACATCCAAAACTTAACATTTTATATTTACATTTAAAAAAATCATGTTTAGATTGTATACCTTCTTACCCATGGTGTCAATAGGTATTTTGTTATTGCGCATCCAATTACCTTGTAGTATAATAGGTGATAAAATTTTTCCATACCAAGGAGTTGATTATATGATTTCCACTCGCGGGCGTTATGCACTTCGCGTTATGATTGACTTAGCTGAACATGAAAAGGGGCAGTATATCCCACTTAAGGATATCGCTGCCCGTCAGGAGCTTTCCAAGAAATACCTGGAAATAATTGTGAAAGATTTAGTTCGCAGCCATCTGATTATTGGCACAAGCGGTAAAGGCGGCGGCTATAAACTGTCTCGTCCACCAGAGGACTATACGGTCGGAGAAATTATCGAACTTATGGAAGGAACTTTGGCTCCTGTTGCTTGTCTGGCAGATGGAAATCCGGAGTGTCCTAGAAAAGATATTTGTAAAACAAGGCCTCTATGGGTTGAATACTATTCCATGAAGCATAATTTCTTCTACTCGAAAAAATTATGCGACTTATTTTAATCCACACACCACCGGAGCTCTGCAACAACACAAAAAGCTTGGCACATTGTCCAATAAACTATGTGCCAAGCCATTAAAACTTATCATCCCACAATTTTGATAGCCATTTGGATGATATCTTCAGTCGCAGTCAGCTATGAGACCTAAATGATAATTCCAAGCCACTTCCAATATGTTGCCGCCATCAGCATAATGAGGCTATAAGCTATTACGGTCAGCGGAATACCTGTCTTTATAAATGTCTTTGCCTCAAATGTTTCCGTACCGAAAGCCACCATATTCTGTGGAGCATTTACCGGCAGGATAAATCCAAAGCAAATGACATATTGCAAAATCAGTGTCATCCCTACAACGTTAAGATGTGAATATTCGGCTGCTCCTTGAAGCACCGAAATAATAATCGGAATCATCGCTGCCGCTAATGCAGTTGCACTAGCAAATCCCAGATGAATCACAATCAGGAACATAGCCAGAATAGCTATAATCATAAAAGCAGACGTATGATACAGACCAAATACATTCACAATCATATGCGCTATCCAAGTTGCAGCCTTGGTAGATAGAACTGCAGAACCAAGACTTATTCCTACACCAAACAGCACAAGTGTTCCCCAACCAATTTTGGCCTGTGCTTCTTTCCACGTCATAATCCCTATCCCTGGAAGCATCATGGCCGTTATCGCCGCCATTGTCGTGGAAGATGTATCAAAGTTATGCAATATCTTTTCCGTAGACCATAGAAATAACAGCAACAGGGATATTCCCAGCAATTTCTTTTCACTCAGCGTCATCGGGCCTAACGCTTTCAATTCCCGTGCCACGGTTTCCTGCCCACCTTCTATCTCATCCATTTCAGGAGGTACAAGTTTCAACAACAAGAAATACAAAATCACGCTCATAATTGCAGCAAAGGGAGCCGCTGTTATAAACCAATCCAGCCAGCTAACAGTTGTCCCCAACTGTTTCTCGATAAATTCCAACGCAATCATGTTCTGTGCCGCTGCCGTCTTTATCCCAACATTCCAAATGCTGTCAGCCTGAGCGATGGCAATCATCATCACCGCTGAAAACCGACTTTTAAGTGGCACACCAAAAGCGGCAATGATGCCCATAACAATCGGCACCATACACGACACTCTGGCTGTAGTGCTGGGGACAAAAAAACTTAGGATAAAACCTACCAGAATTACTCCGGCTAGAACATTTTTAGTCTTGGCACCAATCTTAGACAGAATAAACAAGGCCAAGCGTTTATCAAGACCAGTCTTCATCATCGCGGCTGAGATAAATAACGCTGCTCCTACCAAGGCAAGAGCAGGACTAGAAAATCCCGACATTGCCATTTTTAGCGCTCCGGAAGTTCCTAAAACCTTATCAGGATTCATCATATTCGGTGCCGTGCCAAGCAGGAATGCCATAAGCGAGATGATTATTGCAGCAGATACCGGATAAGAAACCGTTTCAAACATCCAAATTACGACAGAGAACACCAATATCGCCAGCATTCTATGTCCTGCTGTTGACAAATCTGGTGGTGTAGGCAACAAAAGTATCACCAACAGCGTAAATAATCCTAACGGCAAACCTATCTTTTTTCTCATTTACATCCATCCTTTCACGCAAAAAAGGCACACCTCACTCAGGAATTTGTGTTCCTCAATGCGATGTACCCCTTTGTACATTTACTATACATTATCTATATATGTTCTATGCTATTTTTATATATTAGCTTAATTGATATCTTTTGTCAATATGTTTTTGTAAACTTGTAAACCGGAAAACCAACTTAATCCTTGATAAACTTACATTCCAAAGTGCATATATCAAATGACTACGCTGACTTGTTATACTATAAGTCACCATACTATCACCACAGATTCAAGCAAAGATGCATTCGCGATTCTTAATCGAGTGTGCAACACCACAGTCAACCAGCTTTATTTATGTAAAAATATACAGTACCGCAGGCGGTAATATGCCATATAATAAGTCACATAGCATTTACAGGCACTGTCCTCTCCCCAATCCCCATTGGACAGCGCCATTTGTGAGCTTCCCCAGTTCGCATAAATAATAAGCCCTGACTGGTCTTTCCCCAAAACCAGTCAGGGCACTTTTTATATCATTTTCATGTTCATCCATAAAAACATCTTTAGCAGCTATCTAGTCAATGCAGATGTTAATTATTAACATCCTTATCATCCATACTTATGATACCTTCCATTTGTCCTATCAACTAAATGAAGCTATCCCCCCCTGCCACGGCGCTCTGAACGCAGGCAGTGTTCTTATCTGTTTATCCTGCAATTCATAAACTATGCCGTTATCTGCCAGTTCTCGCAAAAATGCATTTAGATAAACAGGGCTTTCAAACTTCTGCATGAAATCCAGTGTAAATCTGCCATTTACCGCTGAGATTTGAATGGTGATGTCCATAACAGTGGCACTCAAAGCGTGGAACTCTTTTATATATTTTTCCGCTTCTCCGAAATTCGCTTTTCCCACATAGCTCACGTTGGCCGCAGCAAAGCGATTGGCCGCCTCATCAACCTTTGCCATCATCTCCAGTCTTTCCTTATGCGTTCCCTTTGCCAAAAGCATTTTGGTCAAGCCGGCCATATGCGCCACGCCGGACATTCCCATTCTTCCGGAGAGATTTTATCGCCCACAATATGTATGCCTGCTGTCGATAGCGTCACATTGTAGCGCTGACAGCAATAATAATACAACAAAGTACGTATCACTTCATAAGCCCCTGCACCATCGGTCAAGCCATGAAAAATATCCATGAACAGCCAATCATCATGGTACGAAAACGAAAGCAAATGATCATTCGAGTCTGCCGAATTTAATGTTACGCCCTGCTTTGAATTGGAAATAACTACCGGCTCCCGATTCTCTGTAAAGATAAAGCCAGCACCACGAGTCTGCAATTTCACACAGAAATACGGATACCGCTCCATTGTGGTATCCACTGCCCTACGTAGTACCACAGGGTCAACAGCATCTTGCAGCCGTATACGGATTCTAATTGTATATGGATTATCCTTACGTGAACGATAAAGGGGAATGATTTCGGTAAAAAGTTTCTGTTCCATGCCAGCACCTCCGACCTCAAGCTACAACTATTTTACCATAAAAAAAGCGGCACGACCTTCCCCGCCTGTCTGAAAACAGGAAAAAAACGTTCTGATGACGAATAAAGACTTAATTTCACACAGATATAACTATATGATTAGGGAGGTCTGCCTTATGACCATTGAAACGGAACGAAATTCACAGGCACAAGCTAACCCTGTATTCATGACGGCAAAAACTGCCATCTGCCTTATGGCTGCCGCTAATATTCCTGATGCTTCCACAATCGTCCGTTGCTTAGAACTTGAATTGCCATTATTGGGTTATAACCCTCGATGAGCAAAGACAGCAGGCTGACGACACCGACCAACAATCCACTCCCTTCGAGATGAACTACACTCTGGAAAACAATATGTTCAAAGTATCCATAGTCGGCAGACTTGACAGCCTTACAGCGCCGCAACTTTTAACGGCTTGGGAAAAAATAAAAACTACCAGTATGCCTATTGGAGCAGAAATTGACTGCGCAAAACTGGAATACATCACCTCTGCCGGAATTCGTGTATTTCTTATCATACAAAAAGCACTGGGCAGAAACTTAACGTTGACCAATATCAATTCAGCTTTGGAAAATTTATTCATTCAAAAAGGTTTCTCAGTTCCTGTACAAAGATGAATATAGATGTTAATTATTAACACCTGCATCATTACTATTCATGCTTAACTGATAAAAGATTAACTTGCTTCGCTTGTTTCCAGAAAGGATAATGCTGTATGAAAGGAGCTTGGCTAAAGGCAATTCTATTATTGCCCTTTAACGTTACAGTCATAATCCCCATCCTGCTGTTATGGTATTCAGATTATCAGTGGTGCATTCCAGCAAAGTCACAAATCATTTTAGGCGTTATATTATTCTGTGGTGGATTGGGCTTATTTATCAAAACTACACTACTTTTTCATAAGGTGGGCCAGGGAACCCTTTCGCCATTAGCGCCGCCTAAGCGGCTCATTATTCAGGGACCATATAAAATAGTCCGTAATCCGATGCTATTAGGAATCCTTTTTATCCTGTTATCAGAGGCGCTTCTTTTTAGTAGCTGCTGTATTTTTATATATACGCTTATCTTTTTCCTTATTAATTGCATATACTTTAAGACAGTGGAAGAAAAGATGCTAATCAAATGCTTTGGTCAGGATTACATCGCATATAGGAACAGTGTTCCCATGTGGCTGCCTAATTTTCGCGGTAAATGCAAGGTGAATTAATATCCACATTCTAATCCTTTTCAATACATAAAGCTTTTTGCGGAGGATGAAATGCCATGCAGAATCATACGAAAACAAATCTCCCCCTTCAGCAGCTTGCTGATGCTGCCAACACACTTACCCGTTTTCTCGGTGTACGCGACCTGCCAAAACTAAGCCACAAAACCTTACAACGCAGATATGGCATTGAACAGGCAGATGTGCTTATACTTTTCGGTGGCACTATTCCCTTTGGCTGTGATGTTGCTGCTGCCGCCTGGAAACGAGGTGTAGCCCGCCACTTGATGATAGTTGGCGGCGTCGGTCATACCACGCAGTCTCTTAGGGCTAAATTTAAAGCCAGATTCCCGGAGATGGATACCGAACCCTAGCTGCCGGAGAGTGTAAAATGGGAATAAAAAAAATCCCTAAAAAAAATTAACACTTTTGAGCGATTAGGGATATAAAGAACAGAAGAAAATTATTTAGAGAGGTGATTACCATGAAAGAGCTGATTCGTAATAAAATGAATGATACCGACTTAGGCAATGTAGTTGGGGGGAATAAGCCCGAAGAAAAAGCCCCAAAGAAAAAGCAGCCTAAGATTGAAAAAGTTCCTGTTCCCGTTCCACCACTTAATATCGTTCCTGTTCCACCTTTGGACATAGACAAAATCGATATTTCCTTTCCTTCAGGAAAGAAGTCCCCAAAAAATGAAAAGAAAAAGTAATTAAGATGGTGAAAAGAAGGTGAGACACTCTGTAGCAGTTGTTCACCTTCTTTTTTCATGCCCGCGATTACACACTAGCTACCCGCAATAGTCAAGCCCTGACTGGATGTTCATCCACACCAGTCAGGGCTTACTTGTTATGATATGAACATGCGTTCATGCGAGGGGCTGGGACATCACATACCATTACAGATGTTAATTATTAACATCCTTATCGTTCGCTGGTTGCGCCAATCTCCGTATATATCATGCCATGTTTGCCACGTTCTGACCGCATTAGGGAGATATGTTCTATGGCCATTTCTCCCTGTGGCGGCTCGACCTCAGGTAAAATCGTCTTGCCGTGATAAGTTGCCTTGCGAAGCACTGTAATATGTGGATAAAACCGCTTGCGGTCATAGGGAATTTGGTGTTCAGCTAGAGCCCTGCGCAGTCTCTTGACATAATGGTTAAGTTCGGTGTTTTGTTCTATCCCGGCCCAATATAAATCTCCAAAATTTCCCATACCATAAAGTTTCATGGTCATAGGCTCGAATGGGACCGATTCAATAACGTCCATGACCGCATCTGGCGCCCCGTAATCTCCAATAAAAGCCAGCGTTAAATGTAGATTTTCCCGGGCAGCATAATATCCTTCCACGCCGGAAGCTTTTAATCGTGACTGAAAAGCCTCCAAAGCATCTATCATAGGGTCCGTAAACTGAATGCTAATAAAAAGCCTCATGAATTTCCCATCCCCTTATCCGAATACAGTGGGATTACATTGATTACCGGTTCCTCGTAAGGATGAACCTCACGAATTGCTTTTAATGTCTCCTGCAGAGCCTCCGCCTGGATGTTGACCTCTACTTTTATTTCCGGAGCTTCGCTGATTTCATCACATGTACCAATATATGGCTGGCTTCCCTGCAATGGCCGCCAGGTTCCCGTCACATGGCTGTACGCCAAAGAGCTGTCATAGTTTCCAATTTTTCCAGCACCGACTGCCTGCAAAGCCTGCCGTAACTTAGCAAGATGTGTTTCCGGTATGAAAATCTCCAGCTTTAACTTTGATACGTTCATGATTTGTTACTCCTGTACGGGCAGTCCAAATTCCTGTCTTAGTGCCAGATAGCGTGCCAGTTCCTTTTCCTTGATCGGCTTTGCTAAATCGTTGAAGGTATGGTGCATGACATCTGCATCCTTCAGCACTTCATCCAATGGCTCATCTTTTAGCAGCTTATCATCATGATGGTATATAGCAGAGCAAATGCGATCGATTTCCTTTGGCGTGCCCAAGGCATTTCTCAGCAGTATTTCTCTTGCCATATCTGCTCCTCTATGTGCATGGTCATCATAAGTTCCACTGACATAAGCCGCGATGTCATGCAACATAGCTGCCATGCTGGCAAGCTCTGAATCCTCGCCTCTTTTTTCTGCAATTACCGTGGCTGAAAGGGAAACACCATAGAGATGTGCAAAGGCGCTTTCTAGCTTTTCTGCATCCGTTATGCTTTCCCGTAATTTGTCACCAACTACTTTTCTAAGTTCTTTTAACCTACTCATTATATCCTCCTGCTCGTGTGTTAACACTCAATCCCCTTACGGGCCTCAACGCCCTTTGTATAGTAGTGCTTAACTTCCTTCATGTCCGTCACAAGATCCGCACGCTCAATCAGCCAATCTGGAGCGCCTCGTCCGGTCAGCACCAGTTCCGTATTCTTCGGCACCATTTTCAGCAGTTCCTCAACAGCGGTTCTGCCTATCAAACCAAAATGCAGTGCCACATTTAGTTCATCCAGGATTACCAAACCATATTTTTTTGAAGATATGGCTCTTTTAACTTCATCAAAGCCCGCGTTTATAAGTTCAATATAATCCTGCGGAGGCTTTCCTTTCGGAAATATCACGACAGCATCTCCAAATTTATCTTGTAACTCATTGCTTAATGTTCCTTCTTCTGCAATGAAAAACGGCTTTCCACTGGTTCTTAAGGTAAGCTCAGGTGAAAATCCCTGCAGTATCTTCTGCTCACTGTAGGCCAGACTTTTCATGAACTGCATGATATAGACTTTCCTGCCTGCCCCTAAGGCTCTAATGGCAAGACCAATGGCCGCCGTAGTTTTTCCTTTGCCATTTCCTGTATAGACCTGAAGCATTAAGCTGACCTCCTTTAATGTGTATATAATTCCGTATCTATGGCCAATCTCCTTCTTACCGGGAGGAATAGCTGCCCCTATGGTATAACCTAAAATATACATAGGCTAGTCTCTCTTTACCTGTTACCTAAAAATGACGCCAGGCTTAGCACCTTGCGTCATTAGTCATTATTTATTGTTGTTTACCACACGCATAATCTGTTCTTCTGCGCTTCAATGTTGATAACCAGGCGTATGCGCTCATTCGTTTCTAATGCTACTGCGTGAAATATTACATCGAAGGTTATAGCGACTATTAGACGGAAGTTTCAACGGCTAGGGAGTGAACGGCACGGTTTGCGGTGTGAATGACGGTGTTACCTCCCCCACTTCGCCATCCAGAGAAACCGTCATCTGAGTTTCGACGTCAGGCATGGGCATTTCTTCCACGCTGTAATCCTTCGGCTCGGCTTCCCGTGCCCGGGCTTCCTCGTTGTCGGCGGAAAGCTTTTCATCTTCCTTGTCGTCCCGCTTACGGCGGTGCTGTTCCAAAGCCGCGGCACTTTTAGCCATGGCGTAGAGGTCTTTGTTAAACTCCATCAGTTCCTTTTCATCGGCAGGAGAAACCTTGCGGCCGTGCATGATGCGGGATGCGGTTTGCATGGCGCGGCTCATCTTGTCGTTGGCTTCTTTCATGGCGTCACTGTTCTGGCGGGCATTGGCCGCTTCGTGGAGCAGGAAGTTATGTAGGGAAACGCCCTTCTTCATGTCCTGAATTTGTTTGCTCGTGGTCAGTAGCTGCTTCTTCACCTCATCGGAAAGGTCAATCCGCTGACCTTCGACCTCGATATACCCCTGCTTCACCGCCCGGCTGACCATAGCCGCATTGCCAAAGCTGATGACAAATTTATTGCTGTCCCCCTGGCGGAATACGGAAAAATCAATCCGAGATTTCTCCGTTTTTTCATGGGATGCCTTTTCCTTATTGGCCTGCTGCAGTTCATAACCAGTTGCGGAAATATCCACCTCGTCCTCAGTCGTTGAATACTTAGCCGGCGTTTCTGCATTCTGAGCAGGAACAGTCACCCCATCCAGCCTAATGCGCTCATTGAGCTTTTTTGCCGTAGGCTGGCTGGTGTAATAGTCCAGCTCCTGCCTGGTTAAATTCCTTAAGACACGCATAACCTTATCCTCCCTGATAAAAGCACTTAATCCTTCTTATTGAGTATATCGAGTCAAAACCATCGTACCTTAAGAGCTTTTTTCTTTTATCTCTCTAGCGCCAAAAAGTCGTGGCCTTCCTCACCGAACAGCCCTTTTCTGAACATGGGGATAATGGTCAGCCAGCCTAGCAGCAGGAATACACCGATTGCCGGCATCAGCATGAGTATGCGGATGGTTTCCCGGAAGGGTCTGCCCTGCTTACATTCGTGCCGAAGCAAGCGCCATAATACATAAAACAGCAACAGTTGTTTTATCTGATAGAGTGTTGCATTATTTATTCCTGGCACTCCTATCTCGCCGGCCATATTCATCAGGAAACCTATTGCAAAACAGGCGGCAAGATACTTTAGGAAATCTTTGTACCGCAAAAATATTTTCAGATGTTTCCGATTGGCAAAGATGGTAATAACGGCACCTAACAACATGGGCAGAAATCCGAAAAATGGTATCATCGCAGCCAATATGGCAGCACTGCTGGCAGCACAAAGCCAAAGGCGAAGCATAAAATGAAGGGCTCTGCTTTTCCAGGCTGTTTGCAGGAGTACGATATAAATTACTGTCCATAAAACAAATTTGACTACACGCATGAGTTTCATAGCATCTGCATCTGCTAAGATGATGGCGATATAGGCGCAAATATTTGCGATTATGGTCAGTTTTATCAGCCAGATATATTTTTCATAGCGTTCTTCCTCTGTGGGAAATATTTTCTCAAAACTTAAGGTCATAATGTTCCCTGCCTTTCGTAAAATTCCACAGGAAATTATAGCATCCCAGCATTAGATTTTCCTTAGAATTTGACATGTCAAATTCTAAGGAAAATGTCAAATGTCAAAAACGGCCATCGCACTATAAATGCGATGGCCGTTCTATCATGCAATCTTAGAGCTGCGGGCCTGCGGAAACCAGAGCCTGGCCTGCTTCGTTGTTCTTCGTGTATTTGTCGAAGTTCTTGATGAAACGCTGAGCAAGGTCTTTAGCCTTTTCTTCCCATTCAGCCGGATTCTGGTAAGTATCCTTCGGGTCGAGGATGTTGGTGTCAACGCCCTCAAGTTCCGTCGGTACTTCGAGGTTGAAGAACGGAATCTTCTTGGTCGGAGCTTTCTTGATAGCGCCGCTATGGATAGCATCGATGATGCCGCGAGTATCTTTGATGGAGATACGCTTGCCGGAACCATTCCAGCCAGTGTTCACGAGGTATGCCTTCGTGCCGTTAGCCTCCATCTTCTTAACGAGTTCTTCTGCGTACTTGGTCGGATGCAATTCGAGGAATGCCTGACCGAAGCAAGCGGAGAAGGTCGGCGTCGGTTCGGTGATGCCGCGTTCCGTACCAGCCAGTTTAGCCGTGAAGCCGGAGAGGAAGTAGTACTTCGTCTGTTCCGGAGTCAGGATGGAAACCGGGGGCAGTACGCCGAAAGCATCAGCGGACAGGAAGATAACGCTCTTAGCTGCGGGAGCTGCGCTCTTGTCGTTTACAAAGCCCTTAACGGTGCCTTTGATGTGGTCGATAGGATAGGATACACGGGTGTTTTCCGTGATGGTCTTATCGGCAAAGTCGATGTTGCCCTTGTCGTCGAGGGTAACGTTTTCGAGCAGAGCGTTACGTTTGATGGCGCCATAGATATCCGGTTCGGATTCCATGTCGAGGTTGATAACCTTAGCATAGCAGCCGCCTTCGAAGTTGAATACGCCTTCATCATCCCAGCCGTGTTCGTCATCACCAATCAAGAGGCGTTTCGGGTCCGTGGACAGGGTGGTTTTACCCGTACCGGAGAGGCCGAAGAAGATAGCCGTGTTCTGGCCCTGCTTGTCCGTGTTAGCGGAGCAGTGCATAGCAGCAATGCCCTTGAGCGGCAGGAAGTAGTTCATCATAGAGAACATACCCTTCTTCATTTCACCGCCGTACCAGGTGTTGATGATAACCTGTTCGCGGCTCGTGAGGTTAAATACTACTGCCGTTTCGGAATGGAGACCGAGTTCCTTGTAGTTTTCAACTTTAGCCTTGGAAGCGTTGTAAACAACGAAGTCCGGCTTGAAGTTAGCCAGCTCTTCTTCCGTCGGCTGGATGAACATATTCGTTACGAAATGTGCCTGCCAAGCAACTTCTACGATGAAGCGGACAGCCATGCGGGTGTCTTTGTTGGCACCGCAGAAAGCATCTACAACGTAGAGTTTCTTGTTGGACAGTTCCTTTTTAGCGATTTCTTTCAGAGCGTTCCAGGTTTCCGGCGTAGCTCTGTGGTTATCGTTGTGATAATCTTCGGAATCCCACCATACAGTGTCATGGGAAGTTTCATCATCCACGATGAATTTATCTTTAGGAGAACGGCCGGTGAAAATACCAGTCTTTACGTTAACAGCGCCCAGTTCGGAAACCTGACCCTGTTCGTAGCCTGTTAAACCTTCTTTAGTCTCTTCTTCAAAAAGCGTCTTGTAAGACGGATTGTGGAGAATTTCGGTAGTACCAGTGATGCCATATTGGCTAAGATCGATGTTTGCCATTTTACAGTCAACCTCTTTCGTAAAAAGATACTTTGCAGTTTGAGAAGCTTTTCACTTTCGTTTCTCACCACGCATATTATATTAGCTTATTTTTCCATAAATGTCAACTATTTTCTTATCTAATTCAAAAACTAACATTTATCAAAATTGTCAGATATAAATTATATAAGCAAAACAGAACACGAATCAACATGTTCTTGATGATTCGTGTTCTGATATCGAATGGTTAAGTTTCGATGAAGTTCAGCACGGACTCTGCCATGGCCTCTTTGCCGCAAACGCCTTTGTGACGCACTTCCTTCGTCTTGAGGGCGGCAAGTCCTGCCGGAATGGGCTGGTCATTCATTTCACGGAGCTTGTCGAGCAGACCGAATTCATCCAGTCCTTCCGTTTCCACCTGCAGGGCTTCGAGCACGCTGCCGTTGAATTTATAGGGGCTGGCGGTAGATACGACCACCATCACATGGTTGTCCTTGGTTTCATGGCGGTAGTTTTCGGCAACCTGATAAGCCACTGCAGAATGGGTATCCAGCACATACTTATGCTGCCCGTAGACCTGACGGATGCACTTCTTGGTGGCTTCGTCGTCTACGAAATCTGCCCAGAAGGTTTCCTTGATGATGCCGCGGGTTTTCACATCCACTTCGTAGCTGCCCTTCTGGGAAAGCTGTGCCATCCAATCGGCCACCTGCGCCTTGTCTCCTGTCACATGATAAAGGAGGCGCTCCAAATTGCTGGAAATCAGAATGTCCATGGATGGCGTGATGGTCTTGTAGAACTCCCGGTTCCGGTCATAACGGCCCGTCTGCAGGAAATCCGTCAACACGTTGTTGGCATTGGAGGCGCAGATGAGTTTATGCACCGGCAGGCCCATCTGTTTGGCATAGAAGCCTGCCAGGATATTGCCGAAGTTGCCGGTCGGCACGGTGAAGTTAATCTCCTCCCCTGCTTTGATGTGGCCAGTCTTGCACAAATCTGCATAGGCGCTGAAATAATAGACAATCTGCGGCACGAGGCGGCCCCAGTTGATGGAGTTGGCCGAGGACAGCTTTACTCCCTTACTTTTCAGCTGGCTGTTAAAATCCTGGTCAGCAAAAATCACCTTGACGCCGCTCTGGGCATCATCAAAGTTGCCCTTGACGGCCGTGACATTGACATTAGCACCTTCCTGGGTCAGCATCTGCAGCTGCTGAATCTTGCTGACACCGCCTTCGGGATAGAAGACCATAATGGAAATCTGGTCTACATCCTTAAAGCCTTCGAGGGCGGCTTTGCCCGTATCGCCGGAAGTGGCCACGAGAATCAGCACCTTGTCCTGCTCCCCTGTTTTCTTGAGCGCCGTGCTCATGAGCTGGGGCAGCAGCTGTAAAGCCATATCCTTGAAAGCGCTGGTCGGACCATGCCAAAGTTCAAGCACCTGCATCGTGCCCAAATCGGTTACGGGAGCCCGGCCTTCGCAGTCGAACTTGCCATGACCGTAGGCATTTTCCACGCAGGTTTTGATTTCCTCGGCACTGTAATCCGTCAGGAACAGGCCGAGCACTTTCTGCGCCCGTTCTTCATAGGAAAGGGGCACTAAACTTTCGATAAATGACATGTCAATCTGGGGAAGCTCATCGGGCACGAAAAGACCGCTGTCAAGTGCGAGTCCTTTGATGATGGCTTCTGCCGAAGTTACCTGTGCGCTGTTTCCCCGGGTACTACTATACTTCAATCAAACCGCCTCTTTCCTATAAATCTCCATTAAATATCAATACAGCTTTATCTACTGACTGTGACCACCGTGGCCTTGGCTGCCTGCACCAAATCCGCAGGCTTCAAGATAATCTGCTCGCCACGCTTGCCGGCGCTGATGGCAATGACCTCTTGCGCTTCGGCACTGGCATCGAGATACACAGGGTAATCCTTCTTGGCACCCAATGGCGAACAGCCACCGCGGATATAACCCGTCAAGCCAAAGACTTCCTTCAAGTGAACCATTTCCACCCGCTTGTTGCCGGAGGCTGCGGCCAGCGCCTTTAAGTCGAGCTCTCCCCCGCCGGGGATTACAGCCATCAGAACGCCATTCTTGTCGCCCCGGCACACCAAAGTCTTATAGACCATCTCAATGGGCATGCCCACCGACTCTGCCACATGGACTGCGGACAGGTCATTTTCGTCCACCTCGTAGGTCTTGAGTTCGTAGCTGATGCCTAACGTGTCCAAAATTCTTGCCGCGTTGGTCTTTGCTTCTTTTTTCTTTTTTGCCATTTCTTGTTACACCTAATTTCTTTCTTGAACGTCCGCTATCTATTATACAGCGGTTTTACAAAATATGCTACTAAATTTTGGAATCCCCTAAAAAATGTAAATCGATGTTTGCCTATGATGATAAAAAAGGCAGACCACTAAGCGGCCTGCCTCGTAAATAACTGTCTAAAATTTATTTGCGGAAGTTCTGGGTGGTCTTCTTGACGTTATCGCCATAGATGGTCTTCCAGTCATCATGCATAGAGATGGGAACCCAGCCGAATTTCACGCAGAGGTCATGGAAATTCTTGGATTTCTGCGGGCCGCCCCAATCGCGTTCGCCATCATCACAGTTAACGCCCATGGCCATGCTCTTATACTTGTCGTTGAATACGGCATAGTTCAGCATGGAAGCATCGGAGCTGCTGTTGCCCAGAGCAAGTACCGGACGAATGCCGATTTCACGGCAGATATTCGATACCTTCTGCATCTTGTTGTTGGTGGCCTGATAAGCGCCGCGCATCATTTTATCTTTCTTCTCAAACCGGAAGTACTGGGAACCAGCAAAACCCTGACGAGCAGCAATGCTGATGCTGTCTGTACCGATTACATGGTCCGGCTGGATGGAAGGAACCGCTTTAAGGGCCGTGCGCACCATCTGACGGTCCGTACCCGTTACCACATAGAAGTTGAAGCCGTTGGCCTGCAGATAGGTAATGACTTCAATCATCGGCAGGTAGTATGCTTCCGCCATGGTCAGGTTGGAAAGGCCGTCGCAGGGAGTTTCTTTGAGCCATTTGGCTACATACGCATCGAATTCCTGCAGGCTCATACCTTCAAAGGCGCGTGCCTGGGCCATATCTTCACCGGCATCCATATCTGCCGAAATCTTGTTGGCCTTGGCTGCCTTCAGGCATTCTTCCGCATATGCTTTTTCTGTAGCCGTGGGATGATAGGACTTGTCGTTAAAGATGCGATGGAAATACATATACCATTCGGAGTAGGTCGGTGCCAGTTCGCCGTAGAAGGTGCCATCCATATCGGATACACAGACACGGTCTTTTACAGGAATGAAGTTCGGGCTCTTGGGATTGGTAACATCTTCCACATAAGCCTTCAAAGCCTTAAAGGAAGCCGAATTCTGATTCCAATACTTGAAATTGGAACCGTCTGCTTTCACGGAAATCTTGGAAATGGTATCCACAGATGCCGCTTCAGCAGATGGCAGGCTGACTGTTGCGCCGCCGAAAGCCAGACCTAATGCTACCAGTGCGGAGAGAACCTTTTTCTTACATTTCATGTTGCTAACCCCTTTTCCTTGAATATAATATGTTTTCACATATTTCGTATATTTCTCTGTAGCCCAATCTTGTTCCTGCTTGCTCATTAAAAAAATATTAAATTTTGACTTGTCAAAGGATATAGCGTATCATTGAAGGGAAACTGACATAATTGGAGTGAATGCTTTGTTGAAAATAGCTATGGCCCAGATGGAAGTCATCCCTGGGCATCCCGATAAAAACGCCGCCACCATGCTGCGCATGATGGATGAGGCACGGACGGAACATGTGGATGTCATCATCTTCCCTGAAATGGCCATTCCCGGCTATCTGCTCGGGGACACCTGGGAGCAGACCAGTTTCCTTGCCGACTGCGAACATTACGGTCAGGAGATTATCGAAGCCTCTAAGGGTATCACCGTGATGTTTGGCAATATCGCCATGGACTGGGAAAAGATGAACAACGATGGCCGGGTGCGCAAGTACAACGCCTTCTTTACGGCGCAGGATGGCAAACTCATTGCCCCTGCCGGGCAGGACTATCCCTTTGTCATCAAGACGCTGATGCCCAACTACCGGGAGTTTGATGATACCCGTCATTTCTATAGCCTTCAGCAGCTGGCGCTCGAGCAGGGCAAAAATCCTGCGGACCTCATTGCGCCGGTCACGCTTACCCTGCAGGGCAAAACCTACAATGCAGGCTGCCTTCTTTGTGAGGACGGTTGGAGCGATAACTACGCGCTGGAACCATTGCAGATTCTGCAGGATAAGGGGCAGATTGATTTCTTCGTCAATATCTCCGCTTCTCCCTATACGCTGGGCAAGAACAACAAGCGCAACCGTGTCTTTGGCCAGCAGGCCAAGGAAGCCGGCAAGCCCCTTTTCTACGTCAACGCCATCGGCCTGCAGAACAATGGCAAGACCGTTTATACCTTTGACGGGGCCAGCACGGCCTATAATGAAAAGGGTCAGGTCTGCGCCATGAGTGAGGAGTATCAGGAAGAACTGACCATTGTGGATATGGATGAACTCTCCTCCATGCCGGACCTGCCCGACGATAAAGAACCAGATATTGCGCATATCTACCGTGCGCTGAACTATGGCGTGCGCCGCTTCCTCGAAAACATCCGCATGAAGAAGGTCGTTATCGGTATCTCCGGCGGTATCGACTCGGCTGTAGCCGCCGCTCTCTATGCCAAAATCGTCGGCCCGGAAAATCTCCTGCTCGTGAATATGCCCAGTGTCTTTAACTCTGCTACCACCAAGGGGCTCAGCAAGGAATTGGCCGATAATCTGGGCTGCCAGTACACGGTGATTCCCATTCAGCATTCTGTGGACCATACGGTGGAACAGCTTTCGACTACGCCCATCACTTATCTGACGGACGGCTCCGAGCAGAATCTTACCGTGTCTTCCTTCGTCACGGAAAACATTCAGGCCCGTGACCGCAGTGCAAGAATTCTGGCAGGTGCGGCGGCAGCCTTTGGCGGCGGTTTTACCTGCAATGCCAACAAAGCGGAGACAACGGTTGGCTACTCCACTCTCTACGGTGACCAGTCCGGCTTCCTGGCGGCCCTGGCTGACCTTTGGAAGTATCAGGTCTATGCGCTGGCCCATTACATGAATGATGAAGTCTATGGCCGGGAAGTGGTGCCGCAGGGCATTATCGACATCGTGCCGAGTGCGGAACTTTCCTCGGCGCAGAACGTGGACGAAGGCAAGGGCGACCCCATCAAGTATCCGTACCACGATTTTCTCTTCCGTTCCTTTATCGAGCGTTGGCAGAAGGCCGCGCCCGAGGATATTCTGGAATGGTATGCCGCCGGTACCCTCGAAGAAAACTTAGGCTGTGAGCCGGGTCTCGTGGCCAAATACTTCCCCACGGCGCAGGAATTCATCGCGGATTTGGAACGCTGGTGGAATCTCTTTACGGGCATGGCTGTGGCCAAGCGCATTCAGGCACCGCCTATCCTCGCTGTCAGCCGCCGCGCCTACGGCTTTGACCACCGCGAAGCGCAGAACGGCCCCTATTACACCTTAAAATATCAGCAGCTTAAAGAAAAACTGCTGTCCTAAAGAAAAATTGACTTGTCAAGGCGAATTTGACAAGTCAATTTTTTTGTTTACATGGTCAATGCATCCATGGTATTCAACAATGGCATAATCACCGCCATGACCATAAAGAACACCAGACCGCCTACGGCAAAGATGGCGGCCGGTTCAGCCAGCGCCTGCAGGCGGGCAGATTCGTTTTCCGCCAGTACCTGACAGAAGGCCGCAGCTTTGTTGAGCATGGTTTCGAGCTGCCCTGACTGTTCGCCTGCTTCCAGCATTTCCTGAAGCATGGGCGGAAAGAAGGGACAGGGAGAAAGGGCTTTCATCAGGGAACTGCCTTGCTCCACCTTCGCCTGCACCTGCAGGATTTCCTGTTCCAGATAGGGATTGCCCGCTGTTTTGGCTGCCATTTTCAAGGCCTCGTGTAACACAATCCCCTGTTCAATCAGCAGGGCCAGCGTGCCTAGAACGAGTGACCAGGCAGTATGCTGGGCTAATCTGCCCATAAAGGGCAGGGATAGCAGCAGCCGCGCGCAGATAAACCGAACCTGGGGCAGTTGGCTGATGATGTACAAAATCCCGAGGCATGGCAGGCTCAATACGCATAAGAGCTGTCCTCTCTCCTGCAGGAAAGCCGAAAGTTGCAATAATAATTTTGTTGCCAGCGGCAGTTCACTTTGCAAATTAGCCAAGAGACTGGCAAAGGTGGGCAGGATAAAGAGTGTCATAAAAATCAGCACAACCAGAGCTGTAATAGCGATGATGGCCGGATAGAGCAGAATGGATTTCATTTTTTCTTTAGCTTTTACACTCTGCTCAAGAAAGTCTGCCAGACGGTTAAAGATTGCTTCCAGTGAACCGCCTTGTTCCCCTGCTTCCACCAAGCGGATAACCTGCGGGGAAAAGCTGCCGCTTTCTTCTTCCATGGCTGCGGACAGGGCCCTTCCCTTTAAGACCTTTTGATACAGCCTTGCGAGCAGTTGGCCATAGCTTCCCTGTCCTCTGCTCGTCAGCAATGATTTTAACGCTTCGTGAACGGGCATACCAGCTGTCAGCAGCACGGCCATTTGACGGCAAAAGCAAGCGGTCTGCGCAGGACTGATTTCCCTGCCGATAAATAAGCGGCGTAAGTGAAAGACGGGGCCTGCGTGAGGGCTTTTTGCCATCACTTCCTGCAAAGAGGTAATCCATAATCCCTGACGTCGTATCTTATGGGCGGCTTCCTGACGGCTGCCCGCTTCAATCTGCCCTTGGAAATGCTCACCCTGCCGGTTGCAGGCTTCATACGCATAGTTCATATTAGGCCTCCTGCATGTTCCGCTGCTGTCAGGCGGGCATATGTTTCGGAACTGATGCGCCCTGTTTGCAGCAAATGTTTGGCCGCTGTGCCCATGGTCTGCATGCCCCTGTCTTGATGGCTCAGCATTTGCGAATAAAGCTGACCGTATTTGCCCTGACGGATAAGACTGCGCACCGCAGGCACGGCCAGCAGGACTTCAGACACCGCGAGCCGCCCGCCTGTTAGGTCAGGCACAAGCTGCTGGGCAAAGATTCCCGTCAGCACCTCAGATAACAGAGCGCGGATAGAATCCCGCTGCTCCGTGGGAAACATGCCTTCTATGCGCAGTACAGTATCCACGGCACTGCCGCTATGGAGTGTTGCCAATACTAGCATTCCTGTCGAAGCTGCAGTCAATGCGGTCTGCAGGGTGATGGCATCGCGAATCTCCCCCACCAATAGTACGTCAGGCATCTCCCGCAATGCGCCGCGCAGCGCCGCAGGAAAACTTATAAAGTCCTTTCCGAGCTCCCGCTGGCTGATAAAACACTTATCGGGCTTAAAGATGTATTCGATGGGCGCATCCAAGGTCACAATATGGCAGGCCCTTTCCCGATTGAGCTCCTGAATAAACGAAGCCAAGGTGGTACTCTTGCCGGAGCCTGTGCGCCCCGTCACGAAAAGCAGCCCCTTGTCGAGTTCCTTCATCTTCTGCCAGGCTGCGGGCAGTTCCAGTTCGGTAAGAGCGGGAATCCGCTCCGGCAGCAGGCGCAGCGCCATAGCCGGAAATCCTTGCTGATAGTAGGCATGAACGCGGAACCTGCGTCCCGCATATGTCCAAGACGCATCCAGCTCCCGGTCCGCGGCCAGTTTTTCCTGCTGGCTGTCATTGAAAAGCCGGGCAACAAATCCGGCGATAAAAGATTCCGTCAGCGATGTGCTGCGCATTGCCTGCAGCTTCCCAAAACAGCGCATATAGGGGCGTTGGCCGACAGTCATATGGATATCGGACGCGTCCTTTTCGATAGCTGTGCGGATAAGTTCCAGCCCATCGACATCCTCAAGCATAGGTTATCACCTCGAAATGTCTATCTTTTTATGCGGGCACTTAATCCTTCGGATAGGCAACAATCCACGGCTGATATTGTTCGCTCTTGGGCAGGATAAAGTGATCAAACCACATGGAAAAGAAACTCTGTGCATTCTGGGTTGTATAGCCGTCCTGATTGTGGTCGCAAGTATCGTAAGGGTCAGCCAAAATCAGCATATCATCCAGCGTAGATTCGGTTCCCATGGTATCATAGCCGATAATCACGCGCCAGTGGCCGCCCCATTCCACATTTTCCACCAAAATCGGTCTGCCCTTTTCCAGATAATACCATACGAAATCACGGAAATCCTCATAGCGGCTGATCTTATCTCCATGCAAGCTGCTTTCCACCTGCCAGCCAATTTTTTCAAAGAATTTGACCATATCCTTGACGCTTGTACCATAGGGATACGGCCGGGTTTTCATTTCCTTGGCCAGCGTCAGTTCGTCATAGTTTTGCCTGCCGTACCAATAAAGCATGGTCAAAGCTGCCGCAGGACCGCAGGTATACTCCGTTGTTTGCTGGTAGCTGGGATAATGCGGCATAATCACCCGGCGCCCGTTGATGCTCTCGAGCTCATAGACATTTACATGCTTGAAGTACGGTGAATCCGCGTGATTGATTTCTGCTGGGGCAGACCACGCACCCTCATGATTGGGAAGCTGTCCCTGCGGGTATGGTATAACTCCGTCCTTTGCCGTTGGTGCAGCAAAAGCCGAACCGGCACAAACGATTGCTGCCAGCATAGTGACTGCGAGTGTCTTTTTCATCTGTATTCGTCCCTTCTGTTTTACCTCTATTATCTTGACAGACAACGGCTTAATCCAAGTCCATGGCTTTGCCCTTGTACGCAGGCTTCCGTTTTTCGAGGAAGGAATTGATGCCCTCCTTATAATCGTCTCCGCAGTACACGATGTTGCGATACGCATTGATGCGCTCGAAGCTCTCGGCACTGATTACCGTCGAGGCACGGGAAAGAATGCGGAACTGCCGCTTGATGGCGCTGATGGAAAGAATGCTGTTGTGGCGCAAAGGAGTCAGGAACTGCTCCTCCAGCATCTCTTTCAAGGCTTTCGAGTCTTCTGCCACACGGTTGATAAGGCCTACGTTCAGTGCATCTTCGGCCGTGATGGGCGTGGCCAGGAAGAACATCTCACGGGCCTTGTTGATGCCCAGCTGGTTGATAAAGTGCATGATACCCGAAGCGTTGTAGGGAATGCCGATTTTTGCCGGCGTGATGGCAAAGGTGGCATCCTTGGAGCTGACAATCATATCGCAGGACAGGCAGAGGTCACAGGCTCCGCCCCATACGGTGCCGTCCACGCAGGCAATCACGGGAATCGGCGTGTCCTGCACTTCCCGTAGCAGCTTTTCCATGGGCACATAAAAGGCCAGCGGGTCACTGCCATCCTGCGGCAGTTCGTGAATATCATGGCCGGCACTCCAGACATTGCGATTCACCTCAGCTTCGAGCACGATGCCCACACATTCCTTGGCATAAGCATCCTGAATGGCTTCAATCAGCTCATGGCACATGTCCTCGCTTAAACAGTTGAAATGCTTGCCGTTGCACATCTCGACATAGGCAATACGGTCTTTCATCACAGTGTTCACTAACATATCCCATTCTCCTCTCCCATGTTCATCCATTTTTACTGCCGTTGCAGAAAATGGCACAAAGCACCGGTAAAACCGGCAGATGTTCCAAGCTCTGCAAAGGCAAGGCGCGTGTTTTTCAGCAGGGCTTCCGGCAGCAGTTTTTCCAGATGGCGTTTGAGGCGCGGCTCAAAAAATTCCCGCTGGGCCATCACCGCACCACCCATAATCAAAACCTCAGGATTGACGATACAGCAGATTTCGGCAAGGCCATAGGCAATCTTTTGCGTCATGTCCTCAAGTGCTGCCAGGGCGTTCTCATCACCGGCTGCGACCCGCTGAAAAACTTCCTCACCTGTGGCGGCGCCGGTATTTTGCAGCAGGGCCGTCATGCTGGCCAGCTGTTCCAGTGATCCGCCTGCAAAAGGCAGAAAGCCAATTTCACCTGCCGCCGCTGATGCCCCATGGATGAGATGACCGTCCAGCACCAAAGCGCCCCCTATGCCTGTGCCAACGAAGATACAAAAGGCACTCTTGGCCCCCTTGCCTGCGCCAAGCCAGCTTTCGCCGAGACCCGCTGCATTTACATCATTTTCCACGGTGCAGGGCAGATGGGTCAGTGCTTCGATTTCTGCTCGCAGCTTCATGCCTGTATAGCCGGGAAAGTTGGGGCCGGCGAAAATGACTTCGCCTTTTTCGGCATCAATAAGTCCCGGCGAACAGACCGCTACGCCTTCTGCCTGACCACATTCCTTTTGCAGAGTTTGCACAATGGCTGCGATTTTTCGCGGAATGTCCTGGCTGCCATCTTTTTCTACATTGGTCAAAACCTGACCTTTGGTCAAAATTTTTCCATCTTCTGTCATCATGGCGTATTTGATGGCTGTGCCACCAATATCTACGCACGCATATTGCATGTTTATATCCCCCTGTTCCATGCTGAAAAGCATATTGTATAGATTCGCGCTTTATCGCGCAAAACCTGCTAAGCTGTGTTTATCAAATTCAGCTGCCATAGAGTACGCGCCCCACTTCGGCAAGTGTTGTAAGTCCGGCAGCAGCTTTGGCTTCGCCGTCCTTCCATAGGGATTCCATGCCCTGCTTTATGGCGATTCCTTCAAGTTTTTCCCGGCTTTGACCGGTCAGAATGGCCTCACGGATTGACGGGTCAATTACGAGCAGTTCCTGCAAGGCCAGCCTGCCACGATAAATTTCCTGCTCCGCATCCACACAGCGGCGTACCAGGCGCTGGGCTAGTACGCCGGACAGGGTGGCGGCCAGAAGATACGGCGGTACGCCCATTTCCAGCATGCGGAACACGGCCGCTACGGCATTTTCCGTATGGAGAGTTGTCAGCAGCAAGTGACCGGTCAGCGCCATGCGCACGGCCATCATGGCGGTTTCCTCGTCACGGATTTCGCCAAGCAGAATCCCCTGCGCATCCTGCCGTAAAATCGCCCGCAAGCCGCTGGCATAGGTCAGCCCGGCCTTGGTATTTATCTGCACCTGATTGATTCCCTGAATATGGCGTTCGATGGGGTCTTCGAGGGTAATCCATTTTCTGGCCGCGGTATTGAGTTCCCGCAGGGCGGCGTATAGGGTCGTGCTCTTCCCGGAATTCATAGGACCGCAGACGATAATCAGGCCTGCGGGACGGTTGAGAAGCTTACGGAACTGCGTTTCTTTGTCTGGTGTAAAGCCCAACTCCCCGAGACGCAGCAAATCTTCCTGCAAATCCAGCAGGCGCAGGGTCAGCATTTCGCCGCCTGCCACAGGCATAACGGCCGCCCGTACATCCACTTTATGTCCCTGCTCGGCAAAGATAAAGGAACCATCCTGGGGCTGCTGGTGTTTGGCAATATCCATATTCCCCTGCACCTTGAAGCGGGAAATCAGCATCGGTGCTAAACTTGCCGGCAGGCGAAAGGGCAGTTCCGTCAGTAAGCCATCCACCCGCAAACGGAACCGCAATTCCTCGCCATAGGGTTCCATATGTAAATCGCTGGCCTGCTGCTCAATGGCCTGCAATAGCAGAAAATTTGCGAGCCGCACAATGGCAGAGTTTTCGGTGCCACCTGCGTCCTTTTGTCTGGCCTCCTGACGGCATTGGCTGATTAAGATACGCCAAAAGTTTTCTTCGTTATCCATAGCCATCCCTGTCCTTCGTTTTAAGATATATGTCTACTTCGATAGCATACTGTCTTTATCCTGCTGAATGTCAGGCAATTATTGCCTAAAAAAATAAGCGGCCTTTCGACCGCTTATCCGTTATTTTTCCATATGTTGTTGTAATTCATCCATAAAGGCCCGGGCTGTTTTTTCTGAAATCAAAACCTGGGGTTCGTGTGCCTTCACTTCTTTTACGGCCTGCTGGAATGCTGCCTGCTTGCTCTGGTCGCCAGCCAGCACTTCCAGACCAAGTTTGTCGGCCTGCAAGATGCGGCGGAACTGTTCGAGCTGGGGCTGACATTCCTTTAACACATTGGGGGACAGTTCCTTTTGTAAGGTCAAAATTGACTTGTCAATTTTTGACAGGTCAGCGAGCAGTTTTTCGCGGTTGCTGTCATTGGGATTCTGCCAATACGCATCCATAAGCTTCCGCAGGGCGGCACCGTCTTCGGGGCCGATAATTGCCCAGCTCACCACCATATGCTGACTTTGGTCAGCAAAGGCTTCCATATCCGCAGCCAAATTGCCATACTGTGCTTTAAGGGCTTTGTGCCAGGCCTGCTGTGCATCGTATTTGCCGGGATTTAAGGCATAATCTGCACCTGTGGCCAGTGAAATCTTGGAGAGCTCCGCATGCTTCATGGGATTGAAGAAGATGGCCGGCATATTTGCCTTTACGGGCAGTTTTTCCACAGGTCCCAAGGCCAGCTTAGCTTCCAGATAATCGCTGACAGGATAGTTCCACCATACGCCCAGCTGACGGCCATAAAGCGCATTGGCTTTGGCATATTCTTCATCCGTCAGCCCATCGGGCACCACCTTATCACCGGTGTAGAGCACGAGGATATTCTTATCAAGTGTGGTGGAAAAATTCTGGGTGTATTCCTTTATTGTGCCTTCGCTTTCCATGTCCAGACGATAGTATTCCGTTGGCACGGTAATCAGCGGGGAAATGTCCGTATGCTTCGCGATAAAGTTGGCGTTGACCCAGTTGAGAAATTCTGCCTGACCCTTGCCGTCCTTATTTTTGATGTCGTCAAAGAAAATCGCAAAATCCCTTACGCCCATATCGTACATGGCGGTAAGTTTTTTCAGCATAGCCTGCTTGTCCTGCTCAGCTTCCTGCCCGCTAAAGTGAATATCCAGCCCCGGGGAAATCGCAAAGATAAATTTGACCTGCTGTTTTTTTGACTCGTCAATCAAGGCTTGCAGCTCAGCCATCTTATCGGCCGGATACATCTCCCGCCATTTTGCGCGATGATAGGCATCGTCCTTGGGTGCATAGATATAGGCATTCAGCTTATGTTCATGGCAGAATTGCAGCATGGAGAGCCGGTCGGCCTGCGACCAAGGCGTACCATAAAAACCTTCCACCACACCCCGCAATGGAACAGCCGGAGCACTGAACGCAGGCATACTGCCATAGACTGCCACAGCCAGCATCGCTGTCAGCCCCAACACCCATTTCCATTTGATTGTCAAGAATTTCATCATCATAACCACCTTTACAGCTTGAAGATAATCTGCCGTTTATAGAGGAAATTGGCTACCGGCAGCCAAAGCACTACCCAAAGCGCGGCATAAAATAGTATACTGAGCGGTGCGCCCAATAGCCCTAACAGCGTATTTTGCCAAAGCCAGACATAAACCGGCACGCCATGAACCGGCAGATACCAAAGGAATAATAAAATCCTGTCCGGAACGACAAACATAAACAGCGGATTATGCCCCAATAAGCGGAACGGCGTAAACAGCCACTCCGTAAAGCCAGGAAACAGACTGCACGACACCTGCAAGAGTCCCAACAACCACATAAAACCGCCGCTGGTCAAGAGCACATAAGGCGCCGTCCACAGCTGTTTGCTGATGATATCCAAATAGCTCCAGGCGCCGCCCATAATCAGCAAAACCGTACCGCTAACCAATAGCAACAGCACGCGTTCAAACACAGGGGCGCTCTTCAGCGTCAACTGTTTTCCAGCCAACATCCCCCACAAAAAAGATGCCGTAGCCGCGATGGTTCCATAAAGCCCCTCTGGGTCAAAGGCTTTTCCTTGATAACAGTGCGCTACACCGGGGAACAAGCCATCAATCAGCATGCTGATGTTGTTGTCCGGGCTGAACGGATTGGTGGTGTCGTAAAGATGGAAACAGGTGGAAGACAGCACCAACAGCAGCAATGCCATAATGGCAATCAGCTTTTCACTGCGCAGCCACCAGGTGATAATCATACCAAAGAAATACACCAGCCCCAGCCGCTGAAGAACCCCCATCAACCGGCCATGTTCGACAATATCCGTCCATAAGGAAACATCCGCAGTTGGATAAAAAATATGCTGCAATAGTATTGGCAGCTGATTCAACACGATGCCCAATAAAATCAGCAGCGCAGAGCGCCGGAAAATCGTATTGAACTTATCCCACGAATTGTCCCACTCATGCTTGGGAAACCACAAAGCCCCCGCTGTGCCCATGATAAAGACAAACCCCGGAAAAGCCAAATCCGCCAGCGTCAGCCCCGCCCAGGGAGCATGCAGCAAAAGCGGATAAGCCTGTTCAAAGTTCGGCAGGGAATTGACCAGCAGCATAACGGCAATAGCCAATCCCCGGAAGATGTCTATTGCGGGCAGCCGCCGCTTATTTTTTAATTCGATTAACATAACTGCCTCTATTCTAAAAAGTATTATCTACATCTATTTCATAGCAAGCTTAATGGACACTTTCAGTGTCCACACGCCCTTACACGAACACTAAGCTCCCACTGCGCCTTTGGCTTGTGCTCGCTAAGTGTTCATAGTAAAACAGGATGGCTTGTGCCATCCTTGCTTTTATATCATACCCTATAATTATACTTTTTGTAAAGGGAAGCAATATTTAGTTTTACTTGTCCAAATCCTCAATGGCCTGCGCTGCGCCCATAATGCCGATAACGGCATGTTCAAAGGTCAGACCGCCCTGCAAATAGACGTTGTAAGGTGCGCGCATCGGGCCGTCGGCACTGAATTCAATGGACGCGCCCTGCACGAAGGTACCTGCCGCCATGATAATCTGGTCGGCATAGCCCGGCATATCCCAAGGCTCCGGTGCCGCATAGGAATCCACAGGGGAATACTTTTGAATGCCGCCGCAGAAAGCTACCATCTTTTCGGCTGTACCGAGCTCGATGGCCTGAATGATATCGCCGCGCACATCCGTGGGCAGCGGCAGCGTCTTATAGCCTAAGCGGGCAAACATGCCAGCGGCAAAGATGGCGCCCTTGATGGACTGCGCCACTACATGGGGGGCTAAGAACAGTCCCTGGAACAGCAGGCGGTTGTTGGCGAGGCTTGCGCCCAGTTCATCGCCCATGCCCGGTGCCGTCAGACGATAGGAAGCCAGTTCCACCAATTTATCCTTGCCGACAATATAGCCGCCCGTCGGGGCAATGCCGCCGCCAGGGTTTTTAATCAGCGAACCCGCCATAATATCTGCGCCTACCTGCGTCGGTTCCAGCGTATCCACGAACTCACCATAGCAGTTATCCACGAAGCAGATGCAGTCCGGCTTAAGGCGGTGCACTTCGGCGCAGATGGCCTTAATGTCCTCAATAGACAGGGGATTACGCATGCTGTAGCCACGAGAACGCTGAATCTCCACCATCTTGGTCTTGTCGGTGATGACGTTTTTAATGCCGTCCATATCAACTTTGCCATCAATCATGGGCAGTTCGTTATAGAGCACGCCGAATTCCTTGAGGGAACCGGGGCTGGGATTATCGTAGCCGATAACCGTCTGCATGGTGTCATAGGGCTTACCTGTCAGCGATACGAGCTCATCACCGGGGCGCAGGATGCCAAAGAGCACCGTAGCGAGTGCATGGGTGCCGGACACAAACTGCGTGCGCACCAAAGCGCGTTCTGCACCAAAGATGTTCGCATAGAGTTCTTCAAGCTTGCTGCGGCCGATATCGTCATAGGCATAGCCGGAAGTCGTGTTGAAATGCGCGTCGGACACCTTGCATTCGCGCATGGCATCGAGCACTTTCAGCGTATTTTCCTCGGCAATCGCATCTACATGTGCAAAAAGCTCCTGCGACTCTGCCAATACTTCCTTCTTTAAGTCAACGATTTTTTGTGAAAAAGCCAATGTAAACTTACTCCTTTAATTCATACTTTGTGAAATTATCTTTTTCCGATAAGGGCAGGCGCACTTCCACCTTTGTGCCTGTCTCCTCATACGCCGTTTCCACCACGGCATTTAACTTATGCAGTTTCGTGACCGCCGCCCCTTCATCATAAGGAATCAAGAGCGTCATGCGCACCTGGCTTTCCTGGAAAAAGCCTTCGATACGGCGCTGCAAACCATCGAGATTTTCTCCCGTCATGGCGGAGATAAAGACCCCATCCCGGCCGTGGAGCAGCTGCTCCCGGATATGGGGATTGTCTAGCTGGTCGGCCTTGTTGAACACAAAGAGCACGGGCTTATCGTCCGCCTCCAGCTCCTTGAGCACCGCCACCACCGCTTCAATCTGGGCTTCGAGGTTTTCATTGCTGCAGTCCACCACATGGAGCAGCAAATCAGCCTCCTGCACTTCCTCCAAAGTTGCCCGGAAGGCCTTGACCAGAGTATGGGGCAGTTTTTGGATAAAGCCTACCGTATCGGTCAGGAGCATCTCCTGCTTTTCCGGCAGCTGCAGATGGCGGGTTGTCGGGTCAAGGGTCGCAAAGAGCTTATCCTCGGCAAAGACCTCGGACCCTGTAAGCTTGTTTAAGAGTGTGGACTTGCCCGCATTGGTATAGCCCACCAGAGCCACGAGCGGAATCTGCGACTCCTTGCGGCGCTTGCGGTGCAGGCTGCGGCTTTTCTTCATGCCGTCAATCTGTTCTTCGATATCGTGAATCTTGCTGTAGATGCGCCGCCTGTCCACTTCGAGCTTCGTTTCACCGGGGCCGCGGGTACCGATGCCACCGCCAAGACGGGATAGTGCTAACCCCTGCCCGCTAAGGCGGGGCAGATTGTAGCGGAGCTGGGCAAGTTCTACCTGCAATTTGCCTTCACGGGAGCGCGCCCGCTGGGCAAAGATATCGAGAATCAGCGCCGTGCGGTCAATGACCTTGACGCCTAGCATCCGCTCCAGATTATGCTGCTGGGAAGGCGTCAGTTCATCATCGAGAATCAGAAGCGTTGCTTCTAAGTTCTGAATCTCCATCGCCAGCTCATTGACCTTCCCGCGGCCTAAGAAAAACGCCGCATCCGGCTTTTCCTTGCGCTGGGTAAAGGTCGCTACTACTTTGGCACCAGCCGTATCGGCCAGGCGTTCGAGTTCGGCCATGGATTCTTCAATAGGCCAGCTGCTGCCAGGACGTTCCACACCCGCAAGGATGGCGCGTTCCACTTCATCATCGGTGCTCTTGGTGCTCTGGGCCGCCAATTTCTTATTGACGACAGTCACCAAAAGATTCAAGTTAATCTGTGCGAGTATCTTATCCTCTGCGGGGCCATACTGCGTCAGCAGCTGCGTACCGTCCTCGCTCATTTCGCCCGCAAAGAACGCCAGGCAACCGATAATCTTTTTATCCTTGCGCCCAATGGCCGCCATGCAGTCAAAGCGCAGGCGGCGCAGTGAGGATAAATCCGGCGCACTCAGGCGCACATCCCCGCTCGGATGGGTATGAATGCAGCGAATTCCCGACAGTCGCAAATCCGAGCGGGTCTTTTGCTTGAACTCCGGTAAATCCACCGTCGCCGTATCGCCCAAGGATACCTGCATCACCTTGCCCTGACGGTTTAAGTATACCGCCACTTCCCTGTCTGTATCCTCGGTGATGGCGAGCATTTCCTCATTGAGTTCCCGCGTGGAAATCTGCCCGATGGGCACCCGCATATCATAGAGTGCCTTGAGTTTTTCGAGGATATAGGTTTTGATATTGGCTAAATCGCCATTTACTTGCATAGCCATCTCCTATCAGCCACGGTTTACAATATTGCCGATATGCTTGAGCATAATCGACAGAGTCCCATCCTCATTGTTATGGAACTCCATGAACTCCGTGTTGTCAAAATACTCCGAGGGAATCGTGAGCTCAATGCCTGTATCGGTCTTGAGCTTATGCTTGCACATCTTTTTGATGGTCGCTTCCTGGTCCATCTTCACGGGTTCGGTAAAGCCTGCCTCCTTGATGGCATTGTCAAAATCTGCCTGCATGGAAGGATTTTCCTTGAAGATTTCCTTGCCGGCCTCCACCAAATCCAGCTCGTCGGTATTCTGCATGTTTTCCGTTACATAACTCTTGACCGCTGCTTCCGTGGCCACTTTGTCCTGCCCATAAGCCTCAGCGACCTTCGCTGCCGTCTTGCTGAGGTTCTTGATGGCCTCCTTGGGCGATGGGGTCAGGCTGCATTCCAAGAGGATTTCGGGAAAGACCAGAATGCTGTTGCCGTCAATGGTGTATTTTTTCGCCGTCACCGAGATTTCCTTGCTCTCCGTGTCGATAAAGGCAAATTCCTCCATCTTCTGTGAGAGGTTCGGCATAATCGAATAATGATTGATGATTTCGTTCTTGATGCCAGCTTCCGTCTGATTGACCTGATGGGTGTAGCCGATATGGCTATTGGACTTAAAAATCACAATCTGCCGCCGGTCGTCAATGCGTACATCAGCCACAATCACATCACTCGAAGCCATTTCCTCGGCATGGACGAAAGCATCTTCGAGTTTCTTGGTGAGCTCTTTCGAGAACGGCACAAAGCTCATTTCGCCGCTCAAATATTCCTTAATGAGCTGGGCGCAATGGCTGTCATCATAAAAAGCACCCGGCTTGGCATCCTGACTGCCCCAGGATTTTTCGATATGCTTGAGCAGGAAGGTTTCAATGCTGTCCTGTACCGTGAGTTCCTCATCCGAATACACCGTCATGCCGGAGTTGAAATCGAGTATATGTAAAATCGCTTTATCAATTATTACCATAATGTATCTGCTCCTTCTGTTCCTCTGCCCATTTTCGCACCTGCTGCAGGCGGGCGGGCATGCGGCTGCTCAGTTTTTCTTCCAGTTCCCGCAGGTCACTGGAGTCAAAGTCGTAATTTACATCGGGGATATTCCAAATCCGCGCCTCGGAGAAGAATTCATCCCGGTAGATATTGTAGTAAACCGTAAAACTGCTGGCCAAGGTAAAATCCACATAATCGATGACGATATAGGAACCATTGTTGATTTTGACAGGTTCCGCCGGACGGATAAAGAGTTCAAAGCCTTCATTCTCTGCCGGCAGGTCAAGGCCATACTGCCACTCCGGCAGATTGAGCCCCTTGACAATACTGCTGAGGGTGGCCGAATTAAACTGCGCCATATCCTGGAGCACCTGTTCAAACTGTGCAACCAAAAGCTCCTCGAACACAGAAAGCTTCGCCGTGATAAACTCAATGCGGGCGAACTCAATCAGGCCGATTTTCAGCCGCACCTTGTACTCATGGGTTTCCTCATGGAAGTAGACGATGGCACTCTTATGCCAATCCTCGTTGACATAGGCATACAAATCATATTTATCCTTGCCGATGACCGGCTCCCGCCGCAGCTTGAAGCCATGCCATTCCTCCGGCAGATTGGCCATATATTCCCAGCCGTCGGTTTCCTCTTTTATCTTAGCAATGGTATCTTCTTTCATCTTCGTCCCTCATTGCCTATAATACAAGAAAAGCTCCCAGGCAGCGCCTAAGAGCTTGTAAAATCAAATGGTGACCCACCACGGAATCGAACCGTGAACCTACTGATTAAGAGTCAGTTGCTCTGCCAGTTGAGCTAGTGAGTCATGCGCCCTGTTCTCAAGGACATGTACTATAATAACACCAACATTCCCTTGCGTCAAGGACTTTTTTAATTTTTTTTCTAAAATTTAACTTAGATAAAACTCTGCACCGCATTCTCCATCAAACAGCAATGAAAGATTTCCGTGCGGTTGGACACGTTCATCTTTTTGGCGATGGACGAGATATGCTTCTTTACCGTGGTTTCCGCGCAGAACAGTTTGTCGGCTATCTGCTGATTGGTCATGCCCCGGCAGATAAGACCGGTAATCTGACGCTCCCGGTCGGTGAGGCCGAAGCGTTCCGTCAGCACTTTCTTGGCATAACGCCCCTTATCGTTCTGGGGATGGAATTCATACATCTTCCGGGTAACCAGCGGTTCCAACAAGCGCAGGCGAAAGAGTTCCTTCTCCTGGAAATTACCGCTTTCTTCCTGACGCAGCAGCCAGAACTTGCCTAAGAGCAGGTCGTTATGCACCAAGAAAATCTTGCAGGCATAACTCATGCCCCATTCGTCATGAATCATGCGACCGATTTCAGTATTGGATAAAAATTCTTCGCTAAACATATCGGAGTCGCGAAAAATAAAGGATTTATTCTGCCACTCCATGGATGTATAAGCGCTGGATTTGTGAGCCAGTTCTGCCGCTCGGAAAATTTCGGTAACCGTGGGGACAAACTTAGCCTGGGGATGGGCTAAGGGTTCGAGACAGTCCTTGTGGTTGGGGTTATTCTTCACTACGTAGGAAACACCACAGTCAAACGGAGCAATCTCACTTAAAACTTCGAACACAATATGCCGGAAATCTTCAACGGAAGCAGTCATAATACGGGTCAGTCCCGTTGACATCTGCCAGCATTCCTGTTCATTCAGTTGCAGCATACATTCCTGCCTTTCTTGGGGATTCGTTATTAACACACAAATACCATAACACACATCTGCCTCATTATACACTAAAAAAGCAGGCCATACAAGACCTGCTTTTTCTAAATATAATTCCTTTACCTGCAAAGCTTCCCCACTCTTGAAGGCATTTGTGTGTCATCACTTCCCCAAGTGACAAAAATTATTATACGCTGGGCGAGTGGTGACTACAATGCTCCAAAGGTAGAAACTTTGCAAGCAGCTACTACCATAGTAGTAGTCTTAGCGAACTTTATCGGCAGCTGCTGCCAGTTCCTGCAGCTCCTCGCCGGTAAATTCATACTTCTCATTGCAGAAGTGACAGGAAACTTCCGCCTTGCCATCGGCAACCAGGCTGTCCAAATCCTCCTTGCCCAGGCTGATGAGCACGTTAAAGAGCATTTCCTTGGAGCAATGACACTTGAAGGCCAAATCTGTTTCTGACATATAGTTGATGTCAAAGCCCTGCAGCATTTCGGCAATGATGTCCTTGGCCGAATAGCCCTTCTCCACCATATGCGAAACGGAATTGACCTTCTGCAGGTTGGCTTCGAGCTTCGAGATACATTCTTCCGTAGCATCCGGCAGCGGCTGAATAAAGAAACCGCCCGCACCAATGCACTTAAACTCCGGGTTCACCAGAACGCCCAGACCGATACTCGACGGCGTCTGCTCGGAAACATAGAGATATTTCGTCAGGTCGTCGGCGATTTCGCCATCGGTGATTTCACAGCTGCCCGTAATCGGATTTCTAAGGCCCGTAAAACGGGTCACAGACACGGTACCATTCGTGCCGACACCGCCGCCCACATCAATCTTGCCCTTTTCATTAAGGGGCAGGTTCACATGGGGATTGCCCACATAACCGCGCACATAACCTTCCGGCGTAGCATCGGCAGTCACAATGCCCAAGGGGCCGCCGCCGTTAAACTTCACCGTCAGAGCTTCCTTGTTCTTGAGGTTGGCGGCAAGCAAAAGTGCCCCGGTCATCGTGCGCCCCAGGGCTGCTGCCGCCACCGGATAGCAGTCATGGCGGCGAATTGCCTCATTTACTAAATCCGTAGTCACTGCCGCATAAATGCGTACACCATCGGCCGTGGCTTTTACTAAATGGTCTTTCATTACATCTTTCCTCTCAATAATAAAGGCCCTCCCCTGCGGGAAGGCCTGCTTGTCAATCAAACGTATAAGTTGCCAGAACTTCGTCCGTATCAATATCATAAATCGAAATCGTCTTTTTGTCCAGCACCGCAAAGGTATTGCGCTTGTCTTCCCGCTTGGAAAGAGCCGCCGAACCCGGATTCAAAAAGACGGTATTGCCCCGCTTTTCGAGCACCGTGGTATGGATATGCCCGCTGATAAAGAGGTCAGCTTTCAAGTGTGCCGCCAGTTTATCCTTTTCGGCATCCGTCATCACGGCATCGCCGTGAGTCACGATAATGCGCAGTCCTTCAGCTACCACATAGGCATAAGGCGCTTCAATGGGCAGTTCCAGACAACTGGCATCCACAGAAGAATCACAGTTACCCTTGGCAATGATGACCGGCACCGGGCAGTTGTTGATTTTTTCCACAAGTCCGGCCGGATTATAGTCCGCCTTCATCGGATTGCGCGGTCCATGATAGAGCACATCGCCGGCATGAAGAATCATATCCGCATCATGGAACTGCTTGTCAAAAGCGGTCTGCCATGCGCCCTCATGGCCATGCGTATCGCTGATAATGCCAATTTTCATTTGCTTCCAGCCTCCTAAATACTTAGCCGATTTTCTTCAGCAGGTTTGCCATTTCCATAGCAGCCATAGCAGCATCCGTACCCTTGTTGCCGGCCTTCGTGCCTGCGCGTTCCACAGCCTGCTCGATGTTTTCCGTGGTCACCACGCCAAAGATAGTCGGTACTCCCGTCTGCATGCCAACCTGGGCAACACCCTTGGAAACCTCGTTGCAGACATAGTCATAGTGGGTCGTCGAACCACGGATGACAGCGCCCAGCGCGATAACGGCATCATACTTGCCGGATTCGGCCATCTTCTTGGCCACAACGGGAATCTCAAATGCGCCCGGAACCCAGGCCACATCAATATCTTCGTCCTTAGCTTCATGGCGATGCAGGGCATCCAACGCGCCGCCTAAGAGCTTGCTCGTGATGAATTCGTTAAAGCGGGCTACTACAATACCCACCTTCATATCTTTTGCGGTAATAAATCCTTCAATAACATTAGCCATTGTCATTTCCTCCTAAAATCATAAATTATTTTAAGGTGTCATCATTTAAGAGATGGCCCATCTTCGTCTTTTTGATAGTCAGATACTTCTTGTCAAACTTGTTGGCATGAATCATCAGCGGCACGCGCTCCGTAATGGTCAGGCCATAACCTTCAAGGCCTGCACGCTTAGCCGGATTGTTGGTCATCAAGCGAATGCTCGTCAGGCCCAAATCCGCAAGAATCTGTGCGCCGATACCATAGTCGCGCAAATCCGGGGCAAAGCCCAGTTCCACATTGGCCTCCACCGTATCGCGGCCATTGTCCTGCAGGGCATAGGCGCGCATTTTGTTGGCCAGGCCAATGCCGCGGCCTTCCTGACGCATATAGAGCACGACACCTTCGCCAGCTGCTTCGATTTTCTTGAGTGCCGCCTGCAGCTGGTCACCGCAGTCACAGCGCAGGGAGCCAAGTGCATCGCCCGTCAGACATTCGGAATGCACGCGCACGAGCACATCCTTCTTGCCTTCCACATCACCCTTGACGATAGCCAGATGACACTTGCCATCGAGCTTGCTTTCGTAGGACTTAATGCGGAAATGGCCGAACTTGCTCGGGAAATCCACATCTGCGACCTTCTGTACGAAGGATTCCGTACGCTTGCGGTATTCAATCAGAGCCTTAACCGTAATCATATGGAGATTGTGTTCCTTGGCGAACTCAATGAGTTTCGGCGTGCGCATCATGTGACCGTCATCATCCATGATTTCGCAGCAAAGACCTGCGGGATAGAAACCGGCCAGGCGTGCCAAATCCGTGGTGGTTTCCGTATGACCAGCACGGCGCAGCACGCCGCCCTCTACCGAACGCAGCGGGAATACATGGCCCGGACGGCGGAAACTCGATGCCTTGGCCTTGGGGTCCAAAAGTTTTTTGATGGTCTGGCAGCGCTCATAAGCGGAAATACCCGTTTCCGTATCAAAAGCGTCAATGGATACCGTGAATGCCGTCTCATGGTTATCCGTATTGTTAACCACCATCTGCCCGATATTGAGCTCGTCAAGGCGCTTGCCGTCAATCGGCGTGCAGATAAGCCCTTTGGCATAAGTAGCCATGAAATTGACATCTTCCGGCGTAACCGTAGCCGCAGCGACAATCAAATCGCCCTCATTTTCGCGGTCTTCATCATCGACCACCACAACCATCTTGCCGTTCTTTATATCTTCGATTGCCTGTTCAACCGTTGCAAAATCTGACATATTAAAATCTCCTTAATTAAAAACCATTTTCCCTGAGAAAATCCAGGGTTAACGTGCTCTGGGACTGCTGCGGTTCACGCTGGCCTTGCAGCATTTTTTCCACATACTTGCCCAGCACATCCGTTTCGATATTGATGGGGCTGCCTGTCTTTTTACTGCCGAGATTCGTGACCTCCCGCGTATGGGGAATCAGGCTGACGGTAAAATCGCTGTCCGTCACCTTGGCCACCGTCAAGCTGATGCCATCAAGTGCCACCGAGCCCTTTTCGACGATATACCGCAGAAGTTCCGGCCCCGCGCTGATGGTCATGAGTATCGCATTGCCCTCATCAGCAAATTGGACTATCTCACCGGTACCGTCAATATGGCCGCTGACAATATGACCGCCCAAACGGCTGGCCAGTGTCAGTGCCCGTTCCAGATTCACAGGACTGCCTTTTTTGAGTTCGGCCAGTGATGTGCGGCGCACTGTTTCCGGCATCACATCTGCTGTGAAACCTGACTTGTCAAAATGCGTGACCGTGAGGCAGACGCCATTAACGGCAATACTGTCTCCGAGCTGCACATCTTCAAGTACCTTGTGGCAGTCAATGACGAGACTGCCGCCGCCAATGCGGTTCACATGGCCGACTTCTTCAATTATGCCTGTAAACAATCCCTCACCGCCCTTTTACATAACCGGTCAATAAAATATCCTGGCCGATAGTTTCTACCGTGGTGTGTTCAAGCTCTACCGCATCCGTAAGTTCGGCAAAGCCTTCGCCTTCCACCGGTGTTAACGCCTCGCGCCCGCCAATCAGCTTGGGGGCGATAAAGGCATATACCTTATCCACCAGCCCGGCCTTCAGCAGGGAGAAGTTCACGGTGCCGCCGCCTTCCACATAGACGGAGGATATTTCCATGGCGCCGAGCTTTTCCATGAGGATTGACAAGTCAACTTTTGACAGGTCAGATTTTGACTTGTCAAATGCTTCGATAACCTCAGCACCGGCTTCCCGCAGGGCAACAATCCGATGCACGGGTGCCAGGCCGGATACAGCGATAATCGTCCGCGCCTGGCCATCGGTAATGACCTTGGCCGTCAGCGGTGTTCTGGCCTGACTGTCTACTACAACCCGCACTGGATTTTTTCCGACGCCATCCGGCAGGCGGGTAGTAAGACTTGGGTCATCTGCCAGTACCGTGCCGATTCCCACCAGAATACTGTCGTAGATATCCCGGAATTCATGGCCGCGCCTGCGGGCAGCTTCGCCTGTAATCCACTGGGACTTCCCTGTGGCTGTAGCAATCTTGCCATCCAGACTCATGGCTGTTTTCAGCACCACAAAGGGCCGTTTCGCGGTAATCCATTTCAGGAATACCTCGTTGAGCTCGCGGGCTTCGTCTTCCAGCACGCCGCAGCGCACTTCGATGCCCGCCTGCTCCAAAATGGCAATGCCCTTGCCTGCCACCTTGGGGTTCGGGTCCTCCATGGCGATGACACAGCGCTTGATGCCCGCCTTGACCACCGCCTCGGCACAAGGGCCGGTGCGTCCATGATGTGAACAGGGCTCCAAGGTCACATAGAGTGTTGCGCCACTAGCTAAATCCCCTGCCATATTCAGGGCGTGGATTTCCGCGTGGGGAGTGCCTGCCTTGCGGTGCCAGCCGGCACCGACGATGCGCCCTTCCCGCACAATCACGGCCCCGACTAAGGGGTTGGGTGAAGTGCGGCCCGTGGCATTGCGGGCGAGATTTAGCGCCACCCGCATAAAATCTTCATCTTGCAAATTCCTCACCTCAATTACTAAAAACTAAGGTTTGTGAATGAGACTTAGATGATAAGAAAACCAAAAACCACCGCGAAGATTTCCTTCGCGGTGGCTGTCAATGCATGCAAATAACATGCCTTTTCTCATCCCGACTATACGGTCGGCTTCGGAATTTCACCGAATCGTGCCCTAGAAGAAATAAGGGCTTGCGGGCTATACCGCCGGTGGGGAACTGCCCCCCGCCTCAAAGACAAATCTCTGTCCATTATGATAGCATAAATAGGACAAAAAAGCAAATCAAGCTGCCTTCTGTACGGCTTTATCCTGAGGCAATTTGTCATACGCAGCAATAGCCTGCTGGAAACGCTGCTGAACATCCTTCAATAAGTACAGGCCATCGCCATTGGCTTTGAGCCCTTTCAGCTGCAAGGGGAAAACTTCCGGCGGGTTAGCAAGCGTCAGTTCCGTTCTGTCACGCAGCTGTTTCGTATTCTGGTATACGAGGCTCATGGCTGCATATTCCTTGCCGTCTTTACCGGCAAATTTTTCGATAACGAGCTTGGAGCCAATGGGCGTCTTTTTCTCAATGCTGTTGGGCAGGCTGTACTCTTCCACATCCAGTGCTGCCAGTACGCTGGCAATATTGGAATCGTGGCCGCAGAGGAACGTGAATTTGCGGCCCGGCTGTGCCAGTTCCTTGTTCATTTCCTGGAGCAGCGGATGTGCCACATTTACGGCTACGCTCGGAGCCGTAAACAGTACATCCCCATAAACATCCTTTACGCTGGCAACGTGTTCCCACTCCTTTTGGCTGAGTTTATGGCCAAAGCCAGCCTTGGTGGTGTCAGCTTCTTCATAATACTGCAGGATAAAGGCATCGCTGGCAGAGTTGGCCAGTTTCAAAGAGCCCTTCATGGCCGGCTCCTTGTTGACTTCGAGCATAATCTGCAAATCATCATTGCGGAATTTGGTGAAGCCATTTTTCTTGGCCATGGGCGAATCTTTCAAGTCCAAAGTCTTTTCCAACGTGCGGTACTGGCTGCTGAGCTTATCGTTAATGCCCTGCAGTCCCTTGGCCCCGCCCATGGCGCTGATTTCTTTCATGGCCTGGCTGCGGAACGCATCGCTGACGAAGGTCAGCTGGGGATTGAACACCGGGTCCATCTTGCTGGGCGCGAACTTATGTTCAATCGTTACGTTAGCTACCGGCAGCATGCCGCTGGAAAAATACTGCGCCGTCGCAATGGTGCGCTGCATGGAGTTGGCATAGAAACGCATTTCCCCATCTTTGGGCAGATAGTTTTCCGTCATGAGGCCATCCTTTACGAGACGCTGGCGGAAATACTGCCCCATCATGGTTTCAAGCTGACCGCCCCGCAGGGATAACTCGCTGGGGCCGGAGGTCCATTTGAACCACGCATGGGGTGTCAGATTTCCCAACGCCGAACCGTTGCCGGACAGCGGCGAGCGGATATTATGGCGGCTGAGTACCACCATTTCTTTTAATTGATAGTTGTCCTGAAAACTAGCGGGCCGTTCTGCCTGTACGACACTGGACAAAGTCAGCATGGATAAGCAAATCGCAGCTGCCATCTTCTTTAATTTCATCTTGAATCCCCCTACAAAAAGTTTTACTTGTTTCATTCGACATCTCTGATTATAGGCTTAATAGTAAGAGGAAACAATCCTTATTTTGGGCAAATCATCCATGATTTTGAAGTGGCAGGTATTTATTTCTGCAATGTCTTATTCCACACAATATCACATTCAAACATCCGCAGCCAGGGATTTTTTATGGTAAATCCCGGGGCAAGATAATTCTGCGGCAGATTCTTGGCGGCAAAGTCCTGCATGAGTTCCGTGTTCCGCTGCTCGGCGTAGCCTAATTTATCCTGCAGGCTTAGGTAGTACATGGCGTTGCCGAATTTTTGAACCAGCTCACTGCCCACAATGGTGCGGACATTGGCCTGATAGGCCCAGTCATCCAGATAGCGGGTGGTGAGCAGCTGCGCCTTCCCCTGCTTCGTCATTTTGGGTGCCAGCATGCCTGTGCCCAGCGCAAAGCCCGTGGAATTGGTGGCGGTATTCCAGCCGGAATAAGCCTGCAGCTTATAGAGCAGGTTCTTTTTTCGCAGCTGTTCCATCAGGGCATTATCGGCCCCGTTGGCATATCGGATATCCGCTACACCTACAGGATAGCCCTTGGCCACGTAATCGCTGACAAGTCTGACAAAGTCTTTGGTACTTTCGTCAGGCTTCAGCTGGGGCTGAAATTTACCGCCATCCGGGTAGCGGTTATGGGTATCCATGGTTTTGCCCTTTTGGTCGGTATTTACCAGCAGCACAAAATCTGCCCGGGCCGGATTGGGGACTTTCAGTCCTCCGGCAATGGCAATGGCTGCATCCACGGAGGCGGAAATCTTTTCGTCGGAGAAGGACGGCACCGTATCGCCACCCTTGCCCTGGTTGTAGTCCACATAAACGAAGGGCATTTCAAAACGCATATCGTTGACTGCCCGGGACAGGAGCAGCACATTAAATTCATCAATGCCCGGCATGGACAGGAACTTTGTCTTAGGCAGATTGTTTGCCTTGGCATAGGCTAGGATTTCCCGATTCTCCCGATGGGTTTGGCTCAAGGGGGCATTGTCATCCCGTCCCAGAATCAGATAGTCGATAACACCGTTTTTGGTGTAATCCATCAGTCTTTTGGTGGCGGTCAGATTTTTGGCCCGCCGCTGTTTCCAGTCCTGCATGTATTCTGCGGGAATGGCATCGCGGAAAGCAGCCAGCTGTTTTTCCTCGGCCTTGGAGAGCCCTTGCGTCTCCTGCTTGTCCGTCAGGCGGGAAAAATGGAAGAAATCCCAGCCGTACGTTCCGTAATAAGCCGGTTCTTCAATATTGCCTTCGTTGCCCATTATCGGCGTCCGCATCAGGGAATCGAACACATAGATATGCAGCTGGGGATTGTTTTGGCGTAGCTCGGCAAATTTTTCGACGCGCTGCATGAGGTTTTCCTCCGGCACCTCATGCTTGCGGGAGGGAATCAATCCCCCATAAAGCATGGAGTCCGAGGCAATGACGGCAGAATCGGCGGCCGCGGCGTTATTCTGCAGCCACTGCCAGAGCTCATCAGGATGCCCCATATTGGTGGCATTGCTCAAGAGCTCCTTGGGTGGCAGCAGCATTTCATAACCTGCCTGCCGCAGTACATCCACCGTCTGATGGTAAGAAATCGGCCGGTCATCATGGGGAATGAATAAAATCTTCCCGGCGGCAAAACTAACACGATTGGACAAGGCAAACAGCACAGCAAACATCACGAGAACCATGCCTTGCATTTTTAACTTCAACTTTTTTCCTCCTAGTCTTTTTTCTTGCTTACATAGCTGCGTTTTTCCGCCGGGATATCCTCCCAGCGCACTTCGTTTACATTGGTCTTATGCTTCACGCCCCAGGCAGCAGCAATGCCTGCGGCTTCGCCGATACTCATACAGGTGGGCTGGATGCGCATGGAGGCCTGCAGGATGAAGCTGGCACTGATGCAGCGGCCCGCCACCAGAAGATTGGGAATCTCATTGGTCACCAGTGAGCGGTAGGGAATCTCATAGAATCCCCCCTTGGGCAGTTTTTCCGAAACCTTCTCCCCGTGGGCATCGATAAACCAGGCTGTGCGGCATACTGCATCGGGGAAGCGGCTCTGGTTGTGGTAGTCATCCTCAACCAGATAATGCTTGCCCCGGATGCGCCAGGATTCTCTGGCTCCAAGCATGGCAGCCTCACGGCTGATAAAGGCGTTTTCAAAGCCCGGCAGGTGGCGAATCAGATAGCTGGCAATATTGTGCATCATCCGGCGGCCAAAGGTAACGGCCTTGCTGTAGGATATGGGGTCGGTTGCAGAAAAACGCACGGGAATTTCCGGGCAGTTCATGCTCATGACGCCGTTCTTGCCGATAATGGTATGGGCCTGCATGTATTCCGCTTCTTCCTGGGTGAGCTCACCGCTTTCAACACCCTTGGCCATCAGCTCTTCCAGCTTATAGCGCTGTTTGCGGTGCATGGCCTCGGCAATCTCAAAGTACGGGGGCTTGGATTTGCACCAGTCCTCCTTGAGCTCAATGGCCACATGCTGATAGAGGCGCTTTACATCAATGCCGCCCATCTCAAAGCGGAAGGACAAGGGCTGGTTGTTCCCTGTCTTTTCATAGCCGCGCTCGTAGGGCACACCTGCCGAGCGCGCCAGATAGGCATCGCCTGTAGCATCCACAAAGACCTTGGCCTTGATGGCTGCCAGGCCGGCTATGGTCTGGACAATCAGGGCCGTTATCTTCGCTCCCTCTTTCACCGTATCCACCAACACCGTCTGATAGAGAATATTCACCCCGGCTTCCGCACACATCTCATCATAGATAAGCGCCAATGTTTCAGGATTATGCCAGGTCTGCTGGGTGACACCGTCGAAAGGTTCAATGCCATGCTGGCGCAGGCGTTTTTTGATTTCTGCCACATAGGGGGTATCGCTGTCCGGCGCATGGGTATCCATGAAGGGATAGACACAGCCCAGTACGGCAAGCCCCCCTAAGGCAGTCCCCCGCTCGATGAGCACGGTCTTGGCACCATTGCGGGCCGCGTTAATGGCCGCAGCGGTACCGGCAGGGCCGCCGCCTGCCACACAGACATCTGCCTCATAGAGCACCGGCAGTTTTTCCTGGCCCAAATTCATCGTTGCTGCTCCTTTGGCTTCAGCGGGAATGCTGCTGCCCATAACAAGGCCTGCTGCCGCCATCCCTGTCATCTTCATAAAATCCCGGCGGGAAATGGGAAGTGCAAAAGATTTTTCCTGCTTATCCATAATCTCATCCTTTCACCATAATCGTCAAGCCCCCTGCAAATTCAGGCAAAGAATCTGCAGGGGGCCGCTAAACTTATTCAGCCTTCTTGCTGCGTGCTTCGACAATCTTTACGGCTTCCCTCTCCGGTACCGGCTCATAGCGGGTAAATTCCAAGGAGTAGGAACCCCGGCCCTGGGTCAGGCTGCGCAAATCCGTGGCAAAGCGGTAAAGCTCTGCTTCAGGAATAAGGGCGGATATCTCGCTCATATCCTTGCCTTTGCTGTCAACGCCCAAGATATGAGCCCGCTTGCTGTTGAGCTTGCCCATGACATCACCCATGTAGTATTCCGGCGTAATCACGCGGATGGTATCAATGGGTTCGAGCAGAATCGGCGAAGCATCCATTACACCCTTGCGGATGGCAATGCCTGCCGCGGTCTTGAATGCCGCTTCCGAGGAGTCTACGGAGTGATAGGAACCATCGTAGAGGTTGACCTTTACATCCACCACCGGGTAGCCTGCCATTACACCGGCAGCCAGAGCTTCTTCTGTGCCCTTTTCTACGGCAGGGATATACTGGCGGGGCACGCTGCCGCCGAAGATGGTTTCGGTGAAGACATTGCCCTCACCAGCTGGCTGCGGGCTGATTTCCAGCCAGACATCACCGAACTGGCCATGGCCGCCGCTTTGTTTCTTATGACGGCCCTGCACCTGTACACTCTTGCGGATGGTTTCACGGTAAGCTACTTTGGGCTCGGAGAGCATCATTTCCGCACCGAACTTGCGCTGCAGCTGTTCAGCCAGAATTTCCAAATGGACTTCGCCAATGCCTTTGACCACCGTTTCGCGTGTCTCCGGTTTCTTCTGTACTACAAGGGTCGGGTCTTCATCCTGCTGTTTGGCCAGAGCGCCAAAGACTTTGTCCTCCTCGCCCTTTTTCTTGGAGGTAACAGCCATTTCCAGCATGGGTTCGGGATAGGCGATGCCTTCATACTGGATGGGATTGCTCTTGTCACAGAGAGTATCGCCGGTGCGCACCTGCTGGAGTTTCGTGGTTATCACGATATCGCCGGCCGCGACCTGATTCAGATTCGCCTGCTGCTTGCCCTGCATGGTGAACAATGTGCCAATGCGTTCTTCGCCGTTCTTGTTCACATGGAAGTAATTGGCATCGCCTTTCATCTCTCCGGACAGCACCCGGATAAAGCTCTGGCGGCCTACAAAGGGGTCCACGGTAGTCTTGAATACCTGTGCCGAGAAGGCATCTTCCGTGCGGCGCTCCTTGATTTCGCCCGTGGCGGGGTCGGTGCCAATGGAAACCTTGAAATACGGTGTGGGCATGTATTCCACCATATCGTTCATGAGCTGGCGGATGCCGATATTCTGTTTGGCCGAGGCACAGAACACGGGATAAATCTTGCCGGCCTGAATGCCTTCAATCATGGCGGCGGCTACTTCCACTTCCGTGATTTCTTCGCCTTCGATGTATTTTTCGAGCAGTTCATTGTTGAACTCTGCTACTGCTTCAATGAGTTTCTGGCGGGCGGCTTCTACTTCCCCTTGGATGTATTCGGGAACCTCATCCTTCACCACTTCATTGTCGTGGGTCACAATCTTCATGTGCAGGGACAGGAGGTCAACCACGCCCTGGAAGGCGGCTTCCTTACCGATGGGAATCTGTACGGGCACTACGCCGTCGCCGAAGCGCACCCGCAGTTCCTCCACCACGCCGTCAAAGTCTGCGTGTTCCCGGTCCATCTTGTTGATCAGGAAGGCGCGGGGCAGTTCGTATTCTTCTGCATAGATAAAGGCATTTTCCGTGCCGGACTTGATACCCGAAGAAGCGGAAATTACAATCAGCGCACTGTCTGCAGCTGCCATGGCCCCCTTCACATCACCCACGAAGTCGGGATATCCCGGCGTGTCGATGAAGTTCAGTTTGAAATCACGCCACTCGCAAGCCACGAGTTTTGCACCAATGGTCATCTTGCGTTTGCTTTCCTCCGGGTCGTAGTCCAGTGCGCTGGTGCCGTCTTCCACACTGCCCAGACGCTTCACTACACCCGTGTTGAACAAACATGCATCCAAAAGACTGGTCTTGCCTGTTTTACCATGTCCAGTTACAGCAATATTGCGGATATTGGTACTCTTGTAGTTCTTCATCGACAGTCCCTCCATTTCATTTGCTATTTTCTATATTCTCTGAAAGTAATATAAATCCTGCAAAAGAAAATAAAAAGAGAGGACAACTCCCGAAAAGAGCTGTCCTCTCTAACCGTCAAATTAGTATTTAACGCTGGATTTGAAAGCGAGGCTGTCGCTAGCCTTGATTTCAATCGTTTCGCCCGTCTGCGGGTTGCGGCCGGAACGTGCATTGCGATGAGCCTTCTTGAAGGTACCGAAGCCAATCAGGCGGATTTCCGCATCAGCCTTAACGCTGTCCTTCACCGTTTCCAGCAGTGCGTCGATAACAGCTTTCGTATCTTTCTTGGATACGCCAGCAGCCTCTGCAACTTTGTCAACCAGGATGGTCTTGCTAATAACTTCTTTTGCCATAGTAGTAATCCCCTTTCGATGTGCTAAGCAAAATGAAAAATCTCCCGATTTTTCATCAGCCCTTACACGAACTCTAAGCGACTCTGCGCCCATGGGCTTGCCTCGCAAAGAATTCGCAGTAACAAGTCGTATTATAGCCGATAAATAAAGGCTCGTCAACTAAATAACAGAAATTTCTCTTGTTTTGTCGTAAATATATTGCATTTGTCACAAAAAAAAGCAGCCTTTTCAGGCTGCTTTTGGGTTCGCTATTATACTTCCTGAATGATTGGCAGAATCATCGGACGGCGGCGGGTCTTTTCAAAGAGATAACGGCCCAGAGCGTCACGGACGTTCGCCTTGATGGCTGCCCATTCCTTAACGCCTTCTTCTTCGCAGCGTTCCAATGCCTGCTCAACGCGGGCTCTGGCTTCGTCCATCAGTGCCTCAGACTCCCGTACATAGACGAAACCGCGGGATACGATATCCGGGCCCCCTACTACGGTGTTGGAGGCTCTATCCATGGCCACGACGATAATCAGGATGCCGTCCTGAGACAGCTGGCGACGGTCACGGAGCACGATATTGCCCACGTCGCCTACGCCAAGGCCATCAACCATAACCATGCCGGCGGTAACCTTGCCGGCTACCTGACCTTTGTCCTTGGTAAATTCAAATACATAGCCGTTCTCGCCCAGGAAGATATGGTCTTTGGCCATACCGAGTTCCTGCGCCAGTTTGGCATGCTGTACCAAATGATGATATTCGCCATGAACCGGGATGAAGAACTTCGGACGCACGAGATTATGCATGAGCTTCAATTCTTCGCGGCTGGCGTGACCGGATACATGAACTTCCTTATCCCGGCCATATACGACATTTGCCCCCAGGCGCATAAGATTGTCAATGGTCTTGGAAACGAGTTTTTCATTGCCCGGTATCGGCGTTGCCGAAATGATAACAGTGTCATCGGGAACGATGGTGACCTTGCGATGGTCAGACATAGCCATGCGGGTCAGAGCCGACATGGGCTCACCCTGGCTGCCCGTGGTGACGATAACGATTTGTTCGGGACGATAGTTATTGATTTCATCAATATCGATTATAGTTCCTTCCGGAGCGGTGATATAGCCAAGCTCCAGAGAGATGGTCACAACATTCACCATGCTGCGTCCCAGGATAGCTACTCGGCGCTTATAGCGCACTGCAGTATCGATGACCTGCTGGATGCGGTGAACATTGGAAGAAAAGGTTGCCACGATAATGCGGCTGCGTGCGCCGTGGAAGGCCTTGTCAAAAGATGCCCCTACGGTGCTTTCGCTGGGGGTATGGCCAGCCCGTTCTGCATTGGTGGAGTCCGCCATCATCAGGAGAACACCCTTGTTCCCCAGTTCCGAGAACCGGCGGAAATCCGTCATTTTCCCATCGATGGGCGTGTAGTCCAGCTTGAAGTCACCGGTGTGAACAATCATGCCCACCGGCGTCTTGATGGAAAGACCCACCGCATCGGGAATGGAATGGTTTACACGGATAAAGCCAACGCTAAAGCAGCCCACATTGATAATGTCCCCTTGCATTACCGAATGCAGATTGCTGGAATCCACCCCGTTTTCCTTGAGACGGCCCTCTAAGATACCCAGCGTCAGACGGGTGCCATAGACCGGCACGTTGAGCTGCTTGAGCACATAGGGCAGAGCACCAATATGGTCCTCGTGGCCATGGGTCAGGACAATCGCCTTAATCATATCGCGATTCTCCAAAAGATAGCTGATATCGGGAATAACCAGGTCAACCCCCAGCATATCTTCTTCGGGGAACATGAGGCCGGAATCGATTACCAGAATCTCGTCCTCTACACGAACCACCGTCATGTTCTTGCCGATTTCCCCCAGTCCGCCCAAGGGAATAATCTGTAGTTTTTGTGCTTTTGCCAAAAATTACACCTCCATAATTCAGTTGTCTTCTTGCATTAAAACATTAATTCTTATATTTCATTGCGTCTGCGCAATCAAAGTCCGAACAATTCATTCCTTACTATTTTATCATTCAAAAGGCTATAATGCAACGAAAAAAGGACATTTCCCTGTCCTAAAGCAGAAAAATGTCCTTAATAAAGGCAAAATTGAGCTTATAAATCCGGTCTTACGCCGGTTTTGCCAGTAAATTTATGATAATTGCCTCCCTTGCGGCGGCTCATGAGTTCATCGAGCAGCTGGTCCGGCGTCAGTTTGTGATAGGCCAGCAGCACCAGACAGTGATACCAGAGGTCGCCCATTTCGTAGAGCACTTCCTCGCTCTTGTTGTTCTTGGAGGCAATAACCGTTTCCACAGCTTCCTCGCCCACCTTTTTGAGAATCTTGTCCTGGCCCTTCTCAAAGAGATAGTTGGTATAGGAACCTTCCACAGGGTTCAGCTGGCGTTCCTGAATGACATTGTAAAGGTCATTCAAAACCGTAGCCAGTGAGGTCTCCGGTTCCGGTTCAACAAGCGCCAGACTCTTTTCCTTCTCCTCCACCAGTTTGCGGCCGCTGAAGCAGGTATAGGTTCCCGTATGGCAGGCAACGCCCGTCTGATGCACCTTAATCAGCAGGGTGTCTCCGTCGCAGTCATAGGAGATTTCCCGCACCTTCTGCTTGTTGCCGGATTCTTCGCCCTTATTCCAAAGACGTTTGCGGCTGCGGCTGTAGAACCAGGTATAGCCCGTCTCAATGGTCTTCTGCAGGGACTCTGCATTCATATAGGCCAGCATCAGCACTTGGCCGTTTTCTTCCTGCACCACTGCCGGTACAAGGCCATTGTCGTCAAATTTAATCATGGAAATGTCAACTTCATTCATCAGAATCTTACCTCCACGCCCCGTGATTTTAGATATTCTTTGACCTGCCGCACGGTGAATTCACCGTAATGGAAGACGGAAGCGGCCAGTACCGCATCGGCCTTCCCTTCCGTCAGCACGTCATAAAAGTGCTCGAGTTTCCCTGCACCGCCGGAAGCGATAACCGGGACATTTACCGCTTCGGACACAGCGCGGGTCAGGGCTATATCGTAGCCGTCTTTGGTGCCGTCAGCATCCATACTGGTGAGCAGAATCTCACCGGCCCCAAGGTCAACAGCTTTCGTTATCCATTCCAGACAGTCAAGGCCTGTCGGCGTGCGGCCGCCATTGACGTAGACTTCCCATTTGTCCTCGCCGCTGCGGCGGGCATCCACGGCCAGCACAATGCACTGCCGGCCGAATTTTTCCGCCCCCTCCCGGATAAGCTCCGGATTCTTGATGGCGGCTGTGTTTACGGAAACCTTGTCGGCTCCGGCTTTGAGCATCCGGCGCATGTCCTCAATGGTGCGGATGCCGCCACCGACTGTAAAGGGGATAAAAACCTGACTGGCACAGTCCTGGGCAACGTGTACGATGGTATCCCGCTTGTCACTTGAGGCGGTGATGTCCAAAAACACCAGCTCGTCGGCCCGCTCCTTATCGTAACGGGCTGCCAGTTCTACCGGGTCGCCGGCATCACGCAGGCCAACGAAGTTGGTCCCCTTTACCACACGGCCGTCCTTAACGTCCAGACAGGGGATAATCCTCTTGGTATAAGTAGTTGTACTCATATAGCTCATATCCTCATCAAAAATTTACAAATTACTCCCCTATTTTACAATATCCGGCCTTAGTTTACAAGTTTACAATGCATAAAAGCTGACAAGTCAAATTTGACATTTGACCGGTCAGCTTATTTTTACAGCTTGCTTAATATGAATTCTGCCTGACCAGTCACCTGATAACTGCCCGTGCCTGCCGGTACGAATACCGTATTGCCCTTGGCCAGCGTCAGGGTTTCCTTCCCGCAGGATAATTTTAATGCGCCTTCGAGCACCGTTAAGCTCTGGAAGGAATCATCCCCGGCATGCAGGAAGCTTTCGCCATGCAGATTGGCGTGATAGACCTTGAAGTATTCGCAGTCTGCCAGCAGTTTTACTTCCATATGGGGGAAGATGTCTATGTCTGCCAGTGGCTTGGTTCCCCGCGTCGGAGGCTCCAATTTGGTTACGGCCAAAGCCTTCTCCACATGAAGCTCCCGGGGCTTGCCGTCAGCGCCTACCCGGCCATAATCATAAATGCGGTAGGTGGTGTTGGAGTTTTGCTGAATCTCGCAGATTAAAATGCCTGCGCCGATGGCATGCAGGGTACCGGAATCGATAAAGAACACATCTCCCTTATGCACCGGCACTTTGTTGCAGACTTCGAGCAGCGTGTTATCCTCAATGCGCCGCTGAAATTCTTCCTGACTGATTTTCTCCTTGAAGCCATAAAGCAGGCTGGCACCGGGCTCGCAGTCCACGATGTACCACATTTCCGTCTTGCCGTACTCCCCTTCCACCCGCAAAGCGTATTCGTTGTCCGGGTGAACCTGTACCGACAAATCTCCTTTGGCATCGATGAGTTTAATCAATAAGGGAAAGTAATCAAAGGCTGCCGCTCGTTTGCCCAGCACGGCGTCTCCCTGTTCCTCCAGCCATTCTTTTAGAGTCTTGCCTTTGTCCGGGCCACTGGCAATGACACTGAGACCTGCTTCATGGCAGGAAAGTTCCCAGCTTTCCGCGACTTTATCTAAGTCCGTATTCTTGCCATATTCTTCTTTCAGGCGGGTGCCGCCCCAGAGATAGTCCTTCAAAGGTGCTTCGAGTAACAAGGGATATATCATGCAAAAACCTCCAACCATTTGTTTTAATTATCTCAAGATAATTATAGCATTATTGTCAATCAAGACTTAGCCCCATTCCAAAGCCCCCATCCAGTCATCTTCGATGATTTCCGGCAGGTCTTCATCATGCAAAGGCAGGTTCAGCGGACGTAAATCCAGTTCCCTGGGCCGCCATCTGCGCACGTTTTCCTCTTCTTCTCCGGTCAGGAACTGGGGGGCAGAAATGCAGGACAACTGGCATAAGCCCAGGTCGCGAATCCACTCGTCGAGTCCGTTCTTAACCACCAGAGTCTGGCTTTCTGACATTGCAGGATTTTCCTTGCGTATTCTGGTATTCCCCAATGGGTCGAGCAAGATTTCCCCACGAACGGACTCCGGGGACAAGCCAAAGCCAAACAGCTCATCTTCTCCCACACGTCCCAAGCGCTCAATCCAAACCAGCATAGCAATCAGCTCCTCTCATAATTTGAGCAAATTTTTATCTCATTGTATTATGATTAGACATTTTTTCTACTTATCCTTCCTTTAAGGACGAAAAAATAAGCCCTTCCCGCAGGAAAGGCTTATGGAGCAAACTATAAAATTACAGACCGGCTTCTTTTTTGAGCACGTCTGCCTTGTCCGTGTGTTCCCAAGGCAGGTCCACATCGGTGCGGCCGAAATGGCCGTAAGCAGCCGTCTGCTTGTAAATGGGACGGCGCAGGTCGAGCATCTTGATGATGCCGGCCGGACGCAGGTCGAAGTGCTTAGAAACGAGCTCTTCAATCTTTTCTTCGTCTACCTTGTTGGTGCCGAAGGTATCCACCATGACGGATACCGGATAAGCTACGCCGATAGCGTAAGCCAGCTGGATTTCGCAGCGGTCAGCAAGACCTGCAGCTACGATATTCTTGGCTACATAACGGGCAGCGTAAGCGGCACTGCGGTCTACCTTCGTGGGGTCTTTGCCGGAGAAAGCGCCGCCGCCATGACGAGCCCAGCCGCCGTAGGTGTCTACGATAATCTTGCGGCCCGTAAGACCGGAGTCACCCTGCGGGCCGCCGATAACGAACTTGCCCGTGGGGTTCACGAAGATGCGGGTTTCTTCCTTCAGCAGGTCAGCAGGTACGACCGGCTTGATTACATGCTCAATGAGGTCCTTGCGAATCTGTTCGAGCGTCACATCTTCATCATGCTGGGTGGAGATAACGATGGTGTCTACAGCCACCGGTTTGCCATCTTCATAGACGATGGTTACCTGCGTCTTGCCGTCCGGGCGCAGATAGCCCAGGGTGCCGTTCTTGCGCACTTCCGTCAGGCGGCGGGCCAGACGCTGAGCCAGCGCGATGGGCAGCGGCATGAATTCCGGGGTTTCGTTGGTGGCGTAACCAAACATCATGCCCTGGTCACCGGCACCTACAGCCTCAGCATCATCCATCTTGCCATCACGGGCTTCGAGAGCCTTATCTACACCCTGCGCGATATCCGGGGACTGTTCATCCAGAGATACGAGAATGCCGCAGGTCTTGCAGTCAAAACCATAAGAAGCATCGGTATAGCCGATTTCTTCGACAGTGCTTCTGATAATTTTCGGGATATCCACATAACAGTTGGTGGAGATTTCACCGACCACATGGACCTGACCCGTGGTTACGAGCGTTTCGCAGGCAACACGGCTCTGCGGGTCCTGGGCGATAATTGCATCGAGAATGCTGTCAGAAATCTGGTCAGCCATCTTATCCGGATGACCTTCGGTCACTGATTCCGACGTGAACAGCATACGTTTTTTACTCATGTTTTTGCCTCCTTGTTGCTTAACAACTAACATACTGAATTGTCTCGTTTTCCATTGGGCAAAAAGAAAAGACTCTCAAAAATGAGAGCCTTTCATCTTCACTCTCATCTTATAGGCTTTGCCTAAAGGAATTGGCACCGTTTCGCTTTTGCGATGGTTGCCGCAGCTTCATTGGGCCTATCCCTCCACTGCTCTGGATGAGTTCATATTCAGCTTTATTGATGAAATAATCATACCCCATTCATTTGGGTATGTCAATAGAAAATATGAACATTATTCATTTTTCGCTTACTGCCCGTCGCGATTCAGCAGGAAATTCTTGCGGATAATCATTTCGATGCTGTTGCCTTTTACGGAAACTTTTACATCATCCGCAATATTGGCCACGATGGATTTTTCCAATTCGTCGAGCAGGTCATCAATGGCTTCGTCGTCGCCTTTTTCTTTTTGTTCCTGTACGTCCTGACGGTACTGCTGCAGGGACCACATGTAAATATCGGCGATGACCACGCCACCCATGCCCATGGCCTGAGAGTCACCAACGGCTACCGAGGCACCATCCCGCATATTGTACATGCTGTCCTCGATGAAGTCCTTGATTTTTCCCATGATGCCGACAGAGGCTTCATTGCGCTGCTGGGTCGAAGCGGAGATGAGCTCCTGTTTCTTGTCGTAATCCATGGGGGCTTCCGCCTGAAGATGCAGTTCACAGTTGCATTCCGGCGTACTTTCCATCCAAAAACTTGCGGAAAACTCATCCACGATGGCCCGCACCATGCTCATGGTTTCTTCAGCCAGCAGCCGGGCACGCCGGGCGCTGCGCTCGTCAAAGCCCATGAGGCGGCTGAAATCTTCCACTTCATCCAGCGCGTATTCCATGCCATAGCCGCGGCTGTTCACCTTTATTTTGCTGGTTTTCATAGAACCACCCCTTAGTCTTCAATCGTAAGGAAATCGATGAAGCCGGTCATTTCCAATACATCCTTGACGTCCTTATTGACATGGGTGAGCTTCATGAAGCCCTGTTTCTTCATGCGCTTCTGGGCCAGCAGCAATACTCTGAGGCCGGCGGAAGCCACATATACCAAATCTGTAAAGTCCAGCGTCAATTCCGTAACACCAGCCAGTTCATTTTGTACGACCTTGTCCAAATCCGGAGCCGTAACGGCATCCAGGCGTCCGGACAGGGAAATTTTCAGCACCGGGCCATTTTGTTCTTTTTTGATTTCCATAGAGAAGTCTCCCTTCGCTTGCTTATAGCAGTTACTATTTTTAATATTTCGCGTTATGTATGCTTATTTCCTGCTAGGATATATTTTTTCGTATTGTTAGAACGTTTTTTCCGTTCTCATAGGCATATGTTACTTCATCCACATTCTTTTTCACCAGGAAAATGCCCCAGCCGCCAATCTTTCTGTCCTCCAGCAGCATCTCCGGGTCCGGGTCATCCCGGTCCAGCGGATTATAGGGAATGCCTTCATCCTGAAAGATTAGTTCAATGCTCTTGGGAGAATTTGTCACTTTGGCCTGAATAACAGCCTGGCCGTGCTTGCCTTCATAGGCATAGCTGGCGATGTTGACAAAGATTTCCTCCACAGCCAGTTCCAGCTGCAACTGTTCTTTCGGCGATGGTTCCAGCGAAGCGAGCTGTTCTTCGACAAATTCATTGATCTGTGTAAGATTCTCCACCTGGGCTCCCACTATAATTTCCCTGGCTGTATCTGCTTCCATTATTTCGCCCCTTTCCGGTTGACCGCTATAGGAGAGCGCCAGCATGGTGATATCGTCTGACTGTTCAGCCTCTCCTACGTGTTTCTGTAAATCTTGCTGCACATGTTGTTGAATCTCTTTTAAGGGCATATCATCTGCCTGCATTTCGTTCAGGCACTTCAGCAGGCGTTCTTCCCCGTAGAGTTCCTCGTCTTCACTCAGGGCTTCCGTTACCCCGTCCGTGTAGAGGAACAGTTTATCTCCTGGCTCTAAGGTCAGTTCCTGACCGACATAATCCAATTCCTCCATGCCTCCCATCACGAAGTTCCGCTTTACATCCATATAGGCAAATTTCTTCTCCTTATGACGGTAGACAAGCGGCGGATTGTGTCCGGCATTCACATAGACAAATTTGCCTGTGACAACATCAAGCATGCCGACAAAGGCCGTCACAAACATCATGGCGTCGTTGTTCTGGCAAAGCTGGTCATTGGTACAGGATACCACTGCGGCCAAATCGCTTTCCCCCGTCATGGTCAGGGCAAAGTTCTTGAGGATGGTCTTGGAAATCACCATAAAGAGAGCGGCCGGTACACCTTTGCCGGAAACATCGGCAATGGTGATGACCACATGGTTTTCATCGAGCATGTAGAAATCGTAGAAATCGCCGCCGACTTCTTTGGCGGCATGCATGGTGGCGTAAATGTCAAAATCAAGCCGCTCCGGGAATGGCGGGAAGATATTTGGCAGCATGCTTTCCTGAATATTGGTGGCTACGTTGAGCTCTGTGGCAATGCGCTCCTTCTCCGCCGTGACCTTGGTCAGATTCTTCATATAGCTCTGCAGTTCATCGGTCATGGCGTTGAAGCAGATGGACAGATGCTCGATTTCGTCACCGGTTTTAATATCCAGTTTCTTGTCGAGGTTGCCGCTGGCAATCTCGCGCACACCGTCTGACAAGTCAAGAATGGGATGAACAAAGCGGTCACCCATGCGCCGTCCCTGCCAGGTCACAGCCGCGATAATCAGCAGAATCACCGCTGCCATAGCTAAGATGACCTTGGTCATATAAGCGTCCATGCTGTCCACGTTTTTCTGAGCAATGGCCAGTACATCCTGCCGGGCCGCTTCTTCGGTTTTGAGGACTTCGGCACTGTCCAAAGCCGCGGCAAAGCTCCAGCCGGTCTGCGGTACTGGCGCAAAGGCCAGATAATAGGTTTTATCGGCGATGTTTACAGCGCGGACGCCCTTGTCCCCCTGCGTCATGACGCTTATCGCTGCTGCCAGTTCCTTGTCGGCCGATTGGCGCAGGTCCGTTTCCGGATTTATCTGCCGGAGCATCCCCGTATCGTCTTTGTAAAAAATCATGCGCCCGTCATCATCAATGACAAAGCAGGTCTGTGCCTGGGCATTTAAGACGAGATTGCTGATATTGTTCAGATAGGTGGACATGGCCACAACACCGGCAAAGTTGCCCTGCACCTTATAGGGCATCGTGCAGGCAATGCGCAGCTTGCCATTGAAGCTGTCGGCGTAAACATCGGTGAATGTGGTCTTGCCCTGCTCTTTGGCCAGCTTGTACCAGGGACGGCTCGTGCCGTCAAAGGGCAGCGGCGCAGCAGCTTCCGGGGAGGCAAATCGCTCCGCTGAATCCGCATCTACGGAAATGGAATAGCCATGCTCCGAGGCTGCGGTGATGGCGGTTCCTTCCCCATTCATCAGGGCCACCTGCATCATAATGTCCTGCAGATTGGCGGCCAGTCCGACTTCTCCCTGCAAGGCTGCCCTGTCGGCCCAGGAAGCATATTCGAGCTGGGCCGCAAATTTTCCGGCATTATCCCGCCGGGGTTCATCCACATGACGCGGATGAAACTCGCCTGCATGTTCATGAATCCAGCTTAACTCGTTTCCCATGAGCTCGGTGCGGTCAGCAATGCGCCGCAGTTCCAGATTGATATAGCGGGATTTTTCATCCGCCAGCATCAGCAGACGGTTTTCCGCCTCATGTTTCAGGGTACTGCTGACGGTCTGGGCAGCTTCTTCACCCATTTCCCGGCCATCCTGCAGGGAGGTGTTCCGTGCACCCAGCATGCCCAAAAGGGCAATGCCTCCCAAGAGTAACAGGGAAACCACACTGCATAAAAACAACAGCCGCTGTACCTGCTGGCGAATACTTCTCCTCTTCATCGCCCTACCCCTTTCCTATATTTAGCGAATACCGTCTGTCATCCGTGCTGACTTGACCGGATATTCTGCCCTCTGTCACCATTTCTCCCTTACGCCAAATCTGGGCGCGGATAATCTGTCCTGACGGCTGGCCGATGGGAATATCCACATTTTTTCCCGTGAGAAATGAGACGGCAAGTCCTGCGGCCACAGTACCGCTGCCGCAGGCACTTTCGCAAATCATAGTATCCACTGCCGCTACACGAACACAGGGAACTATGCAGCGCCGTCCTTTGTCCTTTGTCACAAAGATTACGCCTGCCGCCGGTTCCTGCATCAAATCCAGCACCTGCAGAATCCTTACGGCCTGCTCTTTTATATTCGACGGCGACAGGCCTTGTACCTGCTTTTTATGGCAGGGCATAATCACCTGCACGATTCCCGGCAAACGTACCAAAAAGAAATCCTCGCGGGCCTCTACCAGTTCATGAATCCTGTGGGGGCCGAGCATCTGGGCATAGACTTCACCGCTCAGTGTCCGGCCAGCCTTTAACGCATGGCCGCCTGTGCCGGATACTTCCATTTTTAATTCGCCAGCCCTGTCCGCTAGATAAAAACTTGCCGCTGCCCGCAGGGCATTGCCGCAGAACTCGCCTCCCGCCATTAAAAGCTGCGGGTTTTTGCTGCTTAAAAAACCAACCTGCTCGACCTTTGGGTGCAGCTTCATAATCTGGCGCGCCACAAGCCGCCGCTTTTGTGCATCCTGCTCCAAGGGCAGCACCAGGGCGGTGTCATTGCCGCTTGGACTGTATATCTGGTAGCTGTACTTCATTTTGGGCCACGCTCTCCTATCGTTACTATGGTGGTATTAAAGCCAAGAATGCGGGCATATTCAATCTTCGTGGTCAGTTTGCGCACCATGAGCAGGCCAGAAAACTCTTCGCCCTGCTCATCGAGAAAATGCACGGGATTAAATGGCTTGCCTGCATCCCGCACCTTTACCACAATCTCGCTTACGGGCTGTTCATGCAGACGCAGGAATACATCGATATGGCCATCCGTGCCCAATCCGCCATGTTCGGCAATATTGACGCAAAGTTCCTCTACGGTCACTTGTGCCGCATAGGATTGGCGGGAATCCAAATCCGCAAAGCGGGCGCAAAATTCTTCCACGGCCTCGGCGGCCTCTGTGGCTGCTTCCACTGTAGCGGAAATGCTCGTTTCCCATACCGCAGAATTTTTTTCCTGCTGCATCAGGAGGAAACTATCCCGCCCCATCTTTCTGGCCTGCCGCCGCATATAATAGACGAGCCAGCCGATAGCTGCAACGGCGGAAATGGCTGGTGCTGCCCACATAAGCACAAGACTGAACTTGGATAGCAGGAAGAACAGACCAATCACCAGCACGACACCTTCGAGCAAGGAGAAGATGGTAGCTGCTTTCTCCTGACGGGTGGCCTGATAAAAGGCCCGCAGAATAAACACATGGGCCAGCAGCAGCATGTAAATAATGCTCGTGCGCAGGTAAAGAATAAGTTCCGGCGTGATGTTTTCCACGCCATAGAAGCGGATAAACTCCGCAGGAAAAATGAATATCAGCAGGAAAATCACCAGACACAGGCCAAAGGTCAGGCGCAGGGACCGCTTTAATACCTGCAGAACACCCTTCTGGTCCATTTCCCCGTAAAGAGCACCGCAGACACTGGCAAGCGCTGTGCTGGAGCCATCGGCAAACATCAGAGCGTAGAGCAGCGCTGCATTGCAGAGGGAAACGGTCAGCGCGCCCATATCTCCCAGAGTTTCCACGGCAATACCATTGACTGCGAGATTGCGCAACACGAGTCCCAAGGGAATCATGGCCATGGGCAGCCCCACCGCCATCACCCGGCGAAAAATCCGCTGGTTATCGGCAGGAATGGCAGTCAAATGCCAGCTTCTGTCGGGACGGCGCAAATAAGGCACGAGAAGCAGCAAAGAACAGACGTAACCTGCTCCCGTAGCCCAGCCTGCGCCGGCAATTCCCCAGCCAAAGACCGCAATAAAGAGATAGTCAAAGGCCAGATTGCAGATATTGGCCACGACGGGAATCGCAATGGCCAGTTTGTGCAGACCCTCGAGCCGCAGAAAAGAGGAAACGCCATTGGTTAAGATGAGCAGCGGTCCTGTGAGCCACAAAGGTAGCAGATAATCTGCCACCGCTTCCTGCAATGAACTGTTCCCGGCCAGCAGGCTCGCCGTAGGCGATAAGAGCAAACAGCCGATGATGCCTAAAAGCGTCATTGCTGCTGCGCCCCAGGCAATGGAAATGGTAAAGACCCGGGCACAGGAAACTTTATCGCGGGCGCCAATAAATTGCGCCGCTAAGACAGCGCCGCCATCCACAAAGAGAAAGAAGAGTATATTGCGGGCATAGTAAACAGGTAAGGTCAGATTGATAGCGGCAAATGCCGCCGGACTGATGAGCTGGCTCACCAATATCCCGTCCACAATGGAGGCCAGATACAAGGACACGATAAAGCCCATGGTAGAGCCAAAATATTCCATATACTTTTGCTGAACCAAAACACCATTGCGCTCCATCGTCAGCCTCCCGTCCTGCGCTGCAAAATTAAGTCATAACCTAGGGTTAAATTTCTACAATGTTTCTAACAAATCCTGCTACCTTATACATACGTATGAAGGGACAGGATATTACAGATAAATAAAAAATGACCCGTCAAAAATTGACAGGTCAAAATTTCAGTAACGCCAATAAGTTCTGGCTTTTTCCTTATCTTTTTTTATCTGCTTCACGAGCTGTTCCACGCCGCTGAATTTCACTTCGTCGCGGAGCTTCTCCAAAAATTCCACGCCAATGAGCTTGTCGTAGAGATTTCCGTTGAAGCTGTCAATGTTGACTTCGATGCGGCGGTTACAGCCTGCGAAGGTGGGATTGTTGCCGATATTGGCAACGCCGTTGTAATATTTGTCTTGGAACTTGACGCCCACCGCATAGACACCGTTGGGCAGCATGACCCGCTGCTCGCTGATGGCCAGATTGGCGGTAGGAAAGCCAATGACCCGGCCGCGCTCGTCGCCGTGAATCACACGTTCTATGAGCGTGAAGGGATAGCCCAGAAAATCGCTGGCGGTATGCAAATCGCCCTCTGCCAGCAGACTGCGCACGCGGGTGGAACTAACCGGCCGGCCATCCCGCAGGATGGCCGGGCAGATTTCTGCCGTAAAGCCGTAAGTGTTCCCTTCCCGCAAAAGCATGCGCTGGGTGCCCTTGCCCTTGTAGCCAAAGGTGTAATTGGGCCCCGTCACCACATAATATGGTGCCAGATTCATACGCAGAATTTCCAAAAATTCTTCGGGACGGCGGCTGGCAAATTCCTTGGTAAAGGGCATGGCAATCAGAATGTCCACGCCGAGTTCCTCCAGCCGCTTTTCCCGCAGGATGTTGTTGCCAATCTGCGGCGGCATGGCCTGCGGAGCCAGCACCGACAGCGGATGATTGCTGAAGGTAAAGACTACGGACTTGCCGTCAATCTTTTTGGCCAGCTCCACTGCCCGGCTGATGATGCTCTGATGGCCGATATGGACGCCATCAAACATGCCCAGCGCCACCGTCAGGCGGGGATATTTTTTGGTTAAATCTGTTAGTTTGTTGTATACTTCCACGATTTTCTCGTCACCGCCCTAAAACCTTCACCGGCAAAAGTTCTTCTCTTTCTTTATCGTAACGGCCTATGCCGATGAAATGACCGTCCGCATAAACCCGCAGGCTTTCCGTCTGCGCCGTAAAATTCTTCACGGTACTCGAAAGGCCATTGCAGAAAGCCTTTTCCCGCTTGGGATTCAAGTCAAAACGCTGCATGGAGCTCAGGTATTTATCTGCAGGCAGCAGAGCCTGTTCTCCAGTTTCGGCAAGTTCTTCCAAAGTCAGCGCAGCTTCGGCCGTAAAGTCACCGACTCTGCGCCGCAGCAAAAATGCCATGGTGGCAGGAAACCCCAAGGCTTCGCCGATATCCTGACAGAGGCTGCGGATATAAGTTCCCTTGCTGCAATCACAATCAATCAGCAGCATATCGTGGCTGTGCGCCAAGAGTTCCAACCGGTAGATGGTGACTTCCCGGGACGGAACTTCCACATCTTTACCCGCCCGCAATAAATCGCAGGCCTTTTGGCCGTTGATTTTTATCGCCGAATGGGCTGGCGGCGTCTGCCGGATTTTGCCAGTGAACTTTTGCAGCACCTTTTCCAGCGTTGACATGTCAAAATCTGACCAGTCAAGTTGACTTGTCAAAATCTTGCCTGTGTCGTCACCACTGTCGGTGGCAATGCCCAATTTGATTTCCGCCCGGTAGGTCTTATCCGTAATTTCGAGGTACTCGATAAGGCGGGTGGCCGTACCCACGGCCACAGGCAGCACACCTGCCGCAGCCGGGTCTAAGGTACCGGCATGGCCTACCTTTTTGGTATGGAGCACCCTGCGGACATAGCCCACCACATCATGGGAGCTCATGCCGGGAGGCTTTAGGATGTTGAGAAAGCCGCTTACGGGCTTTACCTCCGTCACGATTCAGCCTCCACGACCTGCAAAATGGCCTTGATAAGGTCATTTCTGGCTTCCGCACAGTTCTTTTCAATCGAGCAGCCTGCTGCCCGTACATGACCGCCGCCGCCAAACTGCAGGGCAATTTTCGTCACATCAATGCCCTTGGAGCGCAGGCTCACCCGGCAAAGCCCCGGCTCTTTTTCTTTCAGCGTGAAGGCGATATCCACGCCTTCGATAACCCGCACCATGCCGATAAGGCCTTCGGGAGCTTCATGTTCCTGCAGGTCGGCATGGTCTAGGCAGATACCAGCTACCTTGCCATCCGCCAGAAGTTCAATCTTCTGCAGGGCAAAGGCCAGGCTCTGTACCTCCGAGAGGGGACGCTGTTCGAGCGCTTCGGAAATAACATGAGGCTGAGCACCACAGGAAAGCAGGGCTGCTGCCACCTGCATGGTCCGCGGCTTGGTATTGGAGAAGCGGAACCAACCGGTATCGAGGGCAAGACCCGTATACAGGCACATGGCCATATCCTGCGTGCAGGGTACGCCCAGTTCTTCAATTAATTGGTAAATGATTTCGGCAGTGGCGGCCGCCGTTCCATCGAGATAGAGCTTATCGGCCTGACCGTCATTGGTGATATGATGGTCAATGTTGAGTGTCGGAGCCTTGACGGCCTCCGCTACTTTGCCAATGCGGTCGAGGCTTACATCCACCGCTACCAAAAGGTCAGCGGGGATGCTCTGCCCTTCCGCAGGTTTCCCTATAAGCTCATATCCCGGCAGCACAGAAAATGCTGCCGGGATATCATCATCGATGAAAACCTGCACCTCTTTGCCCAAAGCCTTAAGTGCATGCATGAGGCCAAGGGAACTGCCGATGGCATCGCCATCGGGGTTCACATGGGCCGTAATCACAATGCGCTGTACAGCTTTTAAGGCAGCTGCCGTTTCCGTCAATGAAATATGCATCTGTTTTTACTCCTCAGGAGCAGATTCGGCGTTTTTCTCGCCTTCCTCTGCCTTGATTTTTAAGAGCAGTTCCTGGATATGCGCACTGTAATCCAGCGACTTATCCAGCGCAAAACTGATTTCCGGGGTTACGCGCAGGCGAATCCGCTTGCCGATTTCCCGGCGGATAAAGCCGAGGCTGCTGTTAAGCCCCATCCAGCAGGATTTGACCTGGGATTCATTTCCCATCAGGCTCACATAGACCTTGGCCTCCCGCAAATCTCCCGTACATTCTACGGAAGTTACGGTCACAAAGCCAATGCGGGGGTCTTTTAACTCCCGCAGGATAATCTGGCTGATTTCCTGCTTCATCAATTCCTGTACTTTTTCCACACGCAGCTGTCCCACAGTTACGCACCTCCTTCTATTTTAATTTTCGTCATTATTCCTCGTTTTCTTTGGCAGCACGAGCGGCGGCTTCTGCCTGACGCTTCTTGGCGGCCTCTTTGTTGGCTTCGTTGATATCCGTAGCGATTTCTTCCATGGTGTAGGCTTCGATGATGTCGCCTTCCTTGAAGTCGCGGTAGTCGATGATGGAAATACCGCATTCGTAACCGGCAGCTACTTCCTTCACCTCATCCTTGAAGCGGCGCAGGGAGTCAATCTCACCATCGAACACTTCGATATTGTCGCGGATAATGCGAATCTTGGAGTTGTTGAAGATTTTGCCTTCGAGTACGTAGGAACCGGCAACGAGAGCCTTGGAGAACTTCATAACCTGACGGATTTCTACGCGGCCCTGTACAACTTCCTTGTACTTGGGCTTGAGCATACCACTCATAGCATCCTTGACGTCGTTGAGGGCATCGTAGATGACGCGGTAAGTGCGGATATCCACATCTTCCGTATCCGCAACGCGGCGGGCATTGGCATCCGGGCGCACGTTGAAGGCGATGATGATGGCATTCGATGCAGAAGCCAGCATAACGTCGGACTCGTTAACGGCACCTACACCGGAGTGAACCACGCTGACGCGTACTTCGTCGTTCTTGTTGAGCTTGAGGAGCGAGCCACAGAGTGCTTCGACAGAACCCTGTACGTCGGCCTTGACCACGATATTGAGGTCTTTGATTTCGCCTTCCTGAATCTGATGGAACAGGTCATCGAGGGATACCTTCTTGCTCTTGATGAGGTTGGTGCGCTGGCGTTCTACGCGGGCTTCCGCAATAGAGCGGGCCTGTTTTTCTTCGAGCACGGCCAGGATGTCACCGGCTGCCGGTACATCGTTAAGACCGAGAATCTCAACCGGCACGGACGGGCCAGCCTTCTTGACGTTGTTGCCGCGGTCATCCACCATGGCACGAACCTTACCATAGGTCGTACCGCAGACAACGGAATCACCGATGCGCAGGGTACCGTTCTGTACGAGTACCGTTGCCACCGTACCACGGCCCTTATCGAGCTTGGCTTCGATGATAACGCCGCGGGCATCGCGGTTCGGGTTAGCCTTGAGTTCTTCGACTTCTGCAACGAGCAGAACGTTTTCCAGAAGGTCATCAATACCAATCTGCTGTTTTGCCGATACGGGAACCATGATGGTATCGCCGCCGTATTCTTCCGGAACGAGGCCATGTTCCATGAGTTCCTGCTTCACGCGGTCCGGATTTGCGCCCGGCTTATCAATCTTGTTGACAGCCACGATGATGGGCACGTTTGCGGACTTGGCGTGGTTGATAGCTTCGATGGTCTGGGGCATAACACCGTCATCGGCAGCTACCACGAGAATTGCGATATCCGTAATCTGGGCACCGCGGGCACGCATAGCCGTGAAGGCCTCATGACCCGGCGTATCGAGGAAGACAATCTTCTTGCCCTTGCAGTTTACCTGATAAGCACCGATGTGCTGGGTAATACCGCCGGCTTCGTGAGCGGATACATGGGTATTGCGGATGCTGTCCAAAAGGGAAGTCTTACCATGGTCAACGTGACCCATAACGGTAACAACAGGCGGACGGAGCTTGAGGCTCTTCGGGTCGTCCTCGATTTCCGGGATTTCCGTCGGGTCTGCATCAGGCGGCAGTTCTTCACAGGTCACGCCGAATTCGGAAGCTACGAGAGCTGCCGTCTCGAAGTCGATTTCCTGGTTGATGGTTGCCATTACGCCCATCATAAAGAGCTTCTTCACGACTTCTGCAGCCGTGTAGCTCATCTTGGAAGCGAGGTCCTTAACCGCAATCATTTCCGGCAGTTTGATGTGCTTCGGACGGGCGATTTCCATCTTCGGTGCCGGCTGCTGGTTGCCGCGCTTGTTGTTACGGCCCTTGCCGCCACGGCGGTCATTATTACGGCCACCGTTACGGTCGTTGCGTTCATTCCGGTCATTGCGGCCATTCTTGCCACCGCGGCGGTCGTTCCGGTCATTGCGCTCGTTCTTGTTGCGGTCATTGCGGCTGCCGCGTTCGCTGCGGTTGTCGTTGCGGTCGTTACGGTCATTGTTGCTGCTGTTGTTATTGCGTTCATTGTGACCGTTGTTGCGGCTGCCACCTTCATGGCTGCGGTTCTGACCATTGCCGTTGTTATTGTTGTTATGGTTTACAGCCTTGCGCTGGCCGTTATCATGCTTCTCATGATTGTGGCTGGCGCTCTTTTCTGCCGGCTTAGCCTTGGGAGCTTCTTTGACTTCCTTGGGCTTGTTTTCCTTAGCCGGTGCAGCCTTGGCAGCAGGAGCTGCGCTCTTGTTATAGTGCTTCTTCAGGGCTTCACGCTCGGCATCCCCGACACTGCTGAAATTATTTTTAACGGCAAAATTTGCCTTCTGTAAGACTTCCAAAACCTCTTTGGTTTCCTTGCCGAATTCTTTAGCCAATTCATAAACTCTAATGTTGGACATTAATCCACCCCCGAATTATTTCATAGCGTTTCCTCCATAAGCTGGCGAAGTTTTTTCGCAAAGCCGTCATCCGTCAATGCGGCAACGGCGCGAAATTCTTTGCCTAAGCATGCGCCTAAAGTCTCACGGTCGAGACAGTAAACATAAGGAATCGCGAATTTATCTGTTAATGCAATGAAATTTTTCTTGCTTTCTTCTGCGGCATCACCGGCCAGCAGGACGAGAACCGCCTGCTTTTTCTTCACGGCCTGTTCCACGGCAAAGGCCCCGGAAACAATGCGGCCGGCCTTCTGAGCCATGCTCAGAAGATTTACGATGCGCTGCTCTTTTGTAATTGCCATATTCAGCCCTCAGCTTCCGGCAGCTCTTTTAATTGCTGCTCCAAAAGCTCATATACTGACTTGTCAATCGGACTCTTGAAGGAACGCTCCAGCCCCTTGCTCTTGCGGGCCGCATTAAAACATTCCATTTTTGGACATATATAGGCGCCCCGGCCGGGCTTTTTTCCCGTGGTATCCACGGAAAATTCCCCTTCGGGACTGCGCACGATGCGGATAAGCTCCCGTTTTGATTTGCTCTCCTGGCAGCCTAAGCACATGCGCTGGGGTATCTTCTTGGTTTTCACCTTATTCACCCTCTGCGGTGAAAGCTTCGTCGCTCTCCACTTCCACTTCGTTCATGTTTTCGTCCAGTTCTTCATCAGCAGCCTGGCTTTCGCTCTTGATGTCGATTTTCCAACCCGTGAGTTTAGCAGCGAGGCGGGCGTTCTGGCCTTCCTTGCCGATGGCCAGGGACAGCTGATAGTCCGGAACGACTACGCGGGAAACCTTCTCAGCTTCGTTAACGGCCACGGACACAACCTTGGACGGGCTCAGCGCGTTAGCGATGAACTTCGCCGGGTCTTCGCTCCATTTTACGATATCGATTTTTTCGCTGCCGAGTTCGTCAACGATGGCCTGCACGCGCATACCGCGGTAGCCTACGCAGGAACCAACGGGGTCCACGGATTCATCCTTGGACCAAACGGCAATCTTGGAACGGTTGCCCGGTTCGCGGGCAACGGACTTGATTTCTACGATGCCTTCCTGAATTTCGGGAACTTCCAGTTCAAAGAGGCGTTTTAAGAGACCCGGATGGGTACGGGATACCACAACCTGCGGGCCCTTGTTGGTCTTCTTGACTTCCACGATGAACGCCTTGATGCGGTCGCCATGGCTGTAGGTTTCCGTCGGAATCTGTTCAGCCGGCGTCAGCACGGCTTCCGTCTTGCCCAGGTCGATGAATACGTTGCGGTTTTCCACACGCTGCACGAGGCCCGTCAAAATATCGCTTTCACGGCTCTGGAATTCTTCGTAAATCATGCCGCGTTCTGCTTCGCGGATGCGCTGTACAACCACCTGCTTAGCTGTCTGGGCAGCCACGCGGCCAAAGTTAGCCGGCGTCACTTCGATTTCGATGACATCGCCCACTTCGTATTCCGGACGAATGGTGCGGGCCTGTGCCAGCGAGATTTCCGTAATTTCGTCAGCAGCATCCTCCACCACGGTCTTAACGGCATACACATGGTACGTGCCCGTATCCCGGGACAGGGTAACGCGAACATTCTGAGCAGAGCCGAAGTTGCGCTTGTAAGCCGTAATCAGAGCAGCTTCAATGGCTTCAAATAAGAATTCCTCATCAATGCCACGCTCCCGGCTCAATTCCCGCAGAGTCTCCAGGAACTCCTGCCCGTTATCCTTCGCTTTCGTAGTTCTTCTTGCCAAAATTCTAATCCTCCCAAATATATAAAGGCTATGCCTTAAAAATCAATATGCAGGCGAATCTGTGCCGCCTTATTCAGCTCGATGGTGATTTCATCATCCAGGGTGAACTTTTCGCCGTCAAAGCCAGTGAGCACACCGGTGAGATTCTTCTTGCCATCCAAAGGTGCATAGAGAGTCACATCCACGGCCTTGCCCTGCTCCCGTTCCAAATCCCGGGGCTTTCTGAGCACGCGGTCAATACCAGGCGACGATACCTCCAAAATATAGGCATCGGGAATGATATCCTTTTCATCGAGCATTACCTCCAGCTTTTCGCTGAGTTCCTGGCAATCCTCAATGTCAATGCCGCCTTCTTTATCGATGTAGACACGCAGATAGTAGTCCGTGTACTCCTTGACATACTCCACATCCACCAGTTCAATGACGTCCTGGCCGGTTAGAAGTTCCTGCACCATGAGTTCTACGGATTCTTCAATATTCTTTGCTGCCATACATCCACCTCCCTATACATCTGATTTGCTTTCAAAACATAAGAGTAAAGAGTGGGCTTTCACCCACTCTTTAGCATAAAATACTTTAAGATTTAACTATTAGAGTATACCACGCCTGCGCCCAGCTGTAAAGGCTTTGCAGAATTTTTTTACGTCAGCCAGTCATAATCGCGGTGTTCCTGTAAGAATACCAGCAGTTCTTCCGGCGGCAAAGGACGGGAAAAATAGTAGCCCTGCTCGTAATCACAGCCCATCTTGGCAAGCTGCTGGGCCATATGCTTGTCCTCCACCCCTTCGATGATGATGGTCATCTTATCCTCCTGGAACATGCGCACAATATGCAGGAGCATGTTGCTCGAGCTGCGGAAGTAAGACCAGACCAGCTGCATATCAATCTTTACCATGGCAAAGGGCAGATTCATCACGCGCACGAGATTGGAACTGCCCGCTCCAAAATCATCGAGCAGGAAGCCCACGCCGCAGTTTTTCAGACGGCGCATCTGCTCTAATAGCGAATCCATATCGCCAATGGCAGACTCGGTGACTTCGAGCCGGATTTTATCCATGGAGATGCGGTGCTGCATCGCAATGCGCTCCAGCTCATCCCCCAGGCTGTAGTTCATGCACTGTGCCGGGGAAAGATTGACGGTCAAAAATTCAATGCCGAGCGAATCCAAATCCGTTTCGCTGACAAACTGGCAGGTCTTGGCAAAAATCTGCCGCCCCAGTTCCATGATGTCCCCTTCCGTTTCCGCCAGAGGAATAAACTCAGCCGGTGGAATAAAGCCGAGCTGATCATCCCGCAGACGGGCCAGTGCCTCGAGTGCGGTAAGCTTTCCCGTATGGACATTGTACAGGGGCTGCAGGTGAATTTCCATTGTCTTATCCCGCAGGGCCTTCCGGAGCTGCAGGCGAACGCGCTCCTGCCGTTTCAGTTTTGTCAGCAAGGCTTCGTCTGCCACATAAACCATTGCGTTATCCCGCCGTTCGGCTTCGACAAAAGCCTGCTCCAGCCCCAACTCCACGCTGCGGACGGAATTCTTGGGCACGCCCTTGGAGATAAACACCAGATTGATGGGCAGCGGCACCTGCACACCGCCGTTTTCCGACCAGGTATAATGGAAGCGCTCCTGAATTTTGATGGCCAGATTCTGGATATCGTTGTATTCGGCATCATGATTCAGCATGACCATCTGGCCGTTGCCCAGATAGAACACATAGAAACTGCGAAATTCGTGGGTGAGCCAAAGACCGATTTCTCGCAGGCTCTTATACATTGTTTCCGAGCCATACACGGTTTTATAGGCGGAATAATTCTTGATGCTGACGCCAAAGCAGGAAAACTGCCGTTTATGCAGTACAAAATCCATCACCATTTCGGTAAAAGCGGCTTTGTTCAGCACGTCTACCACTCTATCCCGGAAGGAGTCCGGATTCTGCGTGGTAAGATAAATAATCAGGATAGCCAGCAGGCTGAAATAGCTGGTAACCAGTACATGCATAAAAGCATGCCGGTAAATAATCCCCACGGCCAGAATCACATTACAGATGTAAATACCTGTCTTGGCCTTGAACACCACATCTTTCCGGCAGACAAGCATCAGGAGTACCGAAGCTATGATATAAAACCAGGTGCTGAAATAGATGGAATTATACCAGCCGAGGTTATGATAGCCTGTCACCGGGTCCATGGTAAAAATCGTCCCGGTCCATGGCGTGGAAAGAATAAGCCCGCAGACAAATAACGCTGGCAGGGCCAGAATCAGGGTAAACTTGCGTCCCCAACGGGAGGCTGCATCCACCACCGAAGCCGCATAGTCAAATAACCCCCAGCCGCGGATAATAAAGGCTAAAAAATAAGCAATATTCAGTGCATAGCTGAGCGAAATCGGATATTCCTGCCATACTTCGTTCAGTTCACAGGAAATAATATCCATAACCGTCATGATGATATTCATGACCATGACCAGCATAAAGCTGCGGCTTTGCCGGGTAGGCAGCTGCTGGCGCATAATATAAACAATCATCAGAATAACTTGGATTGGAATGCTCGCTAATGCAAAATCGTAATTATAGTCACTGAGCCAAGTCCACATAAAAATTCCCCTTGTCCTTAATCATACTTTTTATAAGCTATGATTTCGCCAAGGGGAATTTAATTTCCTGCTATTCAATATTTAATTAATTACACCGAAAGCCTGCAGGGCCAGAATCACCATGATAACCGGCGCCACATAGCGGATAACCACTCGATAGAGGCCTTTGCGCGGCATAGTGCTGCCGTCGGCTTCCATCTCGCCGATAATCCATTCCGGCTTCACAAGCCAGCCGATGAGGATAGCGGACAGGAAGGCGATAATGGGCATCATGCAGGCGGTGCTGATGTAGTCCATGATATCCAAAAGCTGTCCGGTGGAACCGTTAGGCAGACCAACTTCCACATAGAAGAGGCTGTAGCCCAGTGCGATAATGACCGTAACCACCGTATAGAAGGTGCTGACAACCAGGGTTACCTTCTTGCGCTCGGCATGGAAGATTTCCATGCAGTTGGCCACGATAGCTTCCAATACGGAAATGCAGCTGGTCAATGCGGCAAAGATCGCCATGAGGAAGAAAGCGGCTCCGATGATAATCCCCACAATGCCAAGGGAGTTAAAGACCTTGGGCAGGGATACGAACATGAGTTTCGGCCCTGCTGCCATGCCTTCCATCCCGGAGAAAGCAAAGATGGCGGGAATAATCATCATACCGGCCAGTACAGCCACTGCCGTATCCACAATGGCAATCTGGGAAACGGACTGATTGAGGTTGACATCCTTCTTTACATAGGAACCATAGGTAATCATAATGCCCATGGCCACAGACAGGGAGTAGAACATCTGGCTCATGGCATCCAGCACAATCTGGATGTACTTGCTGAGGGTCAGCCCCTCAAAGTTGGGCAGGAAGTAAATGGCCAGCCCCTGCAAGCCCGTTCTTACCGTGCCGTCCGCATCATGGACTTCCAAGGTCAAAACGTACAGAGAAATCAAAATAACCGTGACCAAAAGAATCGGCATGATGATGCGGGAAGAAGCCTCAATGCCCCGCTCCACACCCCGATAGACCACATAAGCCGTCGCCAGCATAAAGATGGCGGCATAGATGCCGGACTCCACAGGATTCGTGATGAAGCCCACGAAGTAATTGTCCTGAGCTGCCGCAGCGCCGGCTCCCGTCAGGAACGTCACTGCGTACTTGGTAATCCAGCCCCCGATAACCGCATAATACGTCATAATGATTGCCGGTACGAAGAAGGTCAGGATACCCAGGAATTTCCAGCCCGGTTTCATGGCTCCATAAGCCTTGATGGAACTGAGCTGTGTCTTACGGCCGATAGCCAAGTCCGAAGACAGAAGTGCGTAACCAAAGGTCACAAGCAGAATCAAATACGTCAGCAGGAAAATTCCGCCGCCATCCTTCGCGGCAAAATACGGGAAGCGCCAAAGATTGCCAACGCCTACGGCGGAGGCGGCTGCCGCTAGCACGAAGCCAAGCTGGCCGGAAAAGCTGCTGTCCTTGCTGTTTTTCTCGTTCATATACATCACCTCTAATTCTTGATAAGAACATTATACACCTTTACAGTAATTTGTAAAGTATTTTATTATAAAGATATACTTTTGTGTTTCTAAAAACGACATTGTGTTAAGCATGCAAAAGAAAATCAGCCGCAATCCATGCCAGTTGGACAGGGATTACGGCTGATTTGGTCTCTTTTATATTACACACAGAGAATACAACTGTCTATTCTCAATCTTCATCAGGATTTTCCAAAATAGACTCAATCTTGGTCTTCATCACATCAAAAGCCACATCATTGAGGCCGCTGTTGAGGACGATATCCGCCACATTGCGGGTGGGTTCCACGTAGAGATAGTGCATGGGCTTAACCGTGGCCAGATAATGCTCAATGATATCCTGCAGTTCACGGCCACGCTCATCCATATCGCGCACCACACGGCGCAGGATGCGTTCATCGGCATCTGCTTCAACGAAAATCTTGATGTCAAAGGCATCGCGCAGGCGTTCATCCTGGAAAATCAGAATGCCTTCCACGACGATAACCCGGCTGGGATGAATGGTAATGGTTTTATCCGAGCGATTGTGCTGCGTAAAATCATATACCGGACACTTGATGCTCTTGCCGGCTTTGAGCTTCTCCAAATGCTTCACCAGCAAATCCGTTTCCAGGGCCTGGGGATGGTCGTAGTTAATCTTCCGTCTTTCTTCCATCGATAACTTATCATTAGCCCGATAGTAATTGTCATGGTATATGACCGTTATGTTTTCACCAAAAAAGTTTTTCAAGCGATTGGTAAAGGTGGACTTGCCCGAGCCAGAGCCGCCCGCAATACCAATAATCGTTGTCTTCATTTGGTGCAACACCTCCTTTGAATACAGCATTAGTAACGATTATAGCACAAAATTTATTCCGCCGCCAGTATTTCATAAAGTTCCATCATTTCGCGAATGCGTTTTACCTCTGTGGCACTCAAATCGTGATGACGGGATTTGCCGCCGCTGTGGTAATACACAATGGAACCGCCCCCCGTAGCCAGAATACGCTTAAAGGCCGCCATTACGTTGGGGGCAGCCGTCAGGGAATAGCTCTCTATCAGCCACTCCGCATCCGAAGCCATGTGCTTATTGATGCGGGAATAGTCCAAAGGCACTGTGGTCGATTCACCGCCCGCCACAATGTCCAAGAAATCGCCATTAATCCAAGCCGTCTGCAAAGGGTCATTGATGTGATAAAAGTAATAGATTTCGTAGGCCATGGCCGCCTTGACGCCTCCCGCCATCACGAAGGGACGAAGATACACGCCAGGCTCCGGTTTCTTGGGCCAATTATACTTATAGTAGGTGATGCCGTTGATGGTTTCTTCCTTCATGGCCTCTTTGAGTTCCCGTTCTTTCTTGCGCCGCTGTTCCCGCTTCTGTCGTTCCTGTTCTTCGGCCTGTCTGCGCAGTTCTTCCTCCTTGGCCTTCTCCGCCTCGCGCTGTAGCTCCTCCGGAGTCTTTTCCTTTTGCTGCTGGAGCTGCGCTTGCAATTGTTCCTGATGTAACTTTTGCTGCTGGTCAAAGTAGAAATACGCGCCTATGCCTGCGGCCATGATGATGATATAGACAATCACTGCGCCAATGATGATGCTGGTTTTTTTCACAAGCCTCACCTCGATTCCGCTTGCTTTATCTTCCATATAGCAAATTATTCTACAAAGTTTTTTATTTCCCTTTGTGCTATGCAGGATAAAAGATTACTGTCCGTTTCAGCTTGGCCATCATTATGCATAAAAAAAGTTCCGGGCGGGAAGAATGCACCCAGAACTATTATCTCCCTCAAGGGGGTGAGGGGGATGTAAACTTTTTCAACTCGCGCTTGCGCGCATACATTCGCTGGTCAGCCCGTTCAAAAATCTGCCGACAGCATTCATCTTCCGTGGGCACGTATTCTGCCATTCCCATTGCCACAACAACATCATTACGATAAAGATTTTTCTCAATGATCTGGTTAAAGGCATTTTGCAGCTGCTCACGGTTATCAAAGTCATCATTTTCCAGGACAGCAACAAATTCATCGCCACCCACGCGATACACAGGGCTTTTCTTAAAGATGTCACAGATTATCTTACATGCTTCTTTGATATACCGATCGCCCTCATCATGACCCAATGTATCGTTTATCTGCTTCAAATTATTAACATCAAAGACGATAATCGCCAACTTGTTTTTTACTTTCTGAGCCATCTGCCAGTCCAGCAGTTCTTCATGCTCCATAAAGGCCCTTTTGCTTTTCACACCAGTCAGGGCATCATTATAAGCCAGCTTCCACGTTCTTTTGTACTCCTGAAACTGCTCTTTCTCCCGTTCCAGTGCCAGTTCCAGATTATTGCGATACTCTTCCCGCTCGTTTTCCACAACGAAAGTACGCAGAAGACAGCACCCCAGCATATAGCTGATAGCATAAAGCGGATAGGTAGGAAAAAAAATCTGTATCGCCACCAGCACCAGCATGATAAAGCCGGTCAATCCGATGGTATAATACCGCTTCCGCTGTTTTTCATTACAATTCGAGGCAAAGCACAGCGTATACAGTGAAATCAGCAACAGAATGAGTATCTGATAAATAAAGACTGTATCCCGGGCAAGCCCGACATGATAAACCCCTGCTTCATCAAACCAAAACATACATGACCACCAACGGTTCAGTATGGTCACGATAAGTACCACCGCAAATAAAAGCTGCCCTGCATAACAAAATAACTGGCTGAAGATATTTTTTATCCCTAAATAAGCCACTACATAACGCAGCCACAGCCAAATCCCCGCTGCCATGACAATTAAATATATTTCTGTATCCACATACAGCCAAGTGAGTTTTTGCAGCTCATACAGCCATGCCCAGATTGCATCCACAATATAATAGCTGATTACCGCCAGCAAAAACATGCGGTATCGCCCTTGGTAAGACCTGTCAGCGGCCACTGAATCCCGCTGCAGCACATCATGGTTGGTAATGAGCAAAACCAGCAAAGCTAGAAAATCCACCAAACAATAATACATCCCTGCACTACCTCCTTCCCTGAAATCCTTTTCTGGTGTAGTGCCTCTGGATAACCATTGAATTTTCATTCAACAATAATATTCGCGAAAAAAAAAAAAAAAACCTGCAAGAATTAATAAAACTTTTCCACAAGCAAAGAAATCCAGAAAAAACAGCCCTGCAAGTTTTTCTCTTGCAGGGCTGCCCTCACTTAGTTAATCGAAGCATACATATACCGCATCCAAATCCTCAAGTCCCAATCCCATTTCACTGAAAGCTACGTGAAGCGCTTTGCTTACAATATCCACATTGTGCACTGCGTCGCCAGCTTTCAACATCATTTCCGCCTGTTTGCCTGCAGGATGCAAGGCAAACACGGAACCATCATAGCTGAGTTTGAACTCTGCCCCACCGCGTTCCGTCGTTATCGTGCGGGTATATTCGCGGTACTGGTCATGGCGTCCATTCTCAGGTACGGGAATATTCGTATCCGCTGCTTCCAGTGTCACTCTTTCCGGGTCTACCGACAGCTTGTAAGTACCGTAGCTTATAAGGTTGCCGCCCACTTTCTTCACAAAGGGAAGTTTCGCCGTGGTCAAACCTAAAACCTGCTGTACCGAAGTGGTCTTGGTATCCGTAACCAGCTGATAGCTGCCTTCCCCTGTGCGGGGAGTAAGGCTCAAGGCAGCAAACTGAGGACGTTCCAAGGTACCACCTGCTGCAGTCTGGTTAACCGGCTCCAGCGTATACACGCCCGTATACTTGAAGCGGTAATTATCTACGGTCGTCCCGTCCGTCACCTTATTGCCATTAACCAGCAGGTCAATCCCATAGGTATTGCCCGAGAGCTGACCGCCAATGTCATAGGCAACTGCAGGCGCGCTGTCTAATGTATCTCCGTTAACTAATTGTGATGCATAGCTTGCGCCCTGAATCTGGATGTTTTCCTTGTCCAGAGACGTTCCGCTGCCAGTTAAATCGAGCAGCACTTCTTTCGGCGTAATCGTCAGCTTTGCATTGTTGTAGGTAACGTTGTAGTTAGCTGCATCATTGGTATCTTCAAAGCTCAACGATGTAGCCAGCACAGCGTTAGCATACTCACCCACTGGCGCCGTCACAGCACTGGCACCGATAAGGGCTGCATAGCTGTCATTCAGGGTATAGTTTACTTGCCTGATGCTGTCACCATTAACCAAATTATCCGCCAGAATCATCTGCGTGTAATCGGTGCTGCCGTATGTAGTGCTAAGCTCTAAGGCTACGGTTAAGTCGCGCCGGTTCACGTTGATTTTTCCGGAGCCATAGGATGGCATGGGGTCATAGCCATTAGCAACTGCTTGCGATTGCAGGAATGCCGGGCTGTCGGAATTCATATTGATTTTATAGACGGCCATATGGTTGTCCGAAGCACTATATTGACCATCTGTTCTCGTTGCCGTTGCGGCAAAGCCATCACTTGTGGCACTTCCTGCTACACTGGTTCCATTAACTACAGACGATTCATCAAAGGCTGCACTGTAGTTCATGGAATCGGAAGTAACCGTCCATGTGGCCTGACTCTGGGCTTCATTGCCGTAAATCTTCTCCTGGTCATTAGCGGTAAAGGTTACCACTGGCTGATGACGGAAAATGTAACGGCCAACTGCACTGGCATCATCCGCCTGCACCGCCGTGTAACCGTAAGATTCGGACCCACGGTTCCACAGGGCATAGGTACCACTGTTGAGGTTGGTACCAAAGGTGTCTGCAGCCGGTGCATTGGAATAAATCTTCCAGCTGCCCCCGGTTCCCGTTTCGATTCCCTTGGCCTCCACAGAATTATTGATAAACGTGCCATCCTTCGCATCAATAATCACTGCATCAACAGCCGTTGCACTTGTTTGGATATTACCGTTCATCGTAACGGTCTTACCATTTTCCGTGGTAAGCAGCGCTACTTTGTCACTGGCCGTAATTCCATTGGTTGTGATATCACCCTGTGACGTAAGAGTTACGCCGCTAGCAGCAGAAGTGATACGGTCACCAACGGTTATGCCGCCAGCACCACCGGTAATGTCCACGCCATTGTCTGTGAATACCTGGCCTGTAAAGGTACCACCACTTGCCAGGTTCGTTCCACCTCCTATCTCTACTTTGCCTGCTGTATTGATGGTCAATTCCTGCAAGGTTGCAGATTTGCCAATGTTCCCGCCAATGGTCACATTGCCAGTGCCGCCCTGCAGATTTAACCCGGAATGCTCCGAATTGGTTTCCTGAATGAAACCTTTGACATTGTTCTTTTGGTTGTCAACATCCGCCCAACTGGTATCACAGCGCCAGCCAACGGCCACATAGGGCTGTTCGTACTTGCCATCATTATTTGGTTCGTTAAATTTATTGCTGGGGTTGGTAACATCATGGGACCAGCCCTGATACATATTTTCGGCTGTATAGCCATTTCCTGCCCCTGTGGCGGTGAAAAATACTGTGCCGGCACCATTATTGGCCAGTCCTTCGGGGCCGGTCTCCCAACGGAAAATACGATTCACGTTGACAACATGTGGACCAACATAATCCGTACGCCCACCAAGAAGCAGTTCATAATCCTTTCCTGCCATAAGGGAGCTGACCACCCAATCTTCCACAGCGGTGGTTATTGTTGCCAGATACTTGTCACCGATGGCTGCTCCACCAGCGGTTCCTTCTTTGGCAGCTTCCTTAGCAGTTTCCCAGCGGTTAAGGATAGATTCCCGATTGTTCGTTTTGTTGAAGGCCCAAGTTGTCAGTATATGCTTGGCTAATTTTTCATATTCTGCACTGGTCAATGCATCAAAATCTTTCGGAGCACCTACAGAGCCCAAACTTACATGCTCATTGAAATAAGCCTTCAGCGCTTCTTTTCGCTCTGCCGGAGTCGTGGGTTCTACCCGATTCTGGTATCCGCCATACTGATTAAAGCAACGTTCTGCAACTTCCTGATATAACTTTGCATAATGCTCATCCGTTTGCGCTAAATCAGCAAAGGCATCGAAAGCCATAAACACGATATCCTTCAGATGCTCATCATAATAGTATTTGGCAATGCTCTTCATTTCCGGATTATCTTTAACTTTGGTACCGCTATCAGTGTTATTGATAAACAGCTTATAGGTATTGGCCGAATCTACATTGCCGGTAATCTTAATCGCACCGCCTGTACCAGCAGCGTCACGGGTGTCAATCCGTAAAGCACCCTGATTAAGGCCTAAAGCCACATCACCATATAGGCTGACATTGCCACCTTTGGTGATTATCTGGCGAGCCGCATTTTCAGCATCTCCGTCTGCATGGCCAAAGTATGTACCGACAGTACCATTTTCGATAGCATTGCCGGTGCCAGAAGAAAAATTGCCGCCATTGGTATTGATATCTGCATTGAGAATTACCATACCTTTGGCATCCCCATCCGTATCAGCATGCAGATTCACATTGAGCATGCCGCTGGTGGAACGGATTGGTTTATTGACGGACACATTACGCTGCGCCTGCAGGGTCAGCGTGGCATCGTTGAGGCTCGTGCCAATCTGGTATTTCGTAATGGGAGCATTTACCGTAATATTGGAGGTACCCAAATCATAAAGCGAGGCACTGTTGGTATGGCCGTCAATCGCCTGAATGGTGACATTTACCCCTTGGCTGAGAAGCTGGCTGATATAGTCAGAATTGATATAGCTGTACGTTTCATGATTCGTTGTGCTATGGCTTACAAAGGAACCACTCGTATCGCTCAGCGGGGTATAACCGACTGGTGCCTCGTTGCTGATAATGATATCAATGGGGTCAAGCAGCCATTCACCAGCTTTGCCGGTACGGCCCTTCGCCTCAATATCAGCCGAAATTGACACGTCAAGTACATCACCGGAAGTCTCCACGAGGCCGCCATCCTTATCGCCGCTGGCGGTAAGTTTTGCATTAGCCTTAACACTGGTGTTCTCCCCAACGATGCGCACAATGCCGCCGCTCTGGCCTTCTGCCAGCCCCGAAGCATCCAAAGTACCGCTGACATTGACCGTACCATGTTCGCCGCCATCGAGCAGGATTTCTCCTTTGTCGTTGATGCTAGCGGTTTGGGCCTCGATAATGCCTTCATTATTAACGACTTCACTGAGCATATCGCCAGCGCTTTTCGCCGTCATCAGCACATGGCCGCCATTCGCCTGAATACTGCCGGTGTTCAGCACATGGGCATTGGCCAATTCCCCTGTGGTTTCGAAATTCAATTTTTTCGCCGAATCTATGGAAAGATTCAGATTTTTGGCCGCAGAAAGGGCAATCCTGCCGCCCTCACTAGCAATGCTGCCCGTGTTCTCCACCACAGATGCATGCAAAGCTACTAAGCCCCCTTGGGCCCGAATATCTCCGGCATTGATGATTTTGCCGTCCGATGCTTCACCGAGTTTCAGCGAGATTGCCTCCACGCTACCTCCCAAACCAGTCATGAAGCTATCGTCAACCTGTGCCGTTGAGGCTACCAGGTTTCCAACGTCTACTTGAGCCCCCTGTCCGAAAAGAACACCATGAGGGTTAAGCAGAAGCACCGTTCCATCTGCCTGCAAGTTACCGTAAATCTCGGATGCCTTGTTGCCGATGATCCGGTTAAGAGCGATATCGCTCGCTTGCTGATTGAATCTGACCGTTTCTCCCTTGGCAATATCGAAGGTGTTCCAATCCAGCGCCACGGTCTGCGTATGCTGATCAATTACGAGAGTTTGATCCTGCTTACTGATATCTGCGTCGCCAGAACGAACTGTGCCTCCTTCCGGAAGAGCTTCTGCGCTGTTCCAGGAAAAAGCTGTCATCATCATGCTCAAGGCCACTACCTGTTGCAGGGCCTTCTGCCGCGAAGATTTCATAAGATCATCCCCTTCTCGTATATCAAAAACCAGAGCAACATGAAGCCCTTGCCCTGGCATTTATTTCCTCTATATACTCTATATCGTCAAATCACCGCTTTTCCTTAAGTGTTTTTTTCAGAAAACGCAACTTTTTAATTTTGTTTTAATTATATCACAAGTTAAGCTCTGTGAATAGAGCTTTTTAGAAAAAGGAACAGCCCTGCAAGATTTACTCCTGCAGGGCTGCCCTTACGCAGTTATGCGAAACATACATATACTGCATCTAAGTCATCAAGTGTCAATCCCATATCATGGAAAGCTGTGTAGAGCGCCTGACTTACAACATCCACATTGTGAGCCGCGTCACCAGCTGCTAACATCTTTTCGGCCTCCTGCCCTATGGGATGAAGGGCAAAGACGGAGCCGTCGTAGCTGAGTTTGAAATCTGCCGCGCCACGCTTCGTCGTCAGATTCTTGGTGTACTCACGATACTGGTCGTGAATACCATTGGCCGGCACTGGAACACTCGTATCAGCAAGTTCCATCGTCACCTTGTCCGGGGCAACCGCCAGCCGATAAGTGCCGTAGCTTGTAAGCGTGCCATTGACTTCCTTCACCAGCGGCAGCTTGGCAGTGGTCAAACCTAAGACCTGTTCAACCGAGCTGTTCTTTTCTTCCTGTACCTCACGATAATCTGCCTCGCCGGTAATTGGCGTAAAGGTTAATGGAGCAAACTGCGGGCGTTCCACAGAATTATTATAGCGATAACTTTCCTCAACACCTAATTTGACAATATCTGCTTTTATGTTCTCGGCAGAATATTTATGAAGGGCTTTGTCCAAGTCTTGATTTCCAGTACCTGCATTATTTTTGGCCGCATAATTGATACCACCACCAATAGTAATTTTGCCACTAGTCGTAATATCAAGCTCATGCAAACGTGCCGACTTCCCGATGTTCCCTCCTATGGTCACCTTGGCGCTACCACTATTCACCTTAAAACTAGATGGTTGAGTATTCGTTTCCTGAATGAAACCTTTGACATTACTCTGCTGATTGTCAACATCACTCCAAAATGAATCATTATCGCGCCAACGTAGTGCTAAGCAAGGTTGGCCATCGCCGGTTGGACTAGCACTATCATTGTTCGGATCATTATTATTCTTTTTATCATTATGTAACCAATCCTGATACATATCTAAGCTAACATAACCTTTGCCTTTATCAGTAGTGGTATAAAAAGATGTTTCTCCATTTTCTCCTTCCGGTCCAGTTTCCCAACGGAACACACGGTCTTTAGGAGAATCGACCTTTACTGTATGTCCTCCAACAAAAAATTGTTTATCAGAAACATTCTCCAACCTAGAGCCCACAATCCATTCTTCCAAGGCCGTGGTAATTGTCGCGAGATACTTATCTCCCACATTTGCGCCACCAGCTGTGCCCTCCTTGGCCGCTTCCTTGGACAATTCCCAACGATTCAATATTGATTCTCTATTAACAGGAGTCTTGTCCCAACCTTTTAGCGAGAGCACTGTCGTATATAAATCATCAAGCTTTTTCAAGTCTTTTGGGTCGTTACTCGAAATTAAATCATCATATTTTTTTTCAGGGATTTGTATCTTAGACTCATAATAATCCTTAATAGTTTTCTCTACCCCACCATAGGACTCAAAACTCTTTTTTACTTCCTCTTTCTCTTTTGGGGTTAAATCTTTCAACTCTTTATTATATTTACTTTTTAAGTTACCTACATAATAATCATTTAATGCCCCACCATATGATTCATAACGCTCTTTAATTATTTTTTGTTCCTCTGACGGTAATTCAGACCAGTTCTTATAGTAACCATGCGCATACAGATAATTATCATAGTATTCTTTAACAATATTTTCAATACCATCATTTTCAGGTTTTATCGTTTTCTTAATTCCATTTAATTCATGAACATAATCCGTATAATTTGTACTATTAGCTGATATCACCTTGTAAATATTCAGCGAGTCTACATTGCCAGTAATATTGACAGTACCATTTTTGCCAGATTTACTTATGGTATCAACGGTCAATGTACCACCATTCAACCCCATTGCCACATCACCATATATATTAATATTTCCACCATTAGTAGTTAAGTTAATCGATGGTTCGTCTTGCTCAGTCAATTTATCATTAGTAGGTGTATTGTTTTTTTCATCATAAGGTCCAAAGTATACACCAACTGTAATTTCTTTCTTCCCCTCATCATTAGTATTCCATGCTCCTGCTGTAAATTCACCGCCATTGGTATTAATATCCGCACTAATTGCTACCATGCCTTTTGCATCACCGTCAGTATCAGCATGTAGGACTACATTGAGTTTATTATCACCGCTTGCAGATATTTTTTCTTTTACTACTATATTGCGCTCAGCTTCTAATGTCAGCGTCGCTTCTTTTCCTTTAGTCATTTCTATAGGTGAATCAACGATAATATTAGAGTCTTTTATCCTTATCTCTTCCTTATCTACCGTTTTAGTTTTACTATCTATTGCCTTAATAGTAACACTCGTTCCATCATTAAGTTTGCTAATTACGGAATTAGCATCAATAAAGCTATAACCTTCTCCTTGGATTGTATTAATATTGTCTTTATCATCACTAATGGTATATGGTATTCCGTTCTTTGTATTGTTATTTCCAATATAGACATTCAGCGGGTCCAGCAGCCACTCCCCAGCCTTTCCCGTGCGCCCTTTAGCCTCAATATCAGCCTTGGTTGACACGTCAAGTACATCACCGGAGGTTTCAACAAGACCGCCGTCTTTATCGCCACTGGCGGTTAGTTTCGCACTATCCTTGACACTGGTATTCTCGCCAAGAATGCGCACAGTGCCGCCGCTTTGACCTTCTGCTAAGCCAGAAGCATCCAGTTTACCGCTGACATTGACCGTGCCATGCTCACCGCCATCTAACAGGATTTCTCCCTTGTCGTTGATACTGGCAGTTTTGGCTTCGATAATGCCTGTGTTATTGACCACTTCGCTGAGCATATCGCCGGCGCTTTTGGCCGTCATGACCACATAGCCGCCATCGGCCTGAATCGTACCTGCATTCAGCGTATGGGCATTGGCGGTTTCGCCGTTGGTTTCAAAATTAATTTTGCCTGCCGTATCGATGGCGAGTTCCAGATTTTTAACGGCGGCAAGAGACACTTTGCCCCCGTCATTTTTGATGCTGCCGGTGTTTTCGACATTAGCTGCATGCAAAGCCACGAGGCCGCCCTGGGCTTTGATGTCACCAGCATTGATTACCTTACCTTTAGAAGCTTCACCAAGGTTCAGTGAGACATCCCCGCCATCACTAAAACCTTTCATGAAGCTATCGTCAACCTGTGCCGTTGAAGCAATCAAGTTTCCTACATCCACCTGTGCTCCTTGTCCGAAGAGAATTCCCTGCGGATTTAAGAGGAACACCGTACCTCCCGCCTGCAAATTGCCATAGATTTCCGAAGCCTTATTGCCTAAGATGCGATTGATGGCAATATCACTGGGATTCTGATGAAAGCGAACCGTTTCGCCTTTGGCGATATCAAAGCCTGTCCAATCGAGAGCCACTCGCGAGGTCTTTTGGTCGATGTCCATGGTCTGGCCGCTCGTTTTTATCTCCGCATCACCGGAGCGGACCTCGCCGCCTGTGGGCATTGCTTCTACACTGCCCCAGGAAAAAGCAGTCATCGTCAGTCCCATGGCCACCATCCAGCGCAATGCTTTTTTCTGTGTATATTTCATATTGACGATATCCCCTCTCTGTTAGAAGTACAAACCGCCGCGCAGCCAGAAGCGTCCGCGCGGACTGCTGGTATCACTCTGAGGCTTTGCTGCGCCCAATATCCAGGCGTAATCCGCCCGAAGGAAGAATTCATCCCTGCGCGAGAAAATAACGCCCAAGCCTGCCCCCTGCAAGAAGCGTTCATTGTCGCTCAGGCCGTCATCATGCTTATTGATTTGCACGCCGCCATGGTCAAGGAAGGCGGCCAGCTGCCATTGATTTTTTCCCTGCGGTGGCAGAGCGTAACGCAATTCACCACGCAACAGATAGCCGATATCTCCCGAAGCCTCGCTGGCAGGATATGCCCGCACACCGCTGGCTCCGCCCAAGGAGAAATGCTCTGAGGAATCGAGATTGGAGCTGGCAAGCTGACCTCTGGCAGTCAAAATCAGATTCAGGCGATTGGTCAAGCGCTGCTGCTGCATCAGATTGAAGCGGAGCTTATGGAAGGTGCCGGATGTCTGACTTATCTGTCCTCGTCTCCGCCCTTCATCATTTTCAAAGGCGAGATTCCCCCATTTATAATCCACCCGCCAGCTGAATGCGCCTCTTCCTGACAGGTCATCACCGTAAAGGGACAACACCACACCATCGCTATGCTTGGGCACATTGGAATTTGCCGTGCGGATTTCATCCTTTAAGCTGTTATGCTCATAGCGCAAGCCCGCATAGAGGTTATGCATCTGGCTGCGCTTAATGGCGTAATCTAGCCCCAAGGAAGCGGAGCGGGATGTGCCGCAGGCATCCAATCGTTCATAGACATCCCCCAGTTCATAGGATAGCTTGTTATAGCCAAGAGACAGCCGCAAACCATCCTTGCCCACAGGCAGGATGTAATTCAAACCATAATTGTACAGCTTAGAGCCTGTGGTGTTTCCCGCCAAGGCCAGCTGGTCGCCCTCACGGGCAGGATTCAATATATCATAGGACAGGCCATAGGAATAATAGCCCGTATAGCGGTTGCCGTAATTATCGGCACTTAACAGGCCGCATTTGCCCTGATGGCCCGATAATTCAATCTTGACCGTTACCGTGCCGGTCTGCTGGCCTGTTGCTAACGTTGCCTTGGCTTCTGCCCCAGCCAAATCGGACAACAGCCATACAGCCCGCTCCAATTTTTGACGGGTCAAATAATCTCCCGGTTTCAAAAAGCCAATTTCCCGTTTGAGCGCTGACTCATGAATTTTCGTCTTATTGTCAATTTCCACTTTGTCCAAACGTCCGACCAGGATGGCATACTCCACTATGCCACCGCTGATTTTCTGGGCGGGAATATAACAGCGGGCCATAAGGTAACCGTGTTTGCGGAAATAGGCAGTGATTTTATCGGCTCCGGCCTGCAAATCCTTGAAGGTCACCATTTTCCCATTATATTCGGCCACCAGAGCCTGCAGGACATCATCGCTGTATATGTCCTGACCGCTGATTTTGAAACCCTTGACCTGAATTTTCACCTCGTCCGGCATGGTAAGGTTCGGCCGTTCCTTCTCCGGAGCGGCAATCGACGCGCGGTTGACTTCATCCTCAGGATGGGTCAAATCTCTATCCTGCTGCTCTCTAGTCAAACTGCCTGCATCAGGTGCATCGGGGCCTCCAGGGACCAACACTGCAGCTTCCGCATGATTTCCCCAGACCACTGCCGCGGTCATCAATACTCCAAGATAACGTAATTTCCAATTCAAACAAATCCACACTCTTTTCTGCACACAAAAAAAGAATACTTGCGTCCTCTGACGCAAGTATTCCACAGTCTATAAAACATCTCTCAGCAATTCCATCTCAATCGCAAGCCATTTCCTGTGCCCAATAGTAACGGCCATCGGCCCCTTTAGCGCAGGTAACGCCCATTTTCGTATAATGACGGTTGAGAATGTTGGCACGATGAGTCGGAGAATTCATCCAAGCCTGAACGATTTCCGCTGCATCTTCTGCCGTGCTGACGGCCAGGTTCTCACCGAACCAGCTGTAAGATTCGTCTGCTACTACGGACTGAACTTCACGGCCATCCGGACGCTGATGAGCGAAATGAACGCCTGCTTCCTCTGCACGAATGTCAGAAGCTGCAGCCAAAGTTTCGTCCATGGTCAGGGGCTGTACGCCAGCTGCCATACGTTCTACATTTACGAAATGGAGAACGCTGTTTTCCAAATTGGCGGCCATAGCCGGAGTTGCTGCCATAACAACCACCGCGAAAACCAGCAGGGAAACCATCCGCTGCCAGGTCTTCATTTTGCTCGCCTCTTTCGTTTGTAAACTTCACTTATCGCTTATGAGCACTTAGTCTCCTCACCTTATGCCCTCCTGCTGTGCAGGGAAGTTCAAAGCTCCGTTTTACAAACCAGCGAAACTTCATTCGCATCTTTCGATGGAATAAAGGTGTCCTCCTGCTGGTGCAGCCATCACATGTCTGCCACGGTGTTGTTTATGTAGTTTTCAGACTTCTTACTACCTTAATTATAGCGAATAATCCATAGGTTAGCAATACTTTTGTCAGAAAAATTTGCATTTTATTTTATGTTTTTTTCATTAACTATTATTTTCTATTCGCCAAACAATGGAAAACTCCTGCAAGGAATTGACAAGTCAACGGATAAAAAAACTGACATGTCAAAAATTGACATGTCAGCCATAAGTTTACTTCGTGAGTTTATAGTATTTTTTCTTGCCCTTCTTCACGATGGCTTCGCCATCTTTGAAGTCAGCATCTGTCAGCACATAATCCACATCGCTGACTTTTTCATCGTTGAGGGACAGGCCGTTCTGCTGAATCAGACGGCGGCCTTCGCCCTTGGAGGCAAAGACTTTGCCTGCTACGAGCACATCGAGAAGTTTCTGACCGGCTTCGGCCTTGACTTCGGGAATGTCTGCACCGGCACCGTTGCCACCGAACATTGCTTCAGCAGAAGCTTGCGCCTTGTTGGCTTCTTCTTCGCCGTGGACAATCTTCGTCACTTCGTAAGCCAAAACCTTTTTAGCTTCGTTGATGGCGGCATCCTTGAGGGAACCTAAGCGGCGTACTTCATCCATGGGCAGGAAGGTCAGCAGCGCCAGGCAGTTTTCCACATCAGCATCATCCACATTGCGCCAATACTGGTAGAATTCGTACGGGCTGGTCTTTTCCGCATCGAGCCACAGAGCACCGCCTGCGGTCTTGCCCATTTTCTTGCCGTCGCTCTTGGTCAAGAGCTTGTTTGTGAGACCGTAAACAGCCGTGTTGTTCTTGCGGCGGTTCAGTTCCACACCAGCAATGATGTTCGACCACTGGTCGTCGCCGCCCATTTCCAGTTTGCAGCCGTAACGGCGGTTGAGTTCCAGGAAGTCATACCCCTGCATAATCATGTAGTTGAACTCGAGGAAGGTCAGGCCCTTTTCCCAGCGCTGCTTATAGCAGTCAGCAGCCAGCATGCGGTTAACGGTGAAGCAGGCACCAACTTCGCGCAGCAGGTCGATGTAGTTGAGCTTGCGGAGCCAATCGCCGTTGTTGACCATGATGGCCTTGCCATCGCTGAAGTCGATGAAGCGGGAAATCTGCTTCTTGAAGCATTCGCAGTTATGCTCGATGTCTTCATCGGTCAGCATCTTGCGCATGTCCGTACGGCCGGACGGGTCACCAACAGTACCCGTGCCGCCGCCTACGAGGCAGATGGGACGGTGGCCGGCACGCTGCATATGAGCCATTGCCATAAGGGCAATAAAATGTCCTGCATGGAGACTGTCAGCGGTCGGGTCAAAACCAATATAGAACGTCACGCGCTCCTTATCGAAAAGTTCCCGCAGTTCTGCTTCATTGGTGCACTGGGCGATAAAGCCGCGTTCCTGTAATGTGTCAAATACGTTTGCCAACAAACTCTCTCCTTTGTATGTTTTCTATTAGTTCCGGCCCTTGCCTACGCCGCCCGGTTCCGGGGCAGCTACAGGCGGGGCAGCCGGATTGTTGTTTTGCTTGTTATTCGGATCTGACTTCTTATCGGCGCCCTTCTTGGCATCCTTCTTGTCAGCATCCTTTTTATCGTCTTTTTTCTTCGTGTCGGTCTTCTTGAGTTCCTGCTTCTTGTCGTCTTCGAGTTCACCCACACCGCCATAATTGCTGGAGCGTGAACCATCAAAGTTCTTGGCAGGAGTCTGCGCCGTGGCTTTCTTCATGAAGGCCTGCCATATTTCGGCGGGCAGCATGCCGCCCATGATGCCACGGGTTGGCGTATTGTCATCATTACCCACCCATACACCGGCAACAAGATCCGGGGTATAGCCGACAAACCAGGCGTCGTTGTAGTTGCTGGTGGTACCAGTCTTACCGGCTGCCGGACGGCCGATGTTGGCACGGGTACCCGTGCCTTTCTTGATGACATCTTCAAGCATATCCGTGAGTTCAGCCGCACTGTTTTCACTGACTACACTGCGCTGTTTCGGCTCGTTCTGCTCCAGCACCTTGCCGTTGCGGTCGAGCACCTTGACGATTACCACCGGGTCCACATGGACGCCCTTGTTGGCAAATGTGCCGTAAGCGCTGGTGATTTCAAGAGGCGTTACGCCTTTCGTCATACCGCCCAAAGAAGTAGCCAGCTGACGGTCATTGGCCGGGCCTTCCAAAACAAAGGTGGAAATGCCCATTTCCTGCGCATAATAGATGGGCTTGTCAATACCTAATTTCTGCGCAATCTTAACCGTCGGCACGTTCATGGAATGACGCGCTACTTCCCGCAGTGTGACCTTGCCGCTGAAATTACCGCTGGAGTTCTGCGGGCGCCAGCCATTGATGTCAATGGGGCTGTCGTTAATCACCGTGTTCGGGGTGAATTTGTTTTCCAAAGCAGCGATAAAGACAAAGGGCTTAAAGGCCGAACCAGGCTGGCGTACAGCCATGGTGGCGCGGTTGAACTGGTCGTTGCCGCGGCCGCCGACCATGGCTTTTACATAGCCGTTATGGGGGTCAATGGCCACGAGTGCCATCTGCGGCTGGGCCAGGCCGTTGCCATCCGTCTTATAGGTCGGCAGCTTGCTGACGGTTTCTTCGGCGGCCTTCTGCATATCCATATCTAAGGTGGTATAGATTTTGAGGCCTTCCTTATAAACTGCATCAGCGCCGTATTTATCGATGAGCTTCTGGGTTACATAATCAATGAAATAGGAAGCCACACCGGAATCGCTCTTCTTGGCCGGCTTCACGAGTTTCATATCTTCCTTCTTGGTCTTTTCGGCCGTGGAATGGGTGATATAACCGTACTTTTCCATCTGGTCAAGGACGATGGCCTTGCGTTCCTGAGCGGCCTGCAGATTATTCAGCGGGGAATAATAGTTCGGGCTCTTGGGAATGCCGGCCAGCATGGCGCATTCATTCAAATCCAAATCTTCCACGTTCTTGCCGAAGTAAGTCTGCGCAGCGGCCTGCACGCCATAGGCGCCCTGGCCAAAGTAAATCTGGTTCAGATACATTTCCAGAATTTCTTTTTTCGTATACTGGCGCTCGAGCTGCAGGGCCAGGAATACTTCCTGTACCTTACGGGTCAGCGTGCGCTCCTGGGTCAGGTAAGCGTTCTTCGCCAGCTGCTGGGTGATGGTGGAACCACCTTCGGCTACACCATGACCGCGGATGTTGGTATATAGCGCACGGGCAATGCCCCGGGGGTCAACGCCGGAATGGTCGTAGAACCGGTTATCCTCCACCGCTACGAACGCATCCTGCAGCTGCTTGGGAACCTGGGCAATTTTTACCGGACGGCGGTTTTCCGCCGCATGCACATTGGCAATTTCATTGCCGTTAATATCATAAATCTGTGAAGATGCCGGTGGCAAAATGTCATTGGCTAAATCCGGCTTGGTATTCATGCTCGCGGTTAAAAAACCACAGCCGATACCGGTAATCATCACCATGAGCACCAGACCAAAGCCTAAAATGACACGCTTTGCTGTTCCGCCAGATTTAGCAGAACGCTTTTGACGGCTCGCATTAGAATGTTTATCCATGAGCTGCCTCCTTAAATTTATACTTCCCCATTGTAACACAAATTCCCACTATCGTCCATGTATTAACAGGGCCGTATTATTTTAATTCCACCACCGTTGCACCGGTACCGCCTTCGTTGATATCCGCGAACTGGAAGCTCAGCACGTTGCGGTGGCTCTTGAGGTAGGCATGGACGCCCTTGCGCAGGGCACCGGTGCCCTTGCCGTGGATAATCAGCACCTGGCTGAGGCCGGCGATTACCGCATCGTCGATGAATTTTCCAAGCACCATTTCCGCTTCATCCACCATCATGCCGCGGATGTCAATGTCACGGCCGATGTTGGCGGTCTTTTGCAGGAAGCTGGCAGACTGGGAATTCTTGCGGCTGCCCGTGCTGGCACTTGGCTTTTCTGCTACTTTATGGGAGATAAAGGTGCAGGCGTTGGCCTTGAGTTTCGTGCGCAGGGCACCAACCTGTACCGTCAGGTCCTTGCCTTGAATTTCAAGCACGGTGCCCTTCTGGTCCAGCTTCTTCACATAAACCGTATCACCCACGCGGATGGTCTTGAGGTCAATGCGCTGACCGACACCCTTCTGGGCCATAATGCCCGGGTTGGCTTTCGCGGAAGCCTCGTTAATCTTGGCCCGCGCATTTTGGATGGCCTGCTGGCGCGCCTTGATGCCCAGGTCGTCAAACTGCTCTTTGAGCTGGCTGATAACCTCTTCCGACTCGCGGCGGGTCTGGCGGATAAGGGCCGCACTCTTGTCCTTGGCCTTGCGGATGATATCGCCTTTCTTCTGGCTCAATTCTTCCTTGGCCTTCAAGAGTTTTTCTTCGAGCTTCTTGACCCGCGCCTGACGCTCGGCAATATCGGCGTTGCGCTGCTCGTACATCATCTTTTCATTTTCCAGTTCGTTGATAACGTGCTCGAACTGGGCATGGTCGGCCTTGACGAGCTGCTGGGCGCGGATGATGAGTGAATCGGCCAGCCCTAAACGGCGGCTGATGGCAAAGGCGTTGCTGGCGCCCGGAATGCCGATCAGCAGACGGTACGTGGGCCGCAGGGTTTCAATGTCAAATTCCACGCAGGCATTTTCAATGCCCTCGCGGGTATAGGCAAAGGTCTTGAGCTCGGAATAATGCGTGGTGGCCACGGTAGTTGCCTTGACCTCCAGCAATTTTTCCAGAATAGACATCGCCAGTGCCGCGCCCTCTTCCGGGTCAGTGCCGGCGCCCAATTCATCGAGAAGCAGCAAGTCGTCGCTTTCCACCTTATCGAGGATGCTGACAATATGAGTCATATGCGCTGAGAAGGTGGACAGGCTCTGTTCAATGCTCTGCTCGTCACCGATATCGGCGTAGATATTAGCATAAATGGAGATTTCCGACCCCTGCTCGACCGGCAGATAAAGACCTGCCTGGGCCATGAGTACCATAAGGCCGAGTGTCTTCATGGTGACGGTCTTCCCACCAGTGTTCGGGCCGGTAATCAGAAGCATTCGGTAATCCTGCCCGAGTGTAATGCTGGTGGGCACCACCTTGTCGGCAGCAATCAAGGGATGACGAGCGTTACTGAGCACCGTGCGGCCTTCATCATTAATCAGCGGGCGCACAGCCTTCATGGCTCCTGCCAGTCTGGCCTTGGCGAAGGTGAAGTCAATATCCCCTAAAATCTCGCAGTTGGCATAAAGCGTATCCTTCTCGCGCTGAATTTCTCCCGAGAGCTGACGCAGAATGCGCTGAATCTCCTGCTGTTCAGCAAGCGTCAGCTGCTTCACATCATTGTTGAGTTCCACCACAGCCATCGGCTCGATAAAGAGTGTGGAACCGCTGGCAGACTGGTCGTGGATAAGCCCCGGGAAATGCGCGCGGTATTCGGCCTTTACGGGAATAACATAACGCTCATCACGGACGGTGACGATGGCATCCTGAAACATCTTCTGATAAGCTCCGTCATGGAGAATGCTGTTGATTTTATCCTTGATGCGGGTCTGGGAGGATTTGAGCTCGCGGCGGATGCGGCGCAGTTCCACGCTGGCATCTTCACGCATATTGCCGTGTTCGTCAATGACATTGTTGAGATTGCGTTCTAACTGCCCCAAAATTTCCAGCGAGCGCGCCCATTCCTGCAAAATCGGAGCTTCCAGTTCCAAATCCCGGAAGAAATACTTGATGGTGCGCATGGCATACATGGTGCTCATGATGTTCTGCAGTTCTTCGAGTTCTAAGATGGCACCCTTGGCAGCCTTTTTGAGCAGCAGGCGGATGTCGCGAATGCCGCCCAAAGGAGGCGCCGACATGGAGAGCACCTTCACGGCTTCCGTGGTCTGCTCCTGCCACTCCTGCACCTCCGCAAAATCCGAGCTGGGCAATAAGTCATGGGCCTTTTCCTTGCCCAGTGCAGAACCGGCATATTCTGCCAGCTTATCCGTTATCTTCTTGTATTCTAAAACCTTAAACGATTCCTGTTCCATTGAATTATTGAACTCCTCTAAAGTAGTGTCCGCGGGTAATATCCATGCCTTCCTGACGCTTTAACGCATCTTCCTGGGCTTCGTCGAGCTGGGCGGGCAGCTTCATAGCCTGCAGGTAGGCACGGGTAATCGCCGTGATTTCCGCCGGCTTCATGGCCTTAGCTTCAATCTGCAGGGTCTTGATGCCGGCACCCTTAAACTTCATGGCATGAGGCAGCATGGAGAGCGTCTTGCTGTTGAGCACGTGCATATGGCAGAACTGGTCCATACGCAGCGGGAACAGCGCCTCCTTGCGGTCCTTGAGCGCATAGCGCCCCTTGGTGCAGGGATGGCTGCAGGCACCTTCACCGACATTGCCAAGGAAGGAACCCGTCACGCAGTATTCGGAAACCATAAGTTCCAAACGGCCGTGCACGATAGCACTCAAAGGCAAATCGCCTTCCTTGGCCAAGGCTTCCATCTGCTGCCATTTGAGTTCCGGCGATAAGGTTGCCGAAGCCACACCGTAATCTTTTAGGAAAGCCAGCGTGCTCTTATTATAGGAAATCAAACTGTAATCGGCATGAATGGCAAAATCCGTCAGCCGCTTCACGAGCGCAATCTGTGCGATATTATGGACATGCACAGCCGCTGGCGGGAAGTTCTTGGCCGCTGTGAGAATCTTCTCGAAGAAGGGCTGGAAATCGTCGCGCATGATGCGTGGCAGATTAAAGTCCAGACGCACGTTGGCCTTCTTGGCCAGATGCCAGGCCTTTTCGTAATCCATCACAGTCAGTGCTTCATGCTCATAGGATTCGCCGCCAAAGAGGATGCCGTCGGCACCACCTTCGATGGCGGCGCGCATCTTTTCTAAACTATCCACTGCCACCATAAGTTTGGGCTGGGAGAGTTTCCCGGCAAATGCTTCGGCCTTGAAAGGCACAGGCTCTGCTACGCGCAGCGGATAATGCGCCAAACGCTGCGCATCGAGTTCTTCGACAGCCTGACGGCGGGCCTCGTTGATTTCACTCATGGGCACCATGACTTCGCCGCTGATTTCCGCCTGCAGCTCCGTCAGTTCATAGACAGATGTACCGAGTCTGTCCACTTGTTTGCGGATGACTTCATCCGACAGGGGACGCTTCTTGGCGGCTTCACCGATAAACTCCGTTTTTCCATGGCCGACATGTCCGGCATTATCCCGCAAAACAACCGTCAAGGGCTTGCCAATGGCGGCCTTGACTTCGGCAGTGATGGGAATGCGGCGCACAGGAGCACCGCTGGCGTATTTTCCCTTGGCCTGTTCCATCAGTTGGGCATCGTAGACCTTAAAGACGCGGTCATGGTCGCGCACAGCGGCGGGTATGGCAAAGCGCACCGTATCGCCGCTAGCCGCTTCCGTCAGTTTTTGACCTTTGACATTTGACATGTCATTTATCGTGGCCGTCACCCGGCCCCCGACCTTGACCCAAAAGTCAACCTGGTCGCCCAGAGCCAGACGGCCGGAAAGTTTCACCGTCACGAGCCGCTTATCCCAGTCATAAGCCGTTACCCGGCCAATGAGCAGGCCGCGGTTGTTTGGCCGTCTGTCGCTCATCATGGCCTTACCGGGACGATTCAGGAGATATGCCGTGGTAAAGTCACGATTAAAAATCTGCGCCAGATTATCCCGGGCTGACATGTCAACTTCGTATATTTGACTTGTCAAATATTGGTCAATGGCCTGACGGTAGGTTCCTACCACCGTAGCCACATATTCGGGACGCTTCATGCGGCCTTCGATTTTGAGGGATGCGACACCTGCCTTAATCAGGTCAGGAATCACATCAATGGTATTAAGGTCACGCGGGGACAGCAGGTAACTGCCGGCCTTATCCCCGAGCACATCATTGCCCGCTTCATCTACCAGCGTATAGGGCAAACGGCAGGGCTGGGCACAGCGGCCACGGTTGCCACTGCGGCCGCCAATCATGCTGCTCATAAGGCACTGGCCCGAATAGCAGACACAGAGCGCGCCATGCATAAAGACTTCAATCTCCACGTTGCAGTTGGCGCAGATATGGGCGATTTCCTTTAAGGATAATTCGCGGGATAATACCACGCGGGTAAAGCCTAATTCCTGCAGGGCCAAAACGCCTTCGAGGCTGTGCACCGTCATCTGCGTGCTGGCATGCAGCGGCATATCGGGCACGATTTCCCGGGCGATTTTCGCCACACCCAAATCCTGCACCAGAATGGCATCCGCCCCTGCTTCCCGCAAGAACAGCAGATATTCCTTCAGGGCGGGAATTTCCTCATCATCCACAATGGTATTGACGGTGATGTTAATCAACACGTCCCGCAAATGTGCAAAACGGATGGCTTCTTTCAAGCCATCCTCATCAAAATTATTGGCATAGGCCCGGGCCCCGAACTGGGTACCGGCCATATAAACAGCATTTGCGCCGCTTTCCACGGCAGCAATCAGCGCCTCACGGCTGCCTGCCGGGGCTAATAATTCAACCATTTATTCCGTCTCCTCGTTTGTTTCCATTTCCTGTACTTCCTGCAGATGCTGAACCTCCTGGAAAAGTTCCAGCTGTTCGTTGTCGAGTCCTGCCACCGCCTCTTCTGTGGTGGGCAGTTCCGGCAAATCCTCCAAGGTATTGATGCCGAAACACCGCAGGAAGGTATCCGTGGTGCCGTAGAGAATGGGCCGCCCTAAGACAGGTTTGCGCCCCACTTCCGCCACCAGTTCCAATTCCAGTAATTTTTGCAGGGCGCGTTCAATGCGCACCCCGCGGATATTTTCAATCTCCGCCTTGGTGATGGGCTGCTTAAAGGCAATGATGGAAAGCGTCTCCATGGTCGGCGCCGAAATCTTCCGATCCACCACCTGACTCAGCCGCTCAACGGTTACAAAGGCTTCGGGCCGGGTGGCCAGCTGATAGCCGCCTGCCACCTGCCGCAAGGTCAGGCCACTCTTGCGCTCGTCCAGTTCCGCCTGCAGCCGCGTAATGATATTTTGGGTCCCCAATACATCCAGCTCGATGATATGAGCGATTTCCTTGACGGTCATGGGATTGCCCGCCGCAAAAAGCACCGCTTCCACGAGCCCTGTATCGGCTATTTCTGCCCGTACTTTCTCAGGCATGAACTTCCTCCTCCCGGACACAGATATAGATTTCCGCAAAGGAACGCTGCTGCTTGACCGTTACCGTCCGCAGCTTCATGAGTTCCAGCAGGGCCAGAAAGGTCACGATGAGTTCCCCTCTGGTGCCGGAACGGAACGCCTCGGAAAAGAGCAGCTTCCCCCGGCTGCGTCCCAGCAGCAGAATAATATCTTCCATCTTGTCCTTGATACTGTATTCCTCCGGTTCCACCAATGCTTTGGGGATGGAAAGCTCCTCCTTGACGGAGAGCACCGTATGAAAAGCCTCCACCAGCTGGCGCAAAGAGAGATTTCCCGGTGGCAAATGATGCACCGGCAGTTCCATGGGCTCACGGGCCACAAAGCGCTCCTGCACGCCTGCCATATCTCCGAGCACCTGACTGACCTGTTTGAACTTGCGGTATTCCAAAATCCGCTGTACGAGTTCGAAGCGGGGGTCCTCCTCGGGCTCCCCTTCTGCCTGCGGTGCCTTGGGCAGCATCATGCGGGATTTAATCTGCAAAAGCGTTGCCGCCATCACCAGAAAGGAGCTGGCAATCTCCATATTGAATTCCCGGAACTTGTCCAGATAATCCAAATATTGACGGGTCAGCTCCGCAATGGGAATATCATAGATATCAATCTTGTTCTTCTCAATGAGATGCATAAGAAGGTCCATAGGACCTTCGAAGGCATCAATCTTAATCTTGTAATCTTCCATTTAGATAAAAGGCCGTAACAGTAACATGAAAACCTGCCAGATAAAAGCCCGACAAGGAATCAAAATCATGCTGAGCACCGGCGTCATCAGTAGCACAATGAGAATCAAAAAGCTGTAGCGCTCCAGCTCGGCCAGTTTGTAGGCCATATCCCGGGGCAGCAGCTGCATCAGTACATGGGAACCGTCCAAGGGCGGCAGCGGAATCAGGTTAAAGATGCCAAAGCCGATATTGAACTCAATAATCATCTGAAAGACCATGGACACGCCAGCGGTCATATCGCCCCCCACCCGCAGGTAAACCAGCAGGGCTACCAGCGCTAAAAAGGCCGTGACAAAATTCGCCATAGGCCCGGCCAGCGATACCAGAATATCATCCCGCTTGGGGTTCTTGAAATTCCGGGGATTAATCTGCACCGGCTTGGCCCAGCCAAAGTGCACCAAAAACAGCATCAGCATGCCAATGGGGTCCACATGAGCCTTGGGGTTAAGGGTCAGGCGCCCCATTAGTCGCGGCGTAAAATCCCCCAGCCATACCGCCACCTGGGCATGAGCATACTCATGCACCACCATGGCAATCAGCAAGCCCGGCAGGCCTGCGATAATATGCATTATATCAAAATCAAACATTTATTTCTCCTTCCGGCTGCGTTCCAACATCAAAATCGCCGTCACGGATTTGGAATCGTAAATTTCGCCCTTCAGTACCAGTTCCACGGCCTTCTCCAGCGGCATCTTCACCACGTTGATAAACTCATCCTCATCGGTATGCTGCTTGCCTGCCGTAAGGCCCGTAGCCGCATAGAGGTGAATGTATTCGTTGGAAAAGCCCACGGTCGTAGCAATGGTGGTAAGCTTCGTAATCTCTTCCGCCTTGTAACCCGTTTCCTCAGACAGCTCCCGCTCTGCACAAAGCAGCGGGTCCTCATCCGGAGCATCGAGCTTTCCTGCCGGAATCTCCAAGGTAATGCGGCCGATGGGATAGCGGTACTGCTTCACGAGAATCACCTGACCATCATCCGTCAGCGGAATCACGGCGGAAGCACCAGGATGCTTAATCCACTCGCGCGTAGCTTCGCCGCCATTGGGCAGTTTCACTGTATCTTTATAAACATGCAGCAGGTTTCCGTCAAAAATCTTTTCACTGCCAGTTTTTTCTTCGATTAAATCTTTATCACTTGTTTCCATTGATTACAGCCTCCCCGCAAATCACATACTCTATATTCTACAATATTTATGCCGTAACTTCAATACAGAAAAGCCTCCTCCCGTCAAACAGGAGAAGGCTTGCTTTCATTTTGGAGGCGACACTCAGAATCGAACTGAGGATAGAGGATTTGCAGTCCTCGGCCTTACCACTTGGCTATGTCGCCATAAAAATGGAGCGGAAAACGAGACTCGAACTCGCGACCCCCACCTTGGCAAGGTGATGCTCTACCAACTGAGCTATTTCCGCAAGTGGCGACCCGAAGGGGACTTGAACCCCTGACCTCCGCCGTGACAGGGCGGCATTCTAACCAACTAAACTACCGGGCCGTCTTTAATTTTTACCGCTGTGTTTCAGCGACATGTATTATTATACGGATAAGGGCAAGCCTTGTCAACACCTAAAATACAATTTTTCAAAAAAACTTTAACAAATTTATCAAAAGGTGCCGGAAATATCCACGACTTTATTGAACAGAGACTTATCCATCTCGTCGATGGGACGCCATTTGCCATTGCCGTTGCTGGTGAGAATCTGCTTGCCTTCCTGCTTGAAGAACACCTGCTGTACGGACTGGGGCTCCCCCTTCTTGTTGATGCTCTTTATCTTGGCCTGCCATTCATGCTTTTCTTTATTAGCCGTTACCGAACCGGCCACAATAAAGACCTTCTCACCTTCAAAGCTGTAGGCAAAGACATCCTTGATGGGCTGCTTTACCGGAGGCTTTTCCTTGGGCTGCTCCGTCCCAGTCTGCGGAATCTTATTGATTGGGGATACATCTTCGTTTCTGGTGGCCACGGTGGTTTCCGTTATCTGCTGGCTGGCGGGAGCTTCCCGGGACGGCCACAAAAGAGCCGCCCCGCCTCCTATAAGAGCCAGGCAAAGGATGCCACCAATGACAATTCTTCGCTTCTGCATTCTGCACCTCCGCAAAAATGATTACGGAATAATTATACAGGATTAGGATTGAATCCACAACCGCTGATATTTTTCCATCTGCCGGATAACGTATTGGATAACGCACTTGGGCATCAACGGGGTCTGGTCCATAATAATATGTGCCTTGTCCAAGGGAACGGTGAGAATCACCGCCCGCTCCGTAAGCACTTCCAGGGCCATATCGCCCTTTCTATCTGGCAGCAGCACCGTTTCGTTGAGCCAGCCGCCTTCCTTCTGGATATCGAGCGTATGGTACCAGCCGTCACCCAATTCGATACTGCGAGCCACCCGGCCCATTCCTAAAAAGACCATTTGTCCATCCAAATCCTTCCCCGCCAGACGGTCCCCTTCAAAATAGACATCCAACCGGGCATATTCCATAAAGCGCTGAATGAATCCACGGTCCAATTCCTTGAACAGAGTGATACGAGACAAATAATCCTGCAATACGGCACGGCTGTCCACTCTCTCGGTAACAGAATTCTCCACTCTCTCCAGGCGGTTGCCCAATCTCTCCTGGAAAACGCCTATCGGCAGATTCCAATCCGTCAGCATCTGTTGGAGGACCTGCAGATATTCCTTGACCAGAATTTCGATTCTCTCCCGGTCAAAAAAGCGTTCATCGTATTGCATGCTTATGGACAACTGATGTTCCTCATGATGGAAGGCTATACTTAATTTGTTGTCCCGTCCGTCCCAGAATTTTTGCAGAATAAGCTGCCCATCCACAGCTCCCGAAGCTTTCTCAAAGGAGTGGGTCTCATAGTGGAAATCACAAAAATCCAGAAAATGGTCAAAAATCCCCTTCTGCTTGCCCATCAGACTTTCGATATCCGACCGGCCCAAAGCAGCATAAGGCTGGGAAATTACAAACTGCTGGAACAGTTTATTCACGATTTCCTGTATGGTGACATTGTCATTTTCCACTTGCAGGCGCAGGGGCACCAAACTTGGAATGCGGCTCTGTCCGTCAGCACCTTTTTCCCGGCGGGGCACCCGCAGGCAGAAACCTACATCCCGGCATCCATTTTCCTGAAGCAGGAAAAGCCCCCAAGCCGTCTGCAGGATGGCCATGAGCATACTTTTCTTGTCTTTGGCCTTTTCCCGCAAATCCGACAAAATGGGCGCGGGCAAATGCGTAAAATATGCCCGATGTCTGGGGACAGGAATGGAGGTTTTGCCATACTTGGGAATACGGCAATTCTGGGGGAAGTTCCCGAGTATCTTTTTCCAGTACTCCCGCACAGGGGCCGCCATGGCAGACTTCTGCATCATGGCGCCATTGGCTGGCTGCGCACTGTCCTCCCATTTTAAGCCCAAAGCTCTGACAAAGAGCTTACGCACATCAAAATCCGTCAGCACGGCCTGCACAGCCGTTACCAGCACCGCATATTCATCATTGTGGGTGTGAAAGATGGAAAACCGCATCAGGCACCCATGACGCACATCAATGCCCTGACGCAAATCTGCATCCATAATACGGTGCAAGGTTGCATCAAGTTCATCCTCTTCTATGCCTTCCAGATTGCGATAGACAACTGGGGCAAGCACACGCCGTTCTTGAAAGACCACAGCCAAAATGCGCTTGCCCACCGAGCAGTAGTTCAGGCGCAGGGCGTCACATTCTTCCACCATTTTATACAGTGCCCGATTGAAATGCGGCGGCAGCAATCTGCCCCGAATTTTGTACAGATTTTGCACCAACACACCTAAAGGCTGAAAGGATGTACAGTTCGTAAACAGCCCTTCTTCTGCTGTTGTAAGCTCCCGCACATAGAGAATATGATTGGGCGAATAGCCCTGATTTTCATTCATCTGTCCGCCATAGAGTTGTTCCAGCACATTTTGCTCGTCCAAAGGCAGCTCAGCTACGGTGTATTTTTCCATTTTATTCCATCTCCTATGCCTCGCAAATCTCTTTCACGAAACCCATTATGTAAGCTATTCGCTATCCACTATAAAATATCCTCTTGAATCCTTGGTGGCATTGCGTCTTATTTTTTGTTATGATAGGTAGGTAATTATTTTTTATCGAGGTGTTTTTTCTTTATGCAAACAGCAACTCTGCCCCGCAAGCCCAGGCTTGCCGCCATCGAATACATCCGTGGCATTTCCATGATGGGGGTTATCGGCATTCATATCGGTTCCCAGTACATCATGAACCCGGCGGCCAACATCCATCTGGTGGCGCTCTTTGAAACCTTTACCCGGTTCAGCGTGCCCATCTTCTTCTTTATCTCTGCCTTTGGCCTGTTCTACAATCTGAACATCAACGCGCCCTTTGATTTCGTGAGTTTCACCAAGCGGCGTCTAAAGACCGTGCTGATTCCCTATCTTGCCTGGTCCCTGCTTTATCTGCTGCATGACGGTCTGCTCTACGGCGTCGGTTTTCCTGACCCGCTGCATTTGTTATCCGTCCTGTTCTTCGGCAATGCCAAGTATCAGCTCTACTTCATGGTCATTCTCTTGTGGTTCTATCTCTTGATGCCCCTTTGGATTGCCATAGTGCGCCGCCTGACCCTTTACCGTCTGGGTATCTTATTGATTTTGCAGATGGCCTTTGACTACTGGTCGAGCTTTGATACAGCCTTCAACCTCTACGTTTACAGCCTGCCCGATAACAGCATTCTCAAGCCCTTTTTGATGTACCGCCTCAATTATTGGGTGCTCCATTACTTCTTCATCTTCCTGCTGGGGGGCTGGCTTTCCGTTCACAGCGATAAGTTCATGGACTTTATGAAAAAACATCTTCATGGACTCTGCTGCTTTTTCTTCTTCACCTTGGGCGGTCTTATGACCTATTACTACGAGAAGATTTACTTTGACGGTTACACGGCACTTGAGGCCATCAACACGGCGCATCAGCTCTGCCCTTGGGGGATTCTCTACACCATGGCCGCCAGCCTGTTCTTCTTTGCCATCTTCACCTATCAGAGCTATCCCAAAGCCCTAAACAATCTGCTCCATATCTTAGGCAAACATTCCTACTTCGCCTATCTGGCCCATCCCCTGTTCATCACCTACATCGGCCTGTGGCTGCAGAACCACGGCAAACTTATGACCGCGCCTGTTGTTATCACCTTCTACTGGGCAACGCTGATACTCTCCATTCTGGCCGCTATTATCTGCCGGAAAATCGGCGAAGCCATTCCCATCCTCAATAAACTCACCATCGGTGTTTATCCGAAAAAATAAAACTAAGCCCTTCCTGGCACGGAGGGGCTTAGTTTTATCATCCTGTGATTTTGGTAAAAAAATTCAATTTTCTTTTGGAGAAACTGTAATACATTTATCTGCCAATCGTATATGGCTATAGAAGGAACAACATTACATACTAAATGTCGAAATAGGGAGGAAATACTTATGATACTCCAGGCAGATGAATTATTATTGTTGCAGGATGCAGATCTCTTTGAACTGGAAGATGCGGAAATCGACCAGATGGCAGGAGCTCGTAAACGCAATATCGTTATCTCACCGGAAAAGTTTCAGGCATTGCAAAAGCGATTTCTCATGCGAATCGAAAGTTATAAAGCCAAACGCCGCCTGGCAAAAGAATGCTGAACTGCAAAAAACTCCCCCAGCCAAAACTGAAGGAGTTCTATAGAAGAATATCACTTTAAGAAGCCGTTGACAATTTGTTCTTCGGCTTCTTTTTCCGTTAGGCCCAAAGTCATCAGCTTGATGAGCTGGTCCCCGGCAATCTTGCCGATAGCTGCTTCATGCACCAACATGGCATCCACATTATTGGCTTCCAGGGACGGCACCGCCAGAATTCTGCCCTCATCCATGATGATGGAGTCACACTCCGTATGGCCATGGCAGGCTGCGTTGCCTACGATGCGCAAATCCAGTTTCTGATAGGATTTGTCCTTAGCTACGCCGCGGGACACTACATCAGCGCTGGCATTTTCGCCATCCAGCGTCACTTCGTATTCACTGTAAGCATACTGCGTGCCGTGCGTCATCAGGCGTTCGCGCACAATCAGGCTGGCATCTGCCTTGAGGTTTGCCTTGGTGGTACGGCTGGTGGAATCCACGCCCTTAATCTGTACCATTTCCATCTCCATGGAACTGCCTGCTTCCATGGTCACTTCCGTTACGGGATTCAGGATGCGCTGGCCTTTGCCATCGCCGGAACCGTAATGTTTTTCCACATATTTGACCTTGGCATTTTCGCCCACAAAGAAGCGATGAACGCCATCGTGTTCCGAATCCTGGGTGCCGCAGTTGTCAATGCCACAGCCTGCCACAATTACCACATCAGCGCCTTCGCCGATGTAGAAGTCGTTGTACACCGTTTCCTTCATGCCGCTTTCGCTCATGACGACAGGAATGTGTACACTCTCATTCTTGGTGCCGGGCTTGATGCGGATATCAATGCCGGAACCGTCTTCCTTGGAGGTGATTTCGATATTGGCACTGCTGCCACGGCCCACGGACTTGCCGTTAGCGCGCAGATTGTAAGCCCCCATGGGGACATCGTGCAGGTCAGCCACCTCCAGCAGCAGTCTTTTCTGTATCTCGTCCATCTTCAACATAGCGCTACCCCCTTACTGAAATTTTCTGCACATGGGCATGCTGACTTCCGTGTCCATGATTTTAGGCAGGATGTCTTTGCCGGCGCCATGTTCCTGTACCCGGCCGTCGGCCAGCACAATGATTTCATCAGCAATCTGCAGGATGCGCTCCTGATGGGAAATGATGATGATGGAACTTTCTTCAATTTCTGCCCGCATTTTCTCAAAGATGCGGATAAGGTTTTGGAAACTCCAAAGGTCAATCCCCGCCTCCGGCTCGTCAAAGATGGAAAGATTCGTCTTTCGGGCCAGAATCGTAGCAATCTCAATACGCTTGAGTTCACCACCAGACAAGGAACTGTTCACTTCACGGTTGAGATAATCATTCGCGCAAAGCCCTACCTCGGAGAGATAATCGCAGGCCTTGATATGGGAAATCTTTTTCCCGGCTGCCAGACGCAACAAGTCAATAACCTGCAGGCCGCGGAAACGCACAGGCTGCTGAAAGGCAAAGCTGATGCCCATCTGTGCCCGCTCCGTAATGCTCTTATTGGTAATATCCTGGCCGTCCAAAAGAATCTGGCCGGAAGTGGGCTGCTCAATGCCCGCTATAATTTTCGCCAGGGTGGACTTGCCACTGCCGTTGGGCCCCGTAATGACCACAAATTTCCTGTTGTCAACGGTTAGGCTCAGGTCCTGAATAATATCCACCTGGCTGTTGCCCTCGGTGACATGGAAGGAAATGTTCTTCAATTCCAACATGTATATCGTGCTCTCCCTTCCGATTTACATAATTTATGTTTAAGCTTTCTTTTATATTATAACGCTAATGTTTACCTCTTGTCGACAGACAAATTCAGTTGCTGTAATATATTGCGATTTTGAACAAGAAACCGCCTGACAAAATCACCTGTCAGACGGCTTCTCTTAAAGTGTATTTGTTTGGAAATGTTTGGGAATCAATATTTAACGCCAAGCTTTTGGCAAAGCCAGCGCATCATGGCTTTATTGGTATCTTCACCCACATAACCATGCTGTGCTTCAGAATTGCACATGAAAAGATTTTCCACGCCGGCATCGGTCAATGCCTTTTGCAGGCTGATGCTCTGCTGAATGGGTACCAGTGAATCATGTCCGCCATGTGCGATAAAGAACGGCGGCGCATCCTTCGTCACCTGATATACCGGGCTGCCCATTTTGGCCTTCTCCACCATACTCCAATAGGGAGAGGTTTTATCACCATCCTCATATATCTTACGCAGGGTGCCTACGCCTTGTCCTTCCCCCGTAAAGCCCAATAAAATAGATTCATTGGCGCGTACCGAATCATGGGTTTCTGCAGCTTCAGCAGGTGACTGCAGCTGGGGACTCATTTCCGGAGCCATGGTCAACAAATTGGTGGGGCCATAGAAGTCAACACAGGCTGCGACCTTGCTGCTATAGCCAAGATTTCCGCCTACAGTACCTTCTAAGTTCTTGTTGCCACTGGTTACAGCCAGTTCTGTTGCCAAATGAGCACCAGCCGAGGTACCGGCTATGGCAATTCTGTCGGCGTCAATGCCATATTCTGCCGCATGAGCACGGACAAAACGCACTGCTGCTTTCACGTCATAAATCTGAGCAGGAAAAGCCGCTTCGCTGTTCAAACGATAATCCACGGAAACAAAGGCAATGCCATGATTCAGGACATCTTTGAAAATCTTATAGGACGAAGTATTGTCTTTATCCATCAAAGCGCCATTGCCGCTCTGCTTGCTCTGCTTCGCTTGCTGCTTTACATCATCGCCTTCATAGGTGCCTCTGGCCCAACCGCCGCCATGTACAAACACCAACACAGGGACTTTTTCTTTCTTGGCCTGGGGCGGGATGAACACATTCATGCGCAGCTGGCGGGGCGCGCCATTGTCATTTTTTACATTGGCGACTACTACATCCCGATAAGTCGGCTGCATGGAAATAAGATTCTCCTGCTTGCCAGATGCATGACCAACACCATTTACAGGAACCATAAGAGCCAGTGACAGCAAAGCTGTTACCGATATTTTTCTCAATTTATCTGCGTTCATATGACGAACCTCCAGCTATTATTTCTTTACACGCTTGTAGTCGGCATCAAAATACTTGCCAGCACGAATGTCATCCGTCATGCCTTTGTAAGGCGCTTCGGCGATAACTTCTTCGTTGTCCTGACCAGCCTTGCCCATGTAGGTAATCTTGGCAAATTCCGGTACCAGATATTTCGGATAGGTTTCGTACTTCTCACGGGATTCTTCCATCAGGTCAATGTGCTCATTCTGGAAGCATACCGTAATGGACGGATGATCCTGTACCCATTTTGGGAAGAAAATCGTACCGTGCATGATGTTTTCATTCGGCATAAAGTCCAAAGCCACATCCGTGCCCGTCGGTTCCGTCCAGGTTACCTTGAATACGCCATCCGTAAGTTTGACGATATTGGCTTCCTGATCCTTCACCCAACGGCCGGCGACCATACCGCCATGAATACGGTAATCCACCGTATGATCATTCTTGGCATACCATTCATATTCCCAGCCATTATCGTAGGTATAAATAAAATGCGTACCCAAAAAGTCATCTAGTTCTTTAAATTTCATTGTTAAATTCCTCCTAAGCCATTATGTATTTATTTACATGATGTTGATATATGTATCATAAACCAGATTATTTGACTTGTCAATATCATGTAATAAAATACATGATATTTTTTTTTATCTATGCTATACTGATTCCAGATATATACGAAGGGACGAATGACTATGGCACAAAAAAACATATTAAAATATATCATTCTAGGGCTGCTGAACCGTGAGGATCTAGCAGGCTACGACATTAAAAAGCTGTTTGAAGAAGAGCTCGGCGACTTCTGGTACTCCAACCACAGTCAGATTTACCCGGAGCTGCGGCGCATGGAAGACGACGGCCTGATTTCCTCGCGCACGGAACTGGTGGGCAAAAAACTCGAAAAGAAATTCTACCAAATCACAAAAGACGGACAGAAACTTCTGTCCGCCTGGATGGATGAATCCTTAAATCCGCTGGTGCCTACCCGAGATGAATTCACGATGAAATTGTATCTGCTTGACTCGGCCGACCATCCGCTGGTCACCCGGCTCTTTCAGGAAGAAATTGCCCGACATGAGGAAAAGTACCAATACCTGCAGACCCGCTGGCAGCTGCTGTTCGCGGATGAAAGCGAACAGCAGAAACATTTCGGCCACCGCTGCATCCTGGAGCAGGCCATCCTGCGGGAAAAACAGCGTCTGGATTGGCTGCATAGAGAACTAAAAAAGATAAAGAAAACCAACTGAATACATCCATTACCAAAGCTGCCAATTATTTATGGCAGCTTATTGTATTCATTCACCTCCACCGGTTCGCACCATTCATTAGAAGTCTTCTCACCCGGCACTTCAATGGCAATATGCTGGAAGGCAGAATCCTTGGCCGCACCGTGCCAATGCTTGACATTAGCGGGAATATGCACGACATCACCAGCCTTTAATTCCCGCGCGGGCTTGCCCCATTCCTGATACCAGCCACGCCCGGCGGTAACGAGAAGCATCTGTCCGCCGCCCTTGTCGGCATGATGGATATGCCAATGATTGCGGCAGCCCGGTTCAAAGGTCACATTGCCGATAACCACCTGCTCCATAGAAATCATATTGAGATAGCTCTTGCCGTCAAAATACTGGGCATAGTTGACATTTTCGCCGCCCACCGGGAACATACTGTTTTCCTGAATAGTTTTCAAATCCATATTATCGCTCCTTTGTGCTAATCAGTTGCCATCCGGCACCCAGGTACCTTTGACGCCCTTTACCGCTTCGGCAGCCGTGATGACTTTGTCGCCATTATCCACATCAATCAGCTGATAGCGGTCATTGCCCATGCCCATTTCCTTCATATAGGTCAGCTGACGCATGCTGTGACGTGATTCCATGCGCTCCACTAAATCATGTTTGCTCTCTTCGGGCAGCGCATAAACGCAGTCAACACATGCCTGGTCAGCGGCCAGGATATCCAAGGAGGCCACAATGCCAATATCCGGCGTGACCACAGGCTTAGCTGAGGTTCCAGCGCAGTCACAGTCCACGCTCATATTGCGCATCACATTGATAAAGGCAATTCTATTTTTGAAATAGTTGACGGTAGCCTGCGTGGATTCGGTCATGCGCTCCATGAATTCCTCGTTATTTACGCCCCATTGAGAGCCGGAGTCCCCGGCATGAATCATCTTCTTGCCGATTTTGCCATCGGCGCAGCCAATGCCCAGATTTTTATTGGAACCACCAAAGCCGCCCATCGCATGGCCTTTGAAATGCGTAAGCGTCAATAGCGAATCATACTGCAGCATATTCTTGCCCACGGACATCTCCGTTAACCACTTACCATTGGGTACCGGCAGCATCGTTGTCCCTTCGGCATCTGTAATATCCACCTTGGTAAAATCCGTCCAGCCGTTGACCTGCAGGGTTTGACGATGCCTTTCCGTCGTGTCGCGGCCACCACCATAATAGGTATTGGTTTCAATGATGGTGCCCTTCGGCAGACGCTTCTGCAGCAGTTCCTTGACCCAGGGACGAGGAATGATATTCGGGCCATGCGGTTCGCCGGTATGCAGCTTGATGGCCACCTTGCCGCCCAAATCTTTTTTGACACGGTCATAAATTTTCAGCAAGCCTGCCGCTGACAGGTCACGGGTAAAGTAAACCACAGACTCGGCCCCTTGCCGTTCACGATACGGAACATAATGTTCACCGCCGGTACCGGCAACTTTTTTCTTTGCCTCTGGCTTTTTTTCTGGCGTATCAGCCGCAAAAATCGCACAGCCCGGCAAAGCCGTCATTGCTACCGCCATGCCTGCCAATTTCACGAAATTCCTGCGTGTTATGTTCTTCTTCATCACATCAACCTCCCTGCTAAAAACTGCTTTTACTTTACCACTTAAAGTTTACTCCAAGTCAAATTTTTATTGCATACGCTCCCACCAGTTATCAAAACCTGCTGCCTGACCGCCAGCAATATAAGCTGCTTCGCCGATTTCCGGCGTCATCAGTTTATATCCCTTTCCCTGGCTGGCCTGCGAAAGTCTTTGATAAGGTTCCTGCCAGGGATGACGGGACAGGGCAAACTTGCCGCTATGAGCAGGCAGAAGCATTTTCGCCCCCACATCCACTGCCGCCTGCGCCGTTTCCTCCGGCAGCATATGGATGGCATGCCAGGCCATATTGTACTGGCCGTTTTCGCCCAGCATCAAGTCAAAGCCGCCGAACTTCTGCCCAATGGCCTTGAAGTGTGCACCGTATCCGCCATCTCCCGTATAGTATACCTTGCGCTGCGGAGTTACAAACGCAAAGCCACACCAAAGCGTGGGATTAGAAGTCAGAAACCGCCCCGAGAAATGCTGGGACGGCAGGATATGAATAGATAAATCATCCGTTAATTTGATTTCCGTATCCCAATCTTCTTCGTGCAAAAGCTCTTTTTCAAAGCCCCAGCCTTCAAAGTATTCTCCCACGCCTAACGGGCAGACAATACGTTTCACCTTCGGCTTCAGTGCCATAATCGTTGGATAGTCCAAATGGTCCCAATGGTCATGGGAAATCGCCAATACATCAATCTCCGGCATATCCTCGGCGGTATAGACGTTGCTGCCAGGAAATGCCTTGTTGATAAAAAAGATGGGCGACGCATAGGAACTGAACACGGGGTCAATTAAGATGCGATAGCCTCCGAGCTGCATAAAGAAACTGGAGTGCCCCAGCCAGACCACCACATCATCATGCGGATTCAGGCTGCGCAAATCCGTCTTCTTTGACAGCATTACCTGCTTCGGCGATAAATGAGACTTATCCCCAAAGAGGAATTTTGCCATCGCCACAAAACGATTTTCACCATTCTCCTCATTCATGACCTGTACGGGAACTAGATTTTGGAACTTGCCATTTCTATAATGCGGTGAGTCTTCCATCCGTGCCAGACGTTCCCCCTGCGGCAGCCTGCCAAATTCCGGCCGCTGGGTAAAGAGCGCACCGCCGCCAGCTAATACTCCCAAGGTTCCCAAACCTCCCACGATAAAAGTTCTTCTATTCATTATGATCTCCTGCCAATGATTTCTCTATTGCTTCAATTTTAACACTTGGAGCAGACTTCAAGTCAAGAATAAATCTTGATTACGCCATCTTAAAATCCACGCAAAACAGGGCTGCTGCACAAGTCCTTTCCCTTGCAATAACCAGTATGCAAATCTTTCTTGCATATTGGTTATTGCGGTAAAAGGCTTTTGTGCAGCAGCCCCATTGTTTTATCTAGCTAATCCCTGTTCATCTGCGGCCGGTTAATGGGCCAGTCTCATTCAACGGACCGGTTTCATTCACTGGGCCTAGTTCTACTAGCATACGTTTAGAAAATTTGCCCTGGCAACACCAATTTTTCTTTGAAAGGAAAATCCTTGTCAAATGCCTCAGCCTTCGCCTCATCTACAAAATAACCTTTTGGCGTGGTATATTCACCAGTAATGCCTGACAGATAACCCGGTACAAGTTCCTTGCACAAGAAAAAGGATGCATCTGCCCCTTCCGGCAGGCCATGATAGCGAATGCCAAAATTGCTGGCATAGTCAAAGCCGCTCTTGCCATAGAAACCGATGTTTCCTTCAAAACACAAGGCCCCACAACCCAATTCAGCAGCTTTCTGCAAGCTGAAATCCAGCAAAATCTTGCCATAGCCCTGCCTTTTCCGTTCCGGACATATGCAAATAGGGCCCATCGTCATAATCGGGATTTTCCTGCCATCATCAGCCTTGATAACGGCACGCATAAAGATGTTCTGGCCGATCAACCGACCATCCTTTTCCATGACAAAATCCAACTCCGGCACAAAGGCTGGGTCATTTCGCAGACAATGCAGCACATAGTGCTCCAAACAACCGGGACGGTAGACATTCCAAAAGGATTCCCGTACCATGTTTTCTACTTCACGATGTTCCTCAATTTTTTCCAAACGAATACGATAGTCATTTTTGCTCATTGTTTTTCCTCCTGATGATTGATGACTGCAATACAGGGAGGTCGGTGTGAAATTGCTCCTAAGCCAACCTCCCGGTCAGCCTGCAATCTCCAAGGTGTTGTTTCTCAAACAGCAAGCTCCTTAACAGTAAAAAACAATATTTAGCCGAATAAAATACTCGACACTTCGTATTCTATTACGATTGCCAGCAGTTGTCAACTTGCAGAATACATCACTGACAAATACACAAAATAACGATTGTCTTAATGCCATAAATATGGTATAGTATGTCCAATAGCATAAACGGCTGTGTAGGAGCCGTGCCGCTTCGGCGGCAGAAAATCGACGTGGATAGCCTCTGTGGCTTTCTGCCCTTTTTAGGGAACGTCGATTTTTTTATTGCTTAAAATGAGTATGGAGGTACGATTATGCGCAGATATCAAAAAATATTGGCTTTGACTTTGGTGGGGACAGGAGCATTTATGCTGCCGGGCACACTCCCCGTACAGGCAGCCACCGTACAAGCTGGTGAAGTGCAGGCAGGCGCTGCTATTCATGGCCTGCAAAAAGTTACAGCTGTAACGCGTGTCTATGGCAGCGGCGAACAGGTTGCCGAAGCGATTTTGGAATACCCGAAAGCACTTTTACCCTCAGCCGTAAAACCCACGGACTTTGCTGTATCCGGCCAAGAGATTACCGCCGTAATGGTAAACGATAAACCGAAACTTACGAATAAGGCGCAGGCAGGGCGTTATGTCATCCTACAGTTTGCCCAGAAAAACAATGTCTATGATGGGGATTTAAGCAAAAAGCCGGGGCGTCAGGCAAAACCTGCCGATGATAAAAACGGCCAGGGCACTGATGCGCCCCGCCAATCCAACCGCAAACTGCCGGATTTATCCCTGCAGGTACAACAGGTGCGTCCTCTTACTGCTATTGACGGCACCACCTTTGCCCCACTGACTGTATCCGCGACAGCCGTAAATGAGCCGGACTTAGAACGGTTCCAGCAATACGAATACACCGATAAGGAAGTGGGCGCCACGATTCCTTATAATCTATATCTGCCCCAAAACTATGACCCAAAGAAAAAATATCCCCTGCTGTTTTTCGTGGCCGATGCCAGTGCCAACATCAACGCGATAAAAACACCGCTGTTCCAGGGCAACGGCGCCACCATTTGGGCCAGCGACAGCGAACAGGCCAAGCATGAATGCATCATCCTTGCTCCGCAGTATACCGCCGACTTAGTTGACAAAATCGGCATGATGACCACCGATGAAAATGTCTGGACACCGGGACTTACCCTTGTGTCCAATTTACTCCATGATGTGATTGAGCGTTACAGCGTAGACAAGAATCGCATCTATGGCACCGGCCAGTCGCAGGGCGGTATGGCCAACATTGCCATCAGCGATAAATATCCGGATTTATTTGCCGCGCAATGGCTCGTAGCCTGCCAGTGGAATGTGGAAGAAATGGCCGCCATGAAGGACAAAAAACTCTGGATCACCGTCTGTGAGGGCGATACCAAAGCCTTCCCCGGCATGAATGCCGCAACAGCCCTTTGGGAATCCCTGGGCAGCAAAGTTGCGCGGAATAAGACCTTTTGGGACAGTCATGCAAATATGACAGAAATCAATGCAAACGTCAAAGATATGACCGCAGCCAACGCGCCTATTAATTACTCCGTCTTTGCCGGCGGCAACCATATGTATACCTGGTCATTTGCCTATGATATCGAAGCCATCCGCGACTGGCTGTTCCAGCAACGCAAAGACGGCCAGACACACAGCTTACTTGCCAAAGCCTTACAAGATGCCGGCCTCGCCGCCCAGCGCGGTGATATTATCGCAGCACCGGCCATGGCAGCTTTGGGGCATCTGTATGAAAACGGGCTGGGCGTAGAAAAAAATCTGCAGAAGGCCCAGGAATGGTACACAAAAGCAGCAATCAGCGAATAAAGTTAGTGGCTTGCCAAGATTCTTTCTCTGGCAGGCCAAATTTTTCCTTGCCCAGTTGGATGCTCTTCATCAGGAAGGTCATATTACGCGCCAATGTCCGCATGGTCTGCATGCCCGACAGCCTATGCAGCCGCGAATTGCCTTATTGCCCACATGAACCAATTCGACTTTCATCGTAACCTCTCCTCCCAATATAACATTTCCTAAAAGCTATCTAACTAAAGAAACATTACCGCGAACACCTTTGTGCATACTCTTTGCGGCTTCTTTGCAGTTTTTCCTCGGCAGTTGTATTGCCGCCCTTCATAGCCAGCAATACACCAACGGCAATAAGCGCAAAACCGGGCAAAAAATAACTGGTCATGGCTTCACCGAGTAATAACCAGCCTAAGATTGTGCCAACGATCGGCTGAAAGAACATAAACAAACCGCCAATGGATGCATCCATATACGTCAGCCCCTTGCTCCAAAGAACAAATCCTGCCGTGGTGGAAATCATCCCCACATAAAGTACCGAGCCCCATATCTGCGGCATAACCAAAGCCCCATAATTTGCTTCGTTAATCAGCCACCATATTCCATAGGGACTCAGCACCAAAAACGCGATGAGTACGCTATAAAAAGTCAGCGTAAACACCGAATAGCGGCTGAGCAGTTTCACAAGTATGGACATCAATGCCCAGGTGATAGCTGCTACAAACAAATAGACACCGCCCAAAAGACTGCCGGTTTGCAGATTCTCCGGGTCAACGACGATTAGCAGTACCCCCACCGTTGCCAAAACTACAGACAACAAACGGCTGAAATTAAACCGCTCATGCAGAATCAGGCAGCCGAACACCACCATAAATGCCGGTGTAGCCGCCGTTATCACCGAACCCATCTGTGCTGAAGTCAGCATGGTTCCCGATTCCTGCGTGACAATGGAGAGCGTTTGACCGGTCAACGCAGAAATAAGCAGGAGCTTCCAGTCCTTGCGCTCAATTTTCCAGGAAGTTTTTTGATACAACATGATAAGCACTAGCGGGACCAGCGCCACACCGTACCGCAGCCAAACCAAAGCCACAGGCGTAATCACGCCTACGGTCAGGCGGACCGCAATAAACATAGCGCCCCAAATACTGCCGGCCAGCGACAATAGCAGCGAGCCAATTAGTAAATTACGCAAAAATATTATCTCCTTAAAGTCTCTCAGGACTACAATGAACTACCGCGACTGAACTTAGAAGCCACGCAAAGGCTCTCGCTGTCCGAATCTCGGGCTCCCGAAAATGCCCGCCTGTATTCCATTCCAGCGTACAGTTAATCCTCTGCTCCTTCAGCCATGCGTAACCATCCCGGATGCAATCGCCCACACTAGCCATAACCGCATTCTTGGTCTTTTCTTCTTTATCGCCAAGGCTGAGGTATACGTTTGGGCATTTAATCGCCGTGCTCTTCATGTAGTCAACAAACCTCGGAAACCAGATAGATGGTGAAGCAGCAGCAATGCCCGCGAATTTATCGGTTTGGTAAGCAGCCCAAAGGGAAAACAGGGCCGCCAGCGAATATCCGCCCAGATAATAGATTTTGCTTTCGTCCTGACAAAGCTTTAGGATTTCGGTCAACAGTTCTCCTGCACAATCGCCAAAATCATCCTTTCCAAAAACCGCAGGTGCCGGCCACGGAGATAAATCACGGTTCCAGCTTTCCACCTTGACGGCCAACAAGCGAAATTCTTTGCCGGACAGCCTCTGAATTTCTGCCACTTCATCATCCATTCCTGCTATATCATGTTCATCCACAGTCTGAACGAGTGTAATAACCGCATTGGGATTACCATATTCATAAGTAACCATCAGCCAGCCTCCTAGAATTTCGTGGCAAAGATGCCGAACATTGGCGTTTCACCGTAGAGCAGCCGCTCTTTATCATCCCAAAGCTTTTCCGTCACATCAAATTCTGTATGCACATCGCCAAAGCCCATGTTACGCAACAGCTCTACATCCCAATAGGGACGTTTTGTTCCACTGAGGGGCAGCTGTAACGGATCAAAAGGCTCGGTTATATCCGCTGCAGAATCCAGAGCATCTCCATACTGGCGTAAGCATTCTTCCCGCCGGTCTTCTGCCCGTTTGGCCATAGTTTCATCAAAAAGCGGCATATTCCAGTTGGCGTCAAAGAGCAGCAGGCGTCCACCTGTCCGCAGCATCCGCTGGCATTCCTCATATACCTGCCACGGATTTGATAAAGTCCAGGTTACATTACGGCTCACAATGGCATCGAAGGAATCATCCGGAAACTCCGGATGATTGATGTCCTTTTGCTGTAACGTGATTTCGATGCCTGCACTTTCAATCAGCTGCCTTGCCTGAGCCAACATCCCCTCTGAACAATCCACGGCTGTTACTTCATAGCCCATTTGGGCCAAGATAATGGAAAAAAATCCGGGGCCGCAGCCCAAATCGAGCACCTTGTGCGTATCCGCAGGCAATTTTTCCCGCAAATAGTTCTGCCACGCCTCTACACGAAAACTGGCCAGTTCTTTCCGTATGATATCACCATAATTTTCTGCATCCTGCGACCAATATCGGGCCATGCTTTCTATATCCATTACTTTGCCTCCAAAATCCACTTATCAAGAAAAGCCATCTGTTCCTCCGTATGGAACCAATGCTCACCATTTTCCATAACCGTCAGCCCTGCATGATGCTTTTCGGCAAAATCCTTCATCGTTGCCAGCGATGTCAGTTGGTCTTTTTCGCCGTACAAAATCTGCGTTGGCACATTCCATTTAAGGGGATGATTTCTGACATAGCTCAGATACTTCCACGATAAATCCTCGCCGAATTCGGTATGAATTACACCTTGAGCTTCTAGTTCCGCCTCCGTTACATTGGCCCATCTCATCATATCCAGAATAAGACGCTCCATGTCCACAATGGGTGAAATGAAATATGCCTTCTGAATAAGCCCGTCTATTCCCGCATTCATGCTGAAAAAGGCACCAATGCTGTTGGCAATCAGGATAATCTCCTCACCCTTTTCTGTCAGCTGCTCAACAGCAGTCCGAATCTCCCGGCCAGTATCCCCAGGCGAAAAGGTCTGATAATCCAGCCCGCTAACCTTATCTTGGGGAAAAAGTGGCTCATAATGTTTGCTTTCCTCAGCATTTCCACCTTTGCCATGTATATACAAAACCTGCATGTTCAACCGCTCCCCTTACCTTCTTACATAGCGAGGCCCTTCCTCGCCAACGATTCCATTGGGAACAAAGCCACATTTTGCCAGAACACGCTGCGAAGCTGCATTATCCGGCTCTGTTTCGGCCTCTACACGCAATACGCCAGCCCGCTTCAAGGCCCAGTTCACAGCAGCTGCAACTGCTTCTGTGGCATATCCCTGCCCTTGGAATTCATCATTTATGCCGTATCCAATTTCTACGGAGCCATCTTCATTAAGTCCCTTGAATGACAAATCTCCAACCTGCACGCCATCGTGGCGTGTCACCATCCATATAGCGTACCACTCTCCCTGCTCAGGATGGGCCAGATAACCATCCAGCATTTCCTGATAAGCTTTTTGGAGCTCATCGTCGGTCTGTCTATCGATAATCTCCTCCATTTCCGCTTGTGATGTTACATATAACCTTAGCCGTTCTGTTTCTAATACAATCCGTTTAACGTATGTTCTCATATTAAAGCTCCAGTAAATCATCCATCCGACAACACATCGCTTGGATCTTGACATAATAAAAGATCTTCTATGACTTGTTAATAGTTTATCATAGAAGACCTTTTGATTCGATAGGATATCAAATTACAGAGACTTTTTTATACGCAATTTTTTATGGCTGCAACGGCCCATAGTAATAAGAAGCTGTTGCCCCTCCATCTACCAAAAATGTTGAACCCGTGATAAACTGCGCCCCTTCTTATGCCAGATTTTTCTTTGCCCAGACAGCCACTTTTGCTTCAGAGCCTGCGGCGGCTCCTCCCTGTATAGCCAGCCCTTCACCGACCACGGCTCCCTGACAATACTTTTTTAATGCCGCAGGAGCCCCGGCAATGCCGCTGCCCTCATGCGTCATCACAGGGAACACCTTTTTACCGCTGAAATCCAGTGCTTCCAGCTGAGTGAATACTGCCACAGGATAAGTTCCCCACCAGCACGGGCCGGCCACAACAATATTGTCGTATTCTGCCACCGAGTCCAGCATTTTCACCAATTCCGGGCGGTCATTGTTGCGCAATTCTTCTTTGGCCTCAATCGTACATTGCGTATAGTCAATCGCATAGGGCTTTTTCGTTTCGACTTCGAACAAATCCGCCCCTACTGCCTTTTGGATAAATTCTGCCACAATCTCCGTATTGCCCTTAGGCAAATCCACAATACTGCCGTTTAGATAATTCTGCCCCTTGCGGGAATAATAGATTACCAATGTCTTGGCCATGTTCTCTACTCCTCTCGAAAACTTAGTCTAAATTCTTTATAAATCCTGTTTCTTCGTAATGACAAAATGCTGCTCACGCTCTTTAATGAGCCACTTGCCGTCCTGTTTTACGAGCTTATCCGTATAGCGGATGTAGTTGTCCGACACCACATCATGGCCGTTTTCCTCCATCACGAGGGCCGCCCGGCAGTAATGCACGTCCACAGCCGTATCGCCGTCCACGGTAATGACCTGCTGGCCATTTTGATGGTGCGACGCCTTGATGCCGCCGGTAAAGGCGCTGAACTGTTTTTCCAACGTGTCCCGTCCATGAATATTCATCGTGAGCTTATCGCCCATATAGACCATGACATGAACATCTTCGGTAAAATAAACCATCTGCGCCGGCACATTGCACTCCAGATTGGCAAAACCATCAATAACCTCGCGAATCGCTTCTTTTGCTTCTAAAATCTCCAGTGACATTTGACATTCCCCTTTCCACGTATCTGCATTTCCTTTTGTTGATTTCATTATAGCGATGTTATATCAGAATATCCAATTGTAAGTTTAGATTATCGATTTAATTTTTTTATTAAACCATTGCATTTTCGAAGGCAGGCCGCTATACTGCAAATAGAATAAAGGAGGCCTCACCGATGAACACCAAGCAGATGGAATATATCCTGGAACTGGCGCAGGTGCTGAATTTCAACCGCGCAGCCGAAAATCTCTTTATTTCGCAGCCCACACTGACCTATCAGATAAAGGCTGTGGAAAACGAGATTGGTTTTGCCCTCTTTGAACGCTCTGGTAAAGGGGCTATGCTCACACCGGCAGGCGCACAATTTGTCGGCACCTTGCGCACACTTTACGGACAACTAAAGGAGGCCATTGAGCAAGGGCAGAATTTCAGCGCCAAATACGCCGAAAGCATCCGCATAACGCTGCCGATTCGTTCCGCCATCTACTTTCTGCCGCAAGTCATTGCGCAATTCAACCGCAGTTTTCCTACGGTCAATGTCATTCCCAGTTTTGACTGGCAGCACGGACAGGAATCCTTCCTGCAAGGCGAACAGGACGTGACCTTTGCCATGGAATACACGATGAAGCGCGTACCAGATGTGACCTGTCACCATCTGTTTGACAGTCACATCTACCTGATTACCGAGAAAAATGACGCCCTGACAAAAAAGCCGCTGGTTACGCCCAGCGACTTAAAAGGTCGTACACTTATGGTAGGCAGCGGCTCCCCGCCCATGCTGCGTGCCCTGCAGCAACGCATAATCAGCGAAATTCATGTGGATTATTTCAACAGTCCCGACCATGACAATACCCTGACCAACGTGGCTGCCCACAAAGGCGTATGTCTGGCACCGGGGTTCTTAAATGACCATAACGGCGAATTTGCCTGGCTCGACTTTGACAGCAATGTCGTCATTCCCTGCGGCGTTTATACGCATAAAAACGACAAGCGCCAATCCCTGCACGCCTTTATTGAGCTTTTACAGCACTTCTACCGTGACCAGCCGGATTTCAAAGTCTGATAGCTTCTATACGCTTCGCCCTTACGCCAATTACACGAATCTGCACACATGGTCAACCGCGATATCCGAAAAACCATAAGCTTCCGCTTTGGTGAGCTTGCCATTTGCAATCTCGTGAAGCTTTTCCAGCAGCATACCGCCGCTTTCCTCAATGGTCTGCTCGCCTCGGATAATGCCCGATAAATCCACGTCCATATTATCTTCCATCCAACTATACGTATGCTCATTGGCGGTCACTTTCAGCACCGGCACAATGGCATTGCCCGTAGGCGTTCCCCTGCCCGTGGTGAAGATAATGACCTGACAGCCGGCAGCCGCCATGGATGTTACAGACGAAATATCGTATCCTGCCGTATCCATGACAATAGCTCCACGCTTTGTAGGTGGCTGCGCCTGTTCCAGCACTTCCACAATGGGACGGGTGCCGCCTTTGCGGATACAGCCGAGGCTCTTTTCGTCAATCGTGGACAAGCCGCCCGCTTTATTGCCCGGTGTCGGCTGCCCCGCCCGGCAATCCTGCCCTGCAGCCAGCAAATGCTTTTCATAATCCTCGCACACCCGGATAATCTGGTCATGGATTTCCGGCGTGGCGCCCCGGCGGGCCAGCACATGTTCGCCGCCAATCCACTCAATGGACTCACTCATCATGGCGGACGCACCCAAGTCCACCAACCTGTCGCTAAGATTGCCCACCGCTGGATTGGAGGCAATCCCGGAGGTAGCATCGCTGCCGCCACATTCTATCCCCAACAGCAGCTCGCTGATGGGGAATTTTTCTTTTTGCTGCAACCCGGCTTCAGCCGCCATTTCCCGGGCAGCCCGCACAGCTTTTTCAATGGTCTTTAAGGTGCCGCCTTCCTCCTGTATGCCAAAAGAAACTACCGGCTTGGAACATTTTGCCTGTATCTTCTCCCGCAACTTGGCATGGGGTACAGTTTCACAGCCCAGACCGATGATGACTACGCCGTACACGTTAGGATTCAGGGCAAAGCCTGTGAGCACCTTCTGACTCATTTCCGTATTGGCCGCCACATCACTGCAGCCGGTGTTAAAGACGATATTCACCGCGCCCCGCACCTGACTTGCCACAATTCGGCAGGATTCACTGCCGCAGGCACAAGCGGGCAGAATCAAAATATGATTGCGGATGCCAGGGCGGCCTTCTTTGCGTCTGTAACCGTAAAATTCCATGTTATTTCCCCTCCTTGCCCATTACATACTCACTGGCGTAATCCCGGGGAATGCTGCGGATATTCTCATGCGATACCCAGCCGCCCTGCGGAATATCCTGCAAGGTTTCCCCGATGATTTCCCCGTACTTATAGACCATCTCGCCCTTGGCGATAGGTTTTAAGGCAATCTTGTGCCAAATGGGAATCGTTTCGACAGCTTTAACCTGGGCACTGCCGCCGCCATGACAGATAACCATGTCCTCAGGTTGTGCCTCGCTGGTGCAGGTAGCCACATTGTCCTTCTCGTCCAGCAGAATCGCTTTCTTTTCCATAACGCTCTCCTTTCGTCAAATAGCCTCATCCATATCTAGCAGATATTTCCCATAGAGCATATTCCACCGCGCCGGAGTCATGTCCTGCTTTTTTTGCAATTCCAACTGATAAATTTTTACTGCCTTATGCGTTCTTGCCATCATCTTTTCCGCCAGAATTTTCATTGCCTTTTTCATCGTCATTACCTCCCGCTTCACACTGTTTTTTTCTGTCTTCATCATAGCCTATTCCGCCCCAAATAAAAAACACTTATAATCGATTTATCTATTGAAAAAATCGATTGATTTCACTATGATGGAACTATCAGAAAGGAAGGTACTGCCATGAATATCCAACAAATGCAATACTTCGCCGAGGTTTGCCGTCACGAAAATGTTACTAAAGCGGCCGCCAGCCTGCATATGTCCCAATCCACCCTGAGCCTGTCCATGAAGAACCTCGAAACGGAAACCGGCCTGAATCTGTTCCGTCATGTAGGGCGCAATATTCAGCTTACCGCTGACGGGCAGGCCTTGTTTCAGGAAGTGGAAAAGATGCTAAAACAGGTTAAACGCTTTGAAGCCAGCGTCAAAGAAATTGCCAAACGACATAACCGCCTGCAGCTGGCCGTGCCTTCGCAAATTGCTACCATTATCCTGCCGCTGCTTTTGGGCGAATTTTTCCAGCAGCACCCGGAAATCCAGCTGGAAATCACAGAACCTGCCGGCGGTGCAGCGCTAGATATGGTAGAGCGGGAAGAAGTTGACCTGGCCTTTGTCCACGATGCCGAAGGACGGCCCAATCTCACCTTGCGCAAATTATCGTCCTGGCCCATCTGCCTCTGTGTCCCACGCAGCCATCCGCTGGCCGATAAGCCCAGCGTCACTTTGGCCGAAGCAGCAGCTTATCCCCTGGTACTGCTCAGTCGTAAATTTATCCTGACCAAACGCGTGCTGGCTGAATTTGACCGGCAAAAGCTCCAGCCACAGATTCTCCATTATTCCCCCAACCTTTCGAGCATCTGGAACATCGTCCAACAAGGCATCGCCCTGTCGATTCTGACGGGCAATGGCATTTTGCAGGATAGTAATCTTATCGCCATCCCCATTGAAGGACTGGCTCAAAAAGGCTTTATCGTCACCAAAAAAGGCCGGCAAATTTACGCGGACGAACGCTGTCTTATCGACTTCGTCCGGCGTAAATTTGCCGACGCTCCTGAACATATGAACCGTACACCTTAATTTATCGCATAATATTATAGTGGCCAGACAACTTTATCCTTCCCATTTTGGGGCAACCAGTCGAGCAGAAAGGCACGAAATTTTTGGCTTGCCTTGGTTAGGACTGTTGTTTTGTCCCAGACAAGATATACATTCTGCCCCAGGTCATCGCCCGTACCTAATGGTTTTACCACGATATCCGGATGTGGATTCAGCACGGCAGCGTAGTCATAGCCTAAGTTTATCGCCTGATGCCGGAGAATCAGGTCAGTGATAATCATTTCATCGGCAGTTTCAGCTAGCAGTTCTACATGTAGTCCCGGCAACAGAATATACTTATCGATATTATGCCGAAAACATTGATAACCCCGCCCCTTGCTGACGATGCGCGCACCTTCCAAATCTGCATAGGCAATGTGTTCTTTACCGGCCAGCGGATGTTGGCGATGGAGCCGCGCGCAGTACCGGGAAAAGAACAGGGATTCCGCTGCAAAACGATTTTGGTCAGCTTCTCCTGTGACGATGGCAAAGTTGCATTGCTTTTCCAAAACGCCCTTCAAGGCTGCATCATCTGTCGTATCCACGGTGCTGAGAATAATATCCGGGCATGCCTGGTGAAAATCCCAAAGAAATTCTGCCCCCAAGTAAGCCATAATATGGTCCAGTGCGTAAATCGTCACCACGCTTTTGGATTGGGAGGCCAATGTGCTCATGCTTGCAATGCTCCGGTATTCTGCCAGCAACCGCTGCACATGCGGTAAAAGTGCATTGGCATAGTCAGTTGGAACAAGACCATGCGGATTGCGGATAAAGAGCAGTTGCCCCAGTTCCTCCTCCAAAGACTTGAGCATCTTGCTGACGCCCTGCCGCGACACATAGAGCTTATCGGCGGCACTTTGTATATTGCCCTGCCGATATACTTCGAGAAAATATTCCATTTGCTTCTGATTCATCCAATCCCCCCTCCTCTTTATTTTATAGCAACCTTTTAGTTGCGTCAAAAGAGAATCTCTTTGCTTGTTGTACTTCGGTATGGGCATTATACTAGAAGCATAACCTAGCTAACGCAATTTAGAAGCTACAAAAAGGAGACATGACCATGAAACTGACGCAAATCCGCAATGCCACCAACCGCCTTGAATATGCCGGCAAAACGTTCCTGATTGACCCGTGGCTGATGCCCAAGCATCAGTTTTCCTTCATCGATGTTCCCGGCAGACCTTATCATGTGCCGGATGAAATGAAGGAGCATTTGCCCATGCCCTTCTATGACCTGCCCATGCCGATGGAAGAAATCCTCGCTGGCGTCGATTATTATCTGGTAACGCATATCCATCCCGACCACATCGATATGTCCATGGATGGTACTGTGGGCGCACCTTTGGACAAGAATGTGCCAGTAATCTGCCAAAATGAAGCAGATGCCGCCCTCTTCCAAAAATCCGGCTTTCACGATGTGACCGTACTGTCCGAAACCGGCATGTTGTTTGGCCCGGCAAAGCTGACCAAGGTACCGGCCCTCCATGGCACGGTAAATCCCTGTGGTGATGCCATGGGTGTGATGTTTGAAAGCGCCGCTGAAAAAATCTTTTATTTGGCTGGGGATACGGTCTGGTATCCTGCCGTAGCCGACACGTTGAACCGCTGGCAGCCGGAAATCGTGGCACTCAACTGCTGTGCCGCCGAGACAGTTGAAAATGGACGACTGATTATGGATGCTGAAGACATCCACTGCGTTGCCAAAACTGCGCCTAATGCCAAACTGTATCTGACACATCTGGACAATGTAGCCCATGCCGCACTTACCCGCCATACACTAAAGGGCAAACTTGCTGAACGTAATGTAAACAATTATGATATGCCAAAGGACGGACAATCTGTAATGTATTGATGCCTATGCTTCCAACCAGCAATCCCCCATCCTGCACGATTTCATGCGGAATGGGGGATTTTCATTTCACCTATGATTCATTGACCAATTTTCCGGCCATATGCTCCGGCATCAACGCCAGACATTGCACGCGGGGCAGGGCGTGTTTCAATTCCTGTTCCAAGTACGCTTCGTCATCAGTAAATTTGCGCACCAGCGAGCTACAGATTTGGCGAATTTTTTCCTCATCCGTCACCAGCTGCATCCGGCCAAAGACAACTACACTACGGATATTTAGCGCCCATTCACCGGGCTTTTGCCAGCCTTCATCATGCGCACAATAGCTCACCTTGTCATAAGCCCGTATGGCATCCATCCGGTGTCCTTCCTTGGCACTATGAAAATAAAGGATACCGTCCTCCTCGCAGTACCAATGATTCATGGGGATACCATAGGGATAGCCGTCATCCCCCAGCATGGACAGCACGCCCCGTTTCGCATCTCTCAGTACTTCTTTGCATTCTACCTCTGTCAGCTGCTGCTTGAATCTTCGCATCTTCCGAAACATAATTAACCTCCTACAAAAACAGCGTCATTTTCTTATCTGCCAAGACCTAACGATAAGAAAATGACGCTTCTCCCATTACCCGGTGGCAACAGGTGTCAACTTATATTCTGCTATCTAGCATAGAGCAAAAAAACAGCTTTGTCAATCTTAGTTGCCTGTTTTCAGGCACAATGACTTTCTTCAGTAACGACAATACGGCCCTTAGCTGCCGAATCATCCATAATGATTTCCGTAACCCCTGCTACCTTAATTGTGCCGGATTTCGGATTCTTGATGCTATCCACCACGGTTGTAACTTCTGCTTCGACCTCGGATTTTTCAAAGGCCAAATCCGTATCCACCATGCGGCAGTTCTTAAGTTTCAGCCCCTTGCAGTAGCAGAAGGGCTGTGTGCCAATGATGGTGCAATTCTCCAACGTCAGATTTTCCGAATACCAGGCCAGATATTCCCCACGAATCACGCTGTTACGGACCGTCACATTTTTGGCATGCCAAAACGCATCTTTGGTATTCAGCTCACAGTCGGTAAATTCTGCGTCCTCAATATACTGGAACGAATACTTTCCCTGCAACGTGACATGGTCAAAATGCAGCTGTTCACTGCGCAGCATAAAATATTCGCTTTGCACGTTGGTATTTTGCATGCGGATATTTTTGACCGACCAGCCAAATTCCGGCGAAATCACATCCGAGTTTTCTATGGTCACATCACCGCATTCCCGCAGGGCCTTGATGCCATGCAGCTTCGTATCGGCAATATGAATATCCGTTGAATACCATAAAGCCGCACGGCAAAGCTCCGTAAGTTCGGATTTTTTTATCTGCACAGACTCATCATGCCAGAAGGGATAGCGCAGATTGAAAAAACAATCCTGCACCTCAATATCGCGGCTTTCTTTCAGCGCACTTTCCCCGTCTGCGGGGCCATCAAAGCGGCAATTAAGGAGTTTCACCCCGTTCTTGCCATACAGTGCCCGTTCTTCATCAAATGCTTGTTCTCTATATTCTTCCATTTTCCGTACCTTTCTGCTAAAAATCCTATTCTTTTTCACTGGGCCACGAGCTGCACCGTTACGCCATCACGGTTTAATAAAGCAGTCAATTCCTGTTTTGACATGTCAATATGCCCCAGCCGCGTATAAGCCCAGGAATTGGAACCATAAAAGATAACTAGCTTATTCCCCGCATAGAGGACAATATCACCGTATTGGGTAGTTATCTGCTTATCCGCGCTGGTAATATTTTGACCGATATCCCCCACCTGCTCAAAACCGCCGTAAGGTGACATTTTTATAGTCAACGGCAAAAGCTTCTGCAACGCCGCCGTGGAAGCATTCTGTTCCCAAGTAACGGGAACAACTGTGTTATCAATGATGAGTTTCATCGCCTGCTCCTTCTTTGGTTCTGCCACAGATTTATTTTCCTGTTGGACAGCCTCCTGCACCTTACTGCCAGTATCCGCAGCAGTCTCCTGCGCACCTGTACAGCCGGATAGCAGTAGCAGCATCGACAACATAACTACACTTATGATTTTCCGATTTGGCATTGCCCTCTCTCCTTATGCAAATACAGCTGCAAGGCATTATTTTGCAGACTTCAAATATTCTTGCCAGCCTGTCGGGCTTTTTCCAGTGCGGCATTGCCGGCAATATCGCCTGTGTCCGTCACACCGCCACAGAAAAGCGTCTCTTTTAGTTCTGCCTTGTCAAAGCAGTCTACCCAGCCCTGCACGCCGACGCGGGTTCCGGCTACGGTATCTGCTTCATCCTCTGCCGCCGTAGCCAGCAGATAAACTTCACGGAAACGATAATCCGAGGGGAACAGCGGATTTGCCCGGTCCAGCAAGGTCTTTAACTGGCCGCACATACCATAATAATAGACCGGCGTTGCCAGAACGACCACATCCGCCTGACCGATTTTAGCCGTGATTGCATTGGCATCGTCGTTTATCACACACTGCATGGTCTTTTGGCAGGCCAGACAGCCTTTGCAGAAATTTATAGTCTTATCCCGCAGGGTAATCTGCTCCACCACATGTCCGGCCTCCCTGGCCCCTGCGGCAAAAGCCGTGGCCAAAGCCTCGGAATTGCTGTTTTTTCTAAGACTTGTGGATATGATTATTACGTTTTTGCTCATCATTCTCTCCTCCATACACATGTTCCTCCTTTACTCTAACACTTGAAGTGTACTCCAAGTCAAGTACTAAGATGCAGCCCTGCAAAGGTCTTACCATTCGCAGGGCTGCATCTTAGTATTACTTCAGATTTTTATCAAAGAAGGCAAACAGTTTATCAAAGGGAATCTTGTCCATCTGGTCATAGAGGTCTACATGGGTAGCACCAGGAACGACGATTTCTTCTTTCGCGCCTTTGATGGCGGCATAGACATTATCGGAGAAATACTTAGAATGTGCCTTGTCACCGGTAATCAGCATGACCGGGGTATTGCCCAGTTCATCAAGATTGCTCATGAGTTTGAAATCGAAGAAGCCGTATGGCGTCACCGAATCCCAGGCTAGCTTATTGGAGTTGATGGCCCGCGGATGGAATGCACGGCCTACATAGTAGCCAAAGAAATCCTGTATAACGGGATTAGCATCGGCAGGCAGTTTATCCGGGAACATGGTATCAAAAGTTTCCACATTGCCCTTGGCATCTACGCCCAATTCATGTGCACCACGGATGGCCTTGCCCGTTCTGGCCTCTTCATTACGCATCTTAGCCAGATGCTGTTTCACGATCTCCCGCTGTTCCGGCGTGTAGTAAGCACCATTATAATGGTCGCTGATACTTTCACTCATATCATACATAGCCGAGGTTGCCACGGCCTTGATACGGCTGTCACTGCCGGCAGCCGTGATGGCCATGCCAGACAGACCGCAGATGCCCATAGCCCCTACCTGATTCGGGTTCACGAATTTCAGATTGGAAACGAAATCCACGGCGGCATGATAGTCTTCCGTAAAGATTTCCGGCGAGCCCATATTGCGGCGGCTGCCACTGCTCTCACCGGTGGTGGAGGGATCAAAGGCTACGGCCACATAACCATGCTTAGCAAACTCCTGCGCATACAGGCCGGAGGACTGCTCCTTCACCGCACCAAAAGGCCCGGTAATCACTACGGCCTTGTACTGCTTGCTGACATCAAAATTCTTCGGCAGATACAGATGACCAGCCACTTCAAAACCAAAGCGGTTTTCAAATTTCACATTCTTGGCTTCAATTGACTTGTCAATCTTGAATACACGGGTGTCATTGTCCAGCTCGCTGATGGATGAACGCTGCATCTGCGAAGCTGTTGCTAAAGTTTTAGCCGGCGTTGCTGCTAGCGTCACATCACTTCCCATAATGCCAAAGGACATCACGCCTGCCACCAGAGCAGCCAAAATCATCTTCTTGTTTTTGCCAATTTTCTTCAACATTTCTATTCTCCTTTACTTCACTTACATCTCTATGTCATGTTATCGTGACTTTACCTTATCACTTGAAGCAGACTCCAACTCAAGCAGTTTATTTTAAGTTCTGCTGAAAGAATGCCTCAATTCTCGCAAAAGGAATCTTGGCTTTGTTGTCGTAAAGGTCAACATGAGACGCACCGGGAACAATCACCAGTTCCTTGTTATCGCCCTTGAGCTTTTTGAAGGCATCTTCGCCAAAGTAACGGGAATGGGCTTTCTCACCATGCAAAACCATAACGGCATTCTTGATTTCATCGGCATAGGACAGAATCGGCATATTCATAAATGAAAGAACCGAAGTCTGATTCCAGCCGCCGTTAGAATTCAGTGAACGGGAATGATAGCCGCGCTCCGTCTTATAGTAAGCATAATAATCCTTCACGAACTGCGGCGCATCAGCCGGCAGCGGGTCAACCACACCGCCGGAGTTCTTGTAATAACCGGCTTTATAGTCCACCGTGCGCTGAGCATTTATGGCTTCGCGGTTGGCATAGCGCTCTTTTTTCAATGTTTCCTTGTCTTTTTCGTAATCAAAATAGCCGTTGGCCATAACTCTGGTCATATCGTACATCGTGGAAGCCACCGTGGCTTTGATACGCGTATCGCTGGCCGCTGCATTGAGTGCCATACCGCCCCAACCGCAAATGCCAATAATGCCAATCCGATTCGCGTCTACATTATCCTGCGTGGACAAGAAATCCACAGCTGCAGAAAAATCTTCCGTATTGATATCCGGTGAGGCGACATAACGAGGCTGACCGCCGCTTTCCCCAGTAAATGACGGGTCAAAGGCAATGGTCAAAAAGCCACGCTCCGCCATTTCCTGCGCATAGAGACCCGAAGACTGCTCCTTTACGGCACCAAACGGGCCGCTTAACGCAATGGCGGGGAGTTTTCCCTGAGCATTTTTCGGCACATACATATCGGCTGCCAAGGTGATGCCATAACGGTTGACAAAGGTTACCTTGCGATGGTCTACCTTATCGCTCTTGGGGAACACCTTGTCCCATTCCTGCGTCAGCTGCAATTTTTCAGCCTTAATCATTCTGTCGCTTTTAACTTCTGCAGACTTCATCCCTGCCACTCCTTTATCTGCTGCCTGTACACCATTTCCCATAAGACCAAAAGACATCACGCCTGCCACCAGAGCGGCCAAAACCATCTTTTTGTTTTTGATTATTTTCTTCAACATTTCTATTCTCCTCACTTCACTTACACCGTTTATCCTCTTGCTTGATTTCATTATAGCGATTCTGTTTTGTAATTACCAATACTTATAAAAAATATATTTTTATGCTTACTAAGCATAAAAATCAACATCTTCAATGTTCAGATTGAATCATCAAGGGCGTATGCACCTGCATGCGATAACATTGTACCCAAAACATCAGCGCCGCCAACAGACAGAACAACAGACCACCCAGCACGACATATTGCGTGCCCCAAACATCAATAAAATGACCGCTGACCGTAGTTCCGAGCACACAGCCCATATTGGCCGCCGTCAGGAACAGGCCATTGGCAAAGTCCGGTGCTTCCGGAGCGGCACTTGCCATCCAGTACTGATTGATATTGGCATTGATACCGCCCAAGATGCCCCAAATGACCACAATAAGCCCCATCAACGGCCAAACGCTGCCGCCGCCCAACAGGGCAATATAGATTACGGCGACCGCCAGCGGAAAGATTTTGACCACAGTCAATGGACGCACGGTCAGCAGATTTCCCGCCAGCATACTGCCCAAAATATTACAAAGACCATACACAAACAGCAAGATACTGACTAAGGCTGGTGCTACACCGGAAACAACACCCAGATACTCTGCCAAATAATTAAATACGCCGAAAATCGAACCATTGAGGAAAATCACCGCCACGATAGATGCCCAGACCATCGGCTTTTTGAGTACAGCGAGCTGACTACCGTAGCTCAGTCGTGCCTTTACCGGCATTGAGGGAATAAACCATAATGTCGCCAACATAACCAGCAAAGTAGCTAAGGCAAAGAACGCCATAGATGCAGAAAGGCTGAACTGCTCGGCCAAAAAGTTGCTGATGGGCACGCCTGCAACCATACCGGCGGCCACGCCCATATTGATTTTCGCTACCATCTTCGGTTCCTCGCCTGTCCGCGCTAATCCTGCCGCCACGGTAAAGGCCATCGCGCAATAGACCGGATGGAAAAACGCCGGCAGCACCCGCACCGCCAAAAGCACATAGAAATTTTCGGCAAAGACGGCAATCGTGCTGCAAACGGTAAACAGCCCCAAAATAAAGACCATCACCCACTTGCGATTAAATCGGGACATAAAGAGCGGCATGGTCGGCCCTGCCACCGCTACCCCCAAGGCAAACAAGCTGATAAGCCAGCCGGCCTGCACCACACTGACCTGATAGTATTCCGCGATATAGGACAAAATCCCGATAAAGCCCATTTCGGTATTGAGAATACCAAACACCCCCATGGCCAGGATAAGCAGCATTACGCATTTATTTCCATTCTGTTCCATTTCCACACCTTCCTTTTCTTCCATTATAGATTTATCTTCATGTAAATACCAATACTTATAGAAAATGCTTATCTATGCTTTACAGTAATAGATTTGCAATCTATAATAAAAGAAAAACAAGGAGCTGATTGCGATGGAATTGCGTGTTCTCAACTACTTTCTGACCGTTGCCCGTGAGGAAAGTTTTTCACGGGCAGCAGAAAAACTGCACCTCTCCCAGCCGACGCTTTCCCGTCAGTTAAAGGATTTGGAAGAAGAATTCGGCAAGCAGCTGCTGATTCGTGAACCGCGCCGCATTCTCCTGACCGATGACGGGGCGCTTTTACGCCGCCGCGCCGAAGAAATCCTGTCATTGGTGGAAAAGACCGAGGGCGAACTATTGAGCAGCAACGAAGATATCAGCGGCGATATCCGCATTGGCGCAGGGGAATCTGTGCACTTTGGCCTGATTATGGAGGCCGCCCGCCAACTGCAAAAGCAGCATCCCCGCATCCGCTTTCATATTGTAACCGGTGATGGGCGAACCACTATGACGCGCCTGGACCGGGGCCTTATTGACTTTGCTTTTGTCTATGGCCGGCTCGACCCGGCAAAATATCAGGAACTGCCCCTGCCAGTCCGTGACCAATGGGTGTTGTTCCTGCGCAAAGATGATGAACTAGCAAAACAGGATACCATCAAAGCTAGTGACCTCTGGCACCGCCCCCTGCTCTTTTCGCGGCAGGCACTCTCCCTCAGCACGCATGGCGATGAACTGCTCAACTGGTTGCAAAAACCATTGGAAGAACTCCATATCGCCGGCTCCTACACCCTGCTCTATAATGCTACCCTGATGGTCAAAGAAGGCATGGGCTATGCCATCTCCTTTGACCAACTCATCAACACCACCGGCACCAGTCTCTGCACCCGCCCTCTGGAGCCGGCCATTTTCACCGAACCATCTGTCGTCTGGAAGAAAAATCAGGTATTTTCCAAGGCATCCCAAGCATTCCTTGCCGCACTGCAAGAAAAATTTAACGCCTAACACCAAAAATTCCCTTGACTGTCCTAAGACATTGCAAGGGAATTTTTTATAAGAGATTTTATTGCATGCAGATTTATTGACGATGAGTACTGGCTTTACGAAGCAACACTCTTGCGCACCGTCACACGGTCAATCTCCTGTCCGTCCGGCAGGAAACATTTGACTGTTATCTCTTTATTCGTCACCTGCATGGTGAGATAATTGTCTGTTTCCGGCTGGGGAGCCACGACCTCATCGAGCTTATGGTCAATCCATAAACCGGGATAGCGGACATTGCCGGCCACGCCTGTCAGGATATAGAGAGGCCCTTGACTGTCCCGCTTAAAGTTTTTAATGTGTCCCCGATTGCGGTATGTATGCAGATGTGCAGAAAAGACAATATCAATGCCCAGTTCATCAAACAAGGGCATAAAGTTCTTACCTACTTCAGAAATTCCTTCCTGCCGTTCCGGGCGTTTATGGATACGGTATTGCAAGACATCCTTATGCACCAGCACGATTTTCCACTTTTTGTGGCTTCTGCTGGCATCTTCCCGCAGCCAGTTCAGCTGTTCTGCCATCAGTCCCGGCTTGAAGTCCTCCGTTTCATCCCACTGACTGTTAAGCACCATGAAATGTACATCACCATAGTCAAAGGAATAATAGTAACGTGAAAAATCCCGGCTGTTATTTTCCGGCACTACAAAGTAATGGAGATAGGCCTCTGGCAGCCGCACCTTCCATTTCTGGTCATAAGTTTCATGATTGCCCATCATAGGTACAAAGGGAATGCGGTCAATTATGCCATTTACGCCATGGAACCAGGCCTGCCATTGAGTATGGTCTTCGCCATTGTCCACAATATCTCCCATATTGATAAAAAATGCTGCCTGCGGATTGCGCTCAGCGGCATTTTGCGCTACGGCCTTCCAATCGCTGTAATCGCTGGACTGGGAATCGGGGAATATCAAACACTCAAAATCCCCCTGCCCTGCGGTATGCAACGTATGCCAATCGCTGGCAGCCGCATCCGTCACCACACGATACTCATAATCCGTATCGGCCTGAAGTTCCTGTAGTTTCGCCAGGTACTGATTGTTCTTCACTCCATCATCGGTAAAAAAATCCTCCTGAGCAGCAACCATCTGCGCTTCGGTCTGTCCCTTAACGCGGTATTCGATGGCCGGCTTGGTCAAAACATCCTCCGCCTGCCACATAATCGTCCGGCTGTGGGCAGCATCTGCTGTAATCAACTGCCGCAAAAATTGGGCATCCAAATCTCCGGTCAAGTTGCGCACACTGTTGACCGTCTGACGGTACCAGGAGCCTTTGGTAAAATATATGCCGCCAGCCAGCAGTGCCAGTCCCCCTAAGCCGCCTGCAATAAAAGTTCTTCTATTCATACCAACATCCTTTCTGATAAAGTATCTTTGCTTTCACGCAATATTGCTATCGAAATTACTCGCTATTTGCTAATTTCCTTTTTTACTGTAACACTTGAAGTTTACTCAAAGTCAAGAACGATTTATAAAAAATTGTCCAACAATAGTGATTGGTGCAGTTCATACTAGAAATCCATGTAAAATTAAATATATATCTATTATTATCAAGCTGAATTTTCTAAAGAGCTGATAGAGCTTATTATTTCCAGAATAAAGTTTCATTTAGCTAATCGTCAATGACAAAAGGGAGGTATTGCCTCCCTTTTGTCATTGATGATTAGCTAACGCAAAGGAAACATTATTTACCCTCCTAACTAAACATTTTTTATCATATTCGACCTATACTAATGTATTCCCTTCCCATATTTAAATTTCACTAAAATTCCCCTCATAACTTTATGCGCCTGACCTTATTCTCCTTGTAGCTGTATAGATGATAGAAAATATGGGGTTGACTTTGAGCCCACTCCAAGTGCTAAACTTATAATAGAATGTAAAGTTATGACAACGAGGTGATTTTATGACCATCAAAGAAGTCAGCGAAAAATACGATTTGTCTGCTGATACCATCCGCTACTACGAGCGCATCGGCCTTATCCCCCATGTGCCCCGCAAGGAAAATGGCATCCGCGATTTTGACGAAACCGCCTGCGGCTGGGTGGAGTTTTCCAAATGTATGCGCAGTGCCGGCGTGCAGGTGGAAGCTCTGATTGAATACGTTGACCTGTTCTTCAAGGAAGGTACCGAAGAAGCCCGCAAGGATATCCTTGTAGAACAGCGCACCCGTCTTCAGGAACAGTATGAACAGCTAAAAGCCACCATGGAACGTCTGGATTACAAAATTGCCCATTACGAAGAACTCATGGTAAAGAAATGCCCCCATCGGGAGGCATGATTTCCCACGAAAGAAACGTCCATTTCTCATCTGTCAGCATGACGATAAGAAATGGACGTTTTATCATACATTCACCGCAATCGGAAAATTTTTATCAGCAACGCTCCTAATATCAAGTACATTCCCCATATGGCCAGCAACAAGCCGACATATACGATAGCTGGTTCACCCGTGGCCGGTGTAGCAAAGATGTGTTTCATCAGCAGGCGGTCCCCCACGCGGTCAAGAAAGGAACCATAAATCCCGCCCGCGGTCACGAGGAGCGCTAATACTGCTTTGACTCGTTTAGAAGCAGGCCAGGGTAGATGCCATCTTTCCCGCCAGCCCTTGAAGTGCAAACCCCAATGCAAGCCCATCAGGATAAGCAAAGCATACGGCAGGGACACATGCAGCTGATGAATCAAAATGCTGCGCTGAATGTCCAGCGGCATGATATCCTTGAACAGATGATTGGAAATGCCTGAGCCTGCGCCCACCATTACCAACAGCACGACCAGCAGCAACAAATCAACCACTGTACCGATAATGCGAAGCATCGTCCAGCGCCCACATTTTAGTGAAGCAAACCATTGCCGATTCTGGCCGATATGTATCAGCACCAGCAGCAGCCACAAAATGCCCAGCACCTCGTGCAGTACCTTGGGCACATAATGAAAGCACATAATGGGCAAAAACAGCAACGGCAAAAGTGCCGTCACTGTCATGCGAAAATTTATCTTGAACCTATTCATAAGCCCAGACCATTAAACCAGCTTTTGATATCTTCGGCTTTGGCCTGCGGAGAGAACAGCTTGCCTGCCTTCCATTCCGCCTTGCCCTTGGTCAGCTTCTGCAGATAGTCGGCGCTAGTGCCGATATCACTGCCACCAGATGTGCAGATGGCCGTCAGCTTCTTGCCCGTGAAATCATAGCTTTCCACAAAGGTATCCATAATGCGCGGTGCCTGTCCCCACCAGATGGGATAAGCCAGTACGATAGTATCGTAGTTTGCAATCGGTGCATTCTTATCCGCAAGTTTTGGGCGGGCGCTGTCGTTCTTCTGCTCTACCGTAGCGCGAGTGCTTTCGTCATTATAGTTCAAGTCCTCTTTGCTATAAGGAACTTCCGGACGAATTTCGTAGAGGTCCGCATTCAGCGCCTTCGCCGTATTCTCTGCAAGCGTACGGGTATTGCCCGTGGCCGAGAAATACGCCACGAGAATCTTACCTTTGGCCGCAGGTGCCTTGCTGTCTGCCTGTGCAGTGGTCTGCACCGATGCCGGAGCCGCCTTTTCTGCCGTCTTGCCTGACTCTGTGCCACAGCCCACCAGGCCTAAAATCATCAACACGCCCAAGCAGGCAATCCATATTTTTCGCATAATGTTATCCCCTTTCATCACCAATTTCAACGGTTATCATTCTAGCACTTGTAGCAAACTCCAAGTCAAGTATATTCTCTTATAAATTGACGCCTATTTTATACGCCCTCTCGGCAAAGGACGACTTTTCCACTAGACTGCGGGCGCCGCAGCCTGTCGCCCAAACCTGCCCTACATCCTGCCATTCCATGTAACGCACCAAGGTTTCATAATGATTGGCCAGTGCTTCCATCGTCCAATCGGCACTGTTATAGGCCGTAGCCATCATAATGGATTTCTTGCCATGCAGTTTCCCTGTACGGGAATAGAAGCGGTCTACAATTATCTTTAACTGGGCCGACATGCCAAAGTAGTATAGCGGTGTAGTAAGCACGATAAGGTCAGCCGCCAGCATCTTGGGTATCAGCGTATTTTCGATGGCATCCTTGAACACGCAGGGGCCATCCATACCGCATTTGTCGCACCCCTGACAAGGATGCGTTTCTTCATGCGCCGCGTCAAAGGTAAATACTTCGTGCCCGGCGCTTTTCGCCCCTTCCGTAAACCGGTCTGCCAGATAAATTGAGGTGGACTCATTTTGCGGATGAGGGCTGCTGGTAATCACCACAATCTTCATGTTCTTTCCTCCCGAAACACTTCCCGGTACTAATTGGATAGACAGCATTTGCAAAGCATAATCCCCATCTACATAAGCATAACCCAAGCCAAAGGACAGCTGTATCGGAAACGAACCAGCTGTCCTTTGGCTATAAAATATTTACTTCATATATTCTTCCATGACCAAGCCTGCACCGCTGATTTTTTTCGCTGTCTCCTGGCCAACATAGCGGAAATGCCAAGGCTCATAACTGTATCCTGTGAGGTTTTCTTTCCCCTGCGGATAACGCAGGATGAAACCATATTCCGCCAGCAATGGATGTATCTGCGCAAAAATTTCCTTCTGCGCTATCATTTCGTCGTTATCATCAATAATCTTTCCATCCACGACCAGACAGATATCGACAGCCAGCCCCGTGTGATGTTCGGAATACCCCGGAACCGCTACATACTTCTTCACATAATCTGCCCCATACTTTTGGGTAAATTCGGCCACGATTTCCTTTTGGCGGGCAACACTTCGATAGACCGAATCCAGTTCAATCTGAATTCCCTTTTGCTTTAGTGCTGTGCGCAGCTGCTCGAAATGCTGATAGGTTTCCGGCTCAATCTGGAACTCTTTGCCAAACGAATTCTTTACCGTTATCAACGGCAGTTTTGCCTCATAATCATCCGGCAGCTTATGCGTTTTATTGACGAAAACCATATAATCTACCGACTTATCCTTGGTTGCAAGCTCCTTTTTCGCTGGAGACGGTGCTGCCGTGCGCTTTATTTTCTCACCATATATCGTCTTGAAATCATCCCGCATGGAGATGGTGTTCCAGCCGTTTTGCGCGGCAAGCTGCCGACATTTTTCGGCTTTATCCATATCGCCCAGTTCCCGCATCTGGTCATCACAGAGGACAAAGAAGGCGGCGCTTTTGTATTTGTTTCCGCTGATGGCATAATTTAACATACTGGCATCATCTTTTGAATTGCCAAAAGCCAGCACCGGCTGCTTGCCAATTTCTCTGGCGATGGCTGTCACCTTATTCATCTGCAAGTTCTTATTTTTGAAGCCGCCGCGCACCAAATAATCATCGTGACGATACATGTATTTTAACCCATCGGTATCCCCCTGATGGGCCGCCAAAATTTCCATATCCGTGCCAATGATGTTTCCTTCCGGAATCGCGAGAATATCCGAAACAAGCTGGCGCACGAGCTGACGTTCGGAACCAGAGACAACATACACTGCGAACTTATTGGCCTGCAAGTATTTGATGACTTCGACCATCGGCAAATAAAAGGCCTCGCCCCAGGCCATATTGCTTAAACCAGTTACGGGCTTTTTCATAAAGTTTTTCACATAAGCATCATATTCCGGTGCCGTCATGCCACTAAAGACCGAAGCAAAATGCGGGCTGCTGCTGCCCGGCTTGCTGACAGCAGACTTATCCTTGAGCCACGTCTCCAGCTGCCGCGCAAATTTCGCATCATCCAGCTTCGGTTTATAGTTCTTGTCATGAAGTGTACGGTCAACAATCAACATTTGCCCCAGATAATAGGGGGCCGTCTCACAGAGAATCGTGCCATCCATATCAAACACCGCTACGCGGTCTTTCTCCGGAATATAATTTTTACTGTTCTTATTCGTAATGTCCTTCACATAATTGGTCAAAGCTTGATAAGAAGCTGCATCCTTATTCCAATACTTAAAATTGCTCCCCATCTGGTTCACAGCAATCTGACTAATCTCTGCACGGCTCGCCGCCTCTGCCCCATAGGCAAAACTACAGCTCACCATAGCCGCCACAGCACCAATCAACAGTTTTTTCTTGAACGATTTCACCATATCACGCCTTTCTATTCGTAAAAATACCATTGATTTCATTCGCTATGATACTTGCTTTTTCCTTCAACAGATATGGAATTATTAACTGGAACCACTGGTAAAGCGAGCATAAAAGGATTATAATTTAGCCATTACGCGACATTACGGAGATGAACATGATGAATCAAAAAAATAACTACCAACTGCTGTCTCTTGATATGGATGGGACTCTGCTTAATTCTGCCAAACAGATTCCCTGCGAAACAACGGCGGCTATCCAAGATCTGATGGAACGCGGTGTTGAGGTCGTTGTCGGCACGGGACGTGGTCTGGCAGAGCTTGCTGACTACCGCAACGCCTTTCAAGGCATGCACTATGGCCTGCTGGTAAGCGGCGGCCTGATTTATGACTTTCAGCAGGAAAAGCCTTTGACATTGCATGCACTCTCTTTAGAACAGTGCCAGCGCTTATTAGAAGCAGCCGCCGATGAAGATGCTATGGTACACATCCTTACCGTGCATGATTCCGTCGCCCGCGAACAAGATATTTTTCATATGGACGATTTTTCCATGAGCGTCTATCAGGATATGTATGAACGCATCTGTGACAGACAGGATGATTTAGTCCGTTACGTTCAGGAACACGCCGATGAAATTCTCAAAATCAACCTTTACCATCGCTCTACGGCATCGCGTGAACGCAGCCGCCAGCGCCTTGCAGGTCTTGGTATGAACCTAGTTCTTGCCGAAAAAACGGGGCTGGAAGCCTCCCCCGCAGGCATCACCAAAGCCAGCGGACTCAAAGAACTCTGCAAGCTGTTGAATATCCCCCTTGCCGCCACCGTTGCCGTGGGCGATGCTCCGAATGATTTGGAAATCTTGCAAATAGCCGGACTATCTGCCGCCATGGGAAATGCCACCGACTCCATCAAAGAAATCTGCGATGTTATCGTAAGCGACAATGACCATAACGGCGTTTTGGAGGTAATCCGTCGCTACTTTTTATAATCCGGCCGGATTCCGCGCATTTTATCAGCAGGAACTGCTTCCCAAAACCGGATGCTTTACCTGACGCAAGGCCCGCACTCGAATAAGCCGCAGGGCTTCCGACAAATCTACATCAGAGCGCTGCCCGTTGTTTTCGTAAACACACAGGGGATTTTCCACGCCAATTTCACTGGCCGGCATATATACATATTCGCAGGTGTTATTATCTCCGAAGATAACACCTGTTTTTAATTCCGCTATGGCAATCATTTACGTTTCTCCTGTTCTGCTTCCTTCACTGCGATAGATTCCAACAAATCGGCAAGGGTGACCTTCTTAAAGTCAGCCAGCATATGTTGTCTGACATCTTCAAGCCGTTCCCCTAAAACCCCATGAATATTCCGCCCCACAGGACAGGCCGGATTGGGATTCTCCTGAAAATGAAATAAGTCTTCATCTTCTTCCACAGCCTGAAAGACATCCCACAAGGTGATGTCTTTCGGGCTTTTTGTAAGTTTTGCCCCACCGACTCCAGCCGCCACTTCCACGAGACCTGCAGCTTTAAGCTGGCCTAATGTCTTGCGGATAATGACGGGATTGACATTGACACTGCCTGCCAAAAAAGTAGATGTGGTCTTGTACTCATTCTTGAACCGCTCGATACAAAGCAATATATGCGTTGCTACCGGCAGACGAAACGAAAACTGCATGAAGGAACCTCCTAAGAACCGTTATTTCTTACTATAATGTTGTAGCTTATCATATTACATCACTTATAAAATGTCAATCTTACCTGCTGCTATGCCTTTATGGCTTCCACTGCGAAAACTTTAGAAAAAGATTCATTGTAACTGTTGACATTACATCGCCAAAATGTTATCATCTCATTGTAAGCGATGTTGTTACAATGTTTTTAGGAGGAATTTAACATGGCAAATTTTAGTAAAATCAGCGTGGCAAATGATGCAAGAACGGAATTGCATGACAAATTAAATCTGACGGGAGCAGAAATCAGCGTCAACAACCTGCCTGCTGGAGCAGGTGTTCCCTTTGTACACTATCACAAGAAAAATGAGGAGATTTACTTCATCACGGCCGGCAAAGGCACTGCCGTAATTGACGGGCAGACCGTAGAACTTTCTGCAGGTGACTGGCTGCGCATTGCCCCGGCAGCACGGCGTCAATTCGCAGCAGGTGCCAATGAGGGCATCAGCTACATCTGCATTCAGGTACGAGAAAATTCTCTGGAAGAATACACCGCTGATGATGCTGGCATTGAACAGTAATTTTTCATAAACAAAAGCCATCAATAAGCACAGATTTTATCGCTCTGCCTTATTGATGGCTTTATTTTATTTCACTTCGATATCCAATATCTTTTCAATGGCGCCAGGCTTTTCCTGAAACAGTTCAAGCACGAGCCCGTCTGGAAGCTGCACCCATTTTTCCGGCTTGCCCTCCATAGGATGTACGCCTTCATAGGCCAGCATTTCCTGCAAAGCAGACTTGAAATCCTGCACCACAATGCCCAGATGATGTCCTCTGCCCACCGCCGGATTTTCCGGGGCCGCAACCAGCTGTAAGCCTCCTTTCAGCCACACCTGCTGCAGCACGCCGTCCTTTTCCTTCCGCCTTGTCTCGGTCATGCCCAATACATTCTGAAAAAATTTCAGGCTCCACTCAATATCCGCTACGGTCACTGCCGCATGTTCCAGATAAGAACACTTATTTCCCAACCCAATCTCCTCCTTACATTATCGATTACCAAGGATATTCGCCCTCGCCTGACAGTTTACCTGCTTTTCCTAGCCGAGCAAATTTTGCTGAATGATTCCCAACACTAAACCAGCCACACCAGTAGCAGCCAAAAGCTTTATCACACCAATTTTTCTGCGCACAGCTACCAAAGAGACCAGCAGGATGATTACACCCAGCGGGTCAATGGTAGTCAAGTCGTCCGGCAGAGTTTCCTCATTCCAAAGAGCCAGAACCACGAAGCTGATGCCAGCGGCGGCAATCAGAGCCACCACGGCGGGACGCAGGCCATTGAGAATGCCGCGGATGGGCCCGATATCGCCATATTTGAAAAAGAGATTTGCCAAGACGATTCCCAGAATAAGGGACGGTGTACAGAAGCCTACTGTCGCACAAATGGCACCGGGAATCCCGGCAATCTTCATCCCCGCGAAAGTGGCGGCGTTAATGCCAATAGGCCCCGGCGTCATCTGGGAAATCGTAAAGATGTCCACAAATTCTCCGAGACTCATCCAGCGATAAGTATCCACCACGGCAGCCTGAATCAGCGGCATCGAAGCATAGCCGCCGCCCACACAGAAAATGCCGACTTTGGCAAATTCCCAGAATAAGGTCAAATAAATCATGCGCTTTTCCCTCCTTATTTCCCATACTCCGCACTGCGCAGGAACAGCAAGCCCAGAATTCCGTCAATCACGACCAGCAGCATGATGTTGACATCAAAAAAGAAATTGGCCACAAAGGTTCCCGCAATAATCGTCAAGGGCCAAAGAAGTCTTTTCTTCCACTGCTTCTGCAACAGGTCAATTGCAACATTGACAATCAACGCCGTAGCCCCGCACTGCATCCCCTTCAGCATATAGCGTACATAGAGATTGCTTGCAAACCAGTCATAAGCACAGGAAATAACGGACAGCGTGATAAGGGGCGGCAGGATGGTAGCCGATAAAGCCGTCAATGCTCCGCGGATACCGGCCATGCGGTATCCCAGAATGATGGACGCATTAACCGCCACCACACCGGGCATGGACTGGGCGATAGACACCAAATTCAAAGTTTCCTTGTCATTCAGCCAGCCATATTCGTCCACATACTTAGCCCGCAGCAGCGGAATAATCACAAAACCGCCTCCTACCGTAAAGGCACTGATAAGAAAAGTGGATTGGAAGAGCTTCCAATAAAAATTTGGACAGGCAGCTGCCATCGATTTCATTTCCTCATGGGACATTTATTGTTCCTCCTGATTTGTTGCGCCATTTGCTGCAATGTTCATACCACAAAGCGCCGTCAAAAATTCTTTGCCGATTCTGGAAAGATTCGTATTGCGCCGCCAGACAGCCGCAATATGCGTTTCCAGTACCGGCTCATCAATAATCTTGATATGAAGCTTATCATGGGCAGCCAGTTCCACGGCCGAAAGTGGCGCAACGCCAATTCCTAGACCTGCATTGGCCCAAAGGATAGTCGTACGTGCATCATCATTGCGGCAATATATCTCCGGCTCTATCTGCTTTTGGTCAAAGACATCCTGAAGCAAGTTCTGGAAGCGCCGATAGATAATCAGTGGGCGCTTGTCGAGTTCTTCTACAGTAATCTTTTCCTGCCTGGGGCACCAGTCCAGCTCAGCTGTCATAACCGCAGCCATCGGTTCCGTATTCAGGAACTGGCAGTTAAAGGGACTAGTATTGAAGGGCGTGCGTACGATGCCAATTTCAATGATGCCCTTCTCCAGTTCTTCAATCAGCTGATATGTATTGGCATCATGAATTTCAAAATGAACATTGCTGTACTCTCGATGGAATTTCTGCATGCCCGGACTCAGCAAAATGCTGCCGGACGAAGATATCGTCCCGATGGAAAGAGTTCCCTGCAGACTTTGATTAAGCTCGTCAATCTCACGGACGGTATTGTCTGCCATATCCAAAAGCTGCTGGGCCCGCCGCGCCAGCAAACGGCCCGGCTCCGTAAGTTCAATATACTGCGACCCACGTTTGAACAACTGAGTACCCAGTTCCTTTTCCAACAGTTTCATCTGATGCGATAACGGCGGCTGTGTCATATTCAGCTTCTTGGCAGCGGCGGTAATCTGCTGCTCATTGACAATGGTCATAAAATAATGCAGCTGTTTCAAATCCACTGTTTTTATCTCCTTTATATATTTTTTATATATTATTTACCGTTAAATATATTTTTTATATCTACAACATCATATCGCTATGGTTTCTATTTTGCAAGTTTTTCTATAAAAAAATCCCGTTGATCAGTCAAACTTTGACTAGTCAACGGGAATGCAAAGCATTGCCATACATTTAGTAATTAGCTTTCAAGCAAACTTTTCCCCAATTCATAAGCCGCTGCACATTGCTTGGGGAACATTTCCTCACGATAGGCTGCTTTGGCTTTGGGGTCGAATATCGAGGACTCATATTTGTCATAGTCGCTAAACTGCGTCGTATTGTACGCATAAAGCGTCTTGGTTTCCGCCCGCAGGATTTTGCGTTACGCCCATAATCAATAGCCTGACAAAGCTATGCGCCCTGTCAGGCTATTTTTAGCGTTTGATTTCCTGATATTCTGCCACTCGGCCTACGCTGAAGTGGAGAATCCATTCCGGGCGTTCCGTAATCGGGGTCCAAAAGCCATAAGCCTTGCCCTGCGGGCCTTCATAAGCCACATGTACGGACTTATTTTCATCAATCGCCTTATTGCACAAGCAGCCTTTATGGTCTTCGGGCTTGCCGATGGAGGAACACTTTATCCCTGCCGTTAAGCCCAGTTCTGCTGCTTTCTTGTTTACGGCGATAATCTCTCGGCTCCGCTGGGTGATGGTCACCGGTTCGGGAAAATAATCCCACATAATATGAAACGCCTGAATTACTTCCTGATCTGTCATGGTCAAAAGTCCCCTCAATCCTTCAGTTTGAACACTTTCTTCGGCTGGCCGCAGAGCGGGCAGGCAAAATCATCCGGTTCCGCATCCAAGTCGCCTACATGCTCATAGCCGCAGACGGAGCAGACATAGATTTTCTTGCCGGCAGCTTCCAAAAGTCCCGGGCAGTGCTTTTCCAAGATTTTCGCCAATACTACACCATGATGGCCTTCCTGCTTGGCAAAGATTTCCATTTCATCAGCGGCTTCCGCAAAACCTGCCTCGCGGAATTTGTCGGCCATAGCCTTGACCTTCTTTTCACCGCTGGTTTCTGCGCTCATCAGGCCGCGCACGAGCTGCCAGAAATCCTTGGGCAGCATGCCGTTTACTGTCGCATAGAAACCGGCATGGACAGCTTCCTGATTAGCGGCTTCGATAAACTGCTCGGCCACATCATCAAGCCCCTGCTCCTTAGCAAGGCGCGCCAGCGTATAATACATCATCGTGCCCTTAGCTTCGCCCAAAGCCATCATTTCTGCCATTTTCTCCAGCGGGGTCCCCTTCGTAATACCATGTAAGCTCATGTCCATCTCTCCTTATCTACATAATACACATTACACACATTTTTTATAACAGCTTTTCGATTGCTGCCGTCATAGCAGACGGGCTCGTGGTCGGCTCATAGCGTTCCACTACATTGCCTTCGCGGTCAATGAGGAACTTGGTGAAGTTCCACTTAATGCCATCGTCTTCCAAATACTCCGGATAATTTTTCTTGAGAGCATCCAACAGCACTGCGGAAAACTCGTGGTTTTCATCAAAGCCCTTGAAGCCCTTTTCTGCGGTCAGATACTTAAAGAGCGGCTGGGCGGTTTCGCCGCGCACATCGCCTTTCTCGAAAATCTGGAAGCTCACGCCATAGTTGCGGCGGCAGAACTGCTGTACTTCGCTATTGCTGCCCGGTTCCTGCGCACCGAACTGGTTGCAGGGGAAGCCCAGGATTTCCAGGCCCTTGTCCTGATACTTATCGTAAAGTTCCTGCAGTTCCTTGTACTGCGGAGTGAAGCCGCACTTGCTGGCGGTATTGACAATAATCAGTACCTTGCCTGCATAATCCTTGAGGGACTTTTCCTCACCACTGTTGGTTTTTGCCGAAAATTCATAAACACCCATTATTATTCTCCTCTACTGTCTAAAAAATTTTATCCATTAAAGCCCTAACAAAGCGTCAATCTTTGCCTTGTCAAAGCCCAGTACAAACTCTTTGCCATCCGCAGTAATCACGGGAACGACCTCATCATTGGTCAATGCCTTGCATTCTGCCAAGGCGGCTTCATCCATTTCGATATTGCATTCCACGTATTCCACCTGCCGTGATTGCAGATACTTTTTGGCCTTGTCACACCAAGGACAGTTATTAATCGAATAAACCTTAACCATAATTCATTTCCCCTTTCTGATTTGCGCTAAATATTTCTCCGCTAAAATTGCGGCTATCGTACCATCTGCGGCAGCTGTTGTCAGCTGTCGTACTTCTTTATGCCGGACATCACCGGCGGCAAAAACACCTGGGATATTGGTGCGGCAATCTTCCCCTGCCACAATGCGGCCATCTTCGGCCAGCTTGATATCCGCCTGAAACAGCGCCGTATTCGGTGTAACGCCGATATTGACGAAAATGCCATCGATGGCCAATTCTTTCTTTTCGCCAGTCGCTTTATCCAAAACTTCAACGCTTTCTAAGCGCTTTTCGCCTTTCAAAGCTGTCACTTCGGTTTCAAGCAGGATTTCTACTTTTTCATTGCTGCGCAATTTTTCCTGCGCGGATTCATCGGCACGCAGCTTAGAACGATGCAGCAGATATAGCTTCTTGGCGTACTTGGTCAGGAAGTTGGCTGCATCCACGGCAGCATTGCCGCCGCCCATAACAGCAATCACCTTGTCCTGATACAGATGACCGTCACAAAGCTCACAATAGTGCACGCCCTTGCCAGCGTATTTGCGTTCTTCGGGCAGCGGCAGCTTGCGCCGTTCCATGCCTGAGGCGATAATGACGCTGCCGGCTTCGTATATGCAGGACTCAGTTTCCACGATTTTTCGGTCTTCCTGCAAGCTGACTTTCTCTATCATGTCAAACTCGTCTACCACAGCGCCAAAAGTCTCTGCCTGCTGCTGTACGGTTGCGATTAAATCCTTGCCCGCCACATTGGGCAGTCCCGGATAATTTTCAATTCCGGTCGCATTGGCAATCTGACCGCCTACCAGCGCGTTTTCCAGCACCAGCACCGACAAATTCATGCGCCCTGCATAAAGAGCGGCGGTAAGGCCGGCCATACCTGCACCGATAATGACGATATCCTTTTGTATGCGTTTCTTTTCCGTTGGCATCATTATCTCCTTTCTGTACCTCATCTACTACGCTTATGATTATAGAGGCCAATTGTGACCTCTATGTGACTTTTATTCAGTTTTTTGCAATCTTTTTGTGAAAAATTTTATTTCGCTGATATTGGGAGCAAACAGCTTTTGCCACTATCCAGTGGCAGGGCTACAATCATTTCCGTTCCCTTCCCTATCTGGCTTCGGCAGGCAATCTGACCGCCCAACAGTTCCAAAATGCGCTTAACGATGGAAAGCCCCAGGCCATGGCCTTTTTCCTGATGGGATTCGTCACATTGATAAAATCGCTCAAAGATATGCGCCTGCTTATCTTCAGGAATGCCAATGCCTTCATCACGGATGCGCACGCAGATGGAATCAGGCGCAGATTCTCCCGTAATCTGAATGATGCTGCCCTTTGCCGAATACTTGATGGCATTGTCGATTAAGTTCAGCCATACCTGCTTGGTCATATCCGGGTCGCTTTCAATCGATAGCGCAGGCAAATCCAACGAAAACGAAATATCCTTCTTTTCCCAGCGCTCAGCCAACAGGATTACACACTGCCGTATCTGTTCATCCACAGCAATATTTTCGTAACGCATGACAATGGCCTGTGCATCAAGCCGCGATAAACGCAGAAGATTTTCTGCCAGCCGCGAAAGCCTTAGCGCCTCCTCATGTACAAGACCCGTATACTCCCGCCGTTCTTCCTCACTTAACCCGCCTTCGAGCAGGATTTCCGAAAAGCCGACAATGGACGAAAGCGGCGTCTTAAATTCATGGGATACGCTGCCGGTAAAGCCCTTTTGCATATGGTCAATGCTTTGCAGTTCCTTGGCCATGCGGTTGAAATTTGCAATCAGCTGCACGCCTTCCTCCGTACTGACCAGATTTTCCGGCTGGGGCACACGCACAGCAAAATCCCCCTTGGCGATACGCCCCGTGGCCTCTACCACAGACTGCGCTGGACGGATGTAAAAACCGGCCTCCCAGGCCAATAGCAACGCCCCGGAGACAATCGTGAGCAGACTGCAGATAATGAGTGCCGCCGGCAGTTCCAATTGCAGCCCCGTCAGGCTGTCCAACAGATAAACAAACAGGCTGGACACGCCACAGCACAAGGCCAATGTAAGCAAGGTGGTCAAACTGTGATATAGCCGCAGGGGCAAAACAAATTGTTTTCTCATGACGTTTCTTCCTTAAACACTGCCTTATACCCCAAGCCTCGCACGGTTTCAATGGCAAAGTCGGGATTATCGGCAAAGCGGTGGCGCAGTTTCTTGATATGGGCATCCACATTGCGGCTGTCCGTGTCCTTGTCTACGCCCCAAATCTCGTCCAATAGCTCCTGACGGGTAAAAATCTTCCCCGGTTGATTGAGCAGCTTAAACAGCAAGTAAAACTCCTTGGGCGGCAAAGTATCGGTCTGCTCGCCTGTCTGTACCGTCAATGACGCGTAATCAAGCACCGTGCCGCGGATAGTCAGCCTTTTTTCACTCATCAGCTGCGCCCGCCGCAACAATGCCCCGACCCGCAACATGAGTTCCCTCAACTGAATGGGCTTTACCATATAGTCATCCGTCCCCGCGCGGAAACCTTTCTCCATATCCTCCATCTGCCCCTTGGCGGTGATGATTAAGATGGGCAAATCCATTTTCGCCCCGCGCAGGGCACTCGTCAGCTCCAAACCGTCCATACGGGGCATCATCACATCACTGATAACGAGGTCAATATGCTCCCGCTCCATAATATCGAGCGCCTCCTGCCCATCATAGGCCGAAAAGACGTGATACTGCTCCTGTTTGAGCTTTGCACAAATCATGCGGTTGAGATTGCGGTCATCCTCCGCTACCAATATTGAAAACATAAGCCGCCCCCTTCACATAGAAAATCAATTATTCGCCTCAATTTTATTCTCCCTATGTGACTTGTATATGACTTTATTTCGCCCTGCCAATATAAAATCCTGTTTGCGCCTTAAAGATAAATTGCAGTTTGTCGGGGAGTTTAGTTCGTGGGAAAGGTATCCTGTTCATACGTTGTCAGGGGCGAACGGGGAGTAATTTTTCTGTTTTCCGCTAAACGACCCCCTCGTAAAAGAGAACTGTCCAGTTACCTGCGCCGGGCAGGCCAACGGCGCTACTTTCAGCGTATTTGCTTAGCTGATTTCTACCGGGGCCGGCCTTCACTACGTTCAGGCAGTCGCTCCCTACAGAAAAATCACTCCCCGTTCGCCCCAAGTTACGGATTAGACTATCGCCACGAACTCGTCTCTCCCGTAACAAGAACATCGATGTACTTGTTGCTTATCATCGAGGAAAAAAACATTTTATGCGGACGCCGCTTAGGGCGGAGGTGGTGATGCTTTTCGCCGTGGAACGACTGTCCGAACGCAGTGAGGACTGGCCCACAAACGGTAGTTCCTAAAAATTGAGCTGAAAATACGCGCCGCCGGTCTTGCCCGGCGCAGGTACCTAGAAAAAACCAGACTATTGTTGGTGGGTCATTTAGTGTAACGGCGAAAAGTATTACCACCTCCGCCCAAACTGAGCTGTAACAAAAATATTTCAGCACGTACTAACCAACAAACACCTGCAATTTACAGGAAAAAGTCCGCTGAATTTCGTCAGCGGACTTTTTCCTCTCCGAGAATATTTCACCTGGCTCAGCCATTAATGCCTGCCAATTTCTTTTCCAACACCAACACGCCATGACGCACACAGTCATCACAGGCGCAGAGCATTTTCCCAGTGCCTATGCCCTTTAAGTCGCGGCAGATTGTCGCCCCGCCGGACATTTCCTTGAATTCCTGCAGCATATCTTTCGCAATCATCTTGCTGGGCATATCGGATTTGTTTAGCAGGCCCAATGCCATGACCGCTCCACATAACGCGCCACAGGTTCCTTCCATGCCGCCCATACCCGAGCCAAAGCCGGAGCCCATGGCCAGGATATCCTCTGCAGGCCTGCCCAGTTCCTTTTCATAAGCCATCAAAACAGCCTGCGCACAATTGCAACGGTTGTGCTTGTACTCCACGGCTTTTTCTGCCCTTGCACTTATTGCTTCCATCTTTCCTACCTCCAAAATATAATCACAGTTATTACTTGGCTATTTGCTGTTTTTTTCCTCTTTTTTCAAGGGCGAACCCTTCATCGACAGATTTTCCTCGGCGTATGTCTGCAAATCATCGGTGTTTTCCACCACATCTTTTACATAGGATTTGATGTCCTGTTTCAAACCTTCTGTATCAGCTGCGGACATTTCGCCGAGCTTATGGAAATCCTTTTTGTGCTTTGCCGTAAACTCATAGTCATCATCATACTTGCGGAACAGGAGCCGCATCATCTTGCGGCGCAGGAATTTTTCCCGGACGATGTTTTCCCGTTCTTCAAACCAAGCCACAGTCAGCACCACCAAGAGCAAAATCCCCATATAACCGAGCAGCGGATACATATAGGAAACCAGCGTGGTAAAACCGCCGAAGCTGCACACATAACCGAGTGCTGTAATCCCAATCAGGATTTTGCGCTTCTTGCCCAGGTCATCCCCAGCAAAGCGGCAAGCCGTAGCGTAGTAAAGGCTGAATGCGGTATTGAAAATCAGCGCAAAGATTACCACCGCATAGACAAAGGCAAAGGCGGGATGAATGTGATTGACAATCATCAGCATGGGGATTTCCGCATCTTTGATTTTATCGAGATTAGCAAAGAGCGTCATGGCCGCACAGGTGACAATCACGCCGATAATGGTGCCGCCTAAAGCGCCGCCCTTCTCCGCATCGCCAATGCGCACCACTGAACCGCCCAGCACAAACGCCATCGACACGCCGTTCATCGCGCAGAGGGCAAAATAGTTAATTACCGCCAGCCATACATTAGGCATAACCGGCTGCATGGTCCCCGCTACTAAATCAAGCGCCTCATAATCATAGGATTTACCGATAAAGGTATAACCGGCCACCGCTAAAATCATCACGACAATGACTGGCGTAAATACACCCAGCACACGGGTAATCTTGTCAAAATCCAAAAAGGCTATGACAATGACGAGCAGGGAACAAAAAAGCGCCCCCAGCCAACTTGGCAGACCAAACTGCTGCTGCAAATTGGCACCGGCACCTGCCACCATGACAAAGCCGACCACAAAACAGGAAATAATGAGCGTAATATCAATAATCCGATTGATCACCGGATGGGCAATCTGCTCCAAAACCTCCTGATGGTTGCTCGATTGATAATGTGAACCCAAGGTCACAATGATTCGTCCGAATACAACATTCAGTACACCGAGCAGGACTACACCTACCAAACCAATTTTACCGAAACTCAAAAAATACTGCAGCATATCCTGCCCGGAGGAAAGCCCCGCACCGACCAATACGCCTACATAAGCCATTGCCAGCGACAGTGCTTCCTTACTTATGCGTAAAAAGTTCATAAAAGGCCTCCTTCAAAAAATTTACAAGCGATTATAAAATTATATCACATTTAATACATCTTATCAAATATTGTGCACAATTAAAGAACATTCTTCCTGCAGTTATGCATGCGAACAAAAAGACGGCTGAACGTCATTTGACCATTCAGCCGTCTTTTGTAGTTTGTTTATCAGTGGTTCGCTTTATATGCCGCAATGCGTTTGGCTACATTGTCCTTAATATTATTGTAATAGAACGTGTAGTCATCGTCATGGAAACTCTGTGGCCCAAAGAAGTCGGTCAGGGCTATAGGTGCGGCTTTGGCGTTCGTCACGATTACGCCACGAGCGAGATTCACCTGTGCATCTGCACCAATGTTTGTAATCTCATACCTGGCGGCTTTTTCGTTTAACATGAAAGAACCAAGGTTTTTACTTGCCGGCGCGTAGGTTTCATCAATCTTCCAGTTCAACGGATTGATGCTGATGGCATTCGGCAGCAACGCACGGTTGCGGGCGTTCTCCTCCACATTTTTCTTCCCTTCGGTATTCCAGCTGACAATAACGCCCGTGTCGCGTTCACCGGCCGCAAACTTCAGATGCGGGTTCTCCTTGAGGTCTTCTTTCGTGACGGAGAAGCCTATGGCATAGGCCGCCACCATGCGCTTGTAGTAGTCGGGATGCTTCTTGAAGTAGTTCTTCAACACGTATTTGACCATCGCCGAACCCTGACTGTGCCCCGCAATGATGAAGGGGCGCCCATTGTTGTATTTGGTGAAGTAGTAATCGAGCGCAGCGGTTATATCGTCGTAGGGAATGCCGGAAATTGATACCAGCAGCTTTTCCGGGAATAATCCGGAGCATCTCCAGCCACCGTCTGGGCACTCGCTGACGAGCCTGGAAGCATAGACACCATCACCAAAACAGCCACAATTGCAGCCAGCAATGCTTTCCTCATATTTTCCTCCCGCGGAATCGAAAAGACTTCGCTTTCTCCCATCGTATTATTTTACATTCCTGAAATCAGGGAAACGCCCATCCTTATAGAGCGGAGCAATCGTTTTGGAGAGAGCGTATGCCACGCGGAAAGCGTTCAGGTCATCATAGGTATTGCTGACAATCTGCACGCCGACGGGAACATTTTTAGCGGACAGTTCAACCGGCATTGCCACCACCGGATATCTGCTGGCCAGATTCCAAATCGGTGTCAGCATGAGGTTGGTGCTGGAATAGTTTTTCCCGCGCACCTGAGCTGCTTTGTCAGGGGTCGCATCAAGATCGGCGGGGAAATACGGTGTTGCCAGCGTGGGCATGATCAGAGCGATGCAGCCCTTCTCAAAGACCTTCTGCTGAACGTCCCGGTGCAGCTTCGCCAACATCAATTCTGCGTTGACCTGATCCTGCGGAGTCAGCTTGCCTGCATATGCCTCCAGATTCTTCACATACGAGCTGAACTTGTCGCGATGCTTGTCCAAACCGTCGAAGATGACATACATGCTTGTGGACATGAGCCCCTTGAAATAGGTCGGCATGAAATTTTCGGCGCTTACGTCGAGCTCTATCAATTCAACCTGCGCTCCAGCCTTCTTCAATGCCGCGACCGTAGAGTCCATGGCGTGATTGGCTTCCTGGCTCAGACCGCCCTGCAGCCAATTTCTGCAATAAGCGACAGCAACCTTCTGCCCCTTAATCGGAGCGTATTTCTGAGGATAGTCCAGCTTGGGACGAATCGTGGAATGAACTTCCGGGCTGGGACCGGCAATGACATCCTGCATGAGCGCCATGTCGCCAAAAGTGCGAGCCATGGGGCCTAAAGTTTCATAGGTGTTGTCCGACGTAGCAACGCGGCCAAACGGCGGCTTGAAGCCGTACAGACCGTTCATGGCAGAGGGAATGCGGATGGAGCCGCCCATATCGGAGCCAGTGGCCAGCGTGCAGAAGCCAGCGGCCAGCGCTGCGCCGGAACCACCGGACGACCCGCCAGTACCGTAGTAGAGGTTCCACGGATTGCGGCTGACACCGTAGAGGCGTGACCAGGTCATGGGGCTGAGGTACTGTTCAGGTACCGTCGTCTGGAAAACAAAAATCGCGCCCTCTTTGCGGAGCTTCTGAATCATGGCGCCGTCAGCGGTGCATGGCTCATGGTCCTTCAGGAGCAGGGATGCGGCATCAACGCGCCAGCCCTTGACTTCATTCTCGTCCTTGACGCCGATGGTAATCCCTTCCAGTCTGCGTGCAGTGCCATTCCGGTAACGCTCATCGGCTTCCTTTGCCAGCTTCCTGGCCTCGTCAAAGGTGTCGAAGGTGATGGCATTGACCTTGCCGGCATTGAACGTATCCAGCTCATTTACCAAGTCGCGACGCGATACGTTGTATTCACCATTGTACTTCTTCACACGGCTAATCTGTGCCTCCAAAACTTCGCTAGGCGTTGTTTCACCTTTCTGGAACAGCTCTATGAGCTTTACAGCGGGCATGTATGCCAGCTCATCCTGGGAAAACTTCGCCTTGGCAAATACTGTACTTGCGCCTGTCGCAAAGAGCATAATCAGTACGCCTGCCATAAACGCCAAAAGCGTTTTCCTGAAAATAAACCTGTGCATTTCCTATACTCCTTTCTCCTTTTGTGCAGAATCTGATAGAGCGACACGGCCTTAGCTCCACTATTCAGAATTTCCTCACCTCCGCATGCCATATTTATCAAAATATTCTATACATACTTCCCAAAATCCTTCTACTACTAAAATAGTAGATAGACTTTTATTCTATACTTTCGTGGTATTGTCCTTGCCATTGCCTCGGCCTATAATAATTTTTGTCACTTGGGGAAGTGATGACACATACACATGCCTTCAACAGTGGGGAAGCTTTGCAGGTAAAGGAATTACATGATAAAAGCCGCAGGTCTAGTGCCTGCGGCTTTTCGTATGCTCAATCTGCTTTAAGATATTTATTTTTCCGGCACAACCGGTACCAAGAGATAGCTGTCATATTTGCCACCAACATGGATGATGTGTTTGCCCTTGTTGCGGGTTGCCGGTGCCTTGACCGCCAGCTCCGGATGGGCGACTTCGGTATGGTTGCCGCCTAAAGTTTTCATGGCCGGTTTCTCACCCGGTCTAAAGGTATAACCCTCGGCGGGGACGGCAATCTTTGCTATGCCAAACGGCGGTACGCTGTCGGCCTTAGGCGACTGGTAAGCTGCTATGGTCAGCTGCAGTTTTTCACCGGCATGGTATTTCATGCCCATGGGCCAGATGCCAATATCCACAGGCACAATCTCGCCCTTTTTCAGTAAATCCTCACGGGTATGCTTTAAGACCGGCTCAGCAGGCGTGGATTTATGCGTATCCAAGGCCCGCTGGGATACACGCAGATAACCTTCCGAAACCGTGGGCATATGCGTCACGGGGTCAGTGATAACCTTGCCGTCCTTGTCCAGCTTTTGCACCGTAACCTGCAGTTCCATATCATCAGAACCGTCCGCTTCCACATAGGTATGCAGGTTCATATAGCCGGTAAGTTCCGTATCTTTATCAAAGTTCAGCACAAAGTTGACCGCCGGCTGTTTGGCCTGCGTATCGTAGCTGATGATTTGTTCCTGCGCCTCTTTTGCCCCAGCCAATGTTTTTTGACTTGTCAAATACAGCTTTTTATACTGCGTTCTGGCCAGCGGGAATTCCTGCTCGACTCTGTCCACTACGTCTTTATGGCCGGGGTCAAGAACCGACAGGCGCACGCGCGGTGTCTTTTCCCAGTCATTGGCCACACCTTTTAAGTAATGGTCAAAGAACTTGCGCAGGTCCTCCACATGTTCAGGCTGGTAGTAATCGGCCCATTCATTGGTGTTGTGAACGCGCAGCCATTTATCCTTGCTTGGAATCTGTCGGAAACCGGCGAAGGTGCCATGTGTATGCACCGGATTGGTGAAGCTGGCCACGACATAAGCCGGAATGTGGATGTTTTGCAGCTTGGCAATCTTATCCTGCCAGTAGGCATCCAAGAGCGTATGAGTCACGACCATGCGCGGCTGGTCTTCAATGTAATTCTTGCTGGCAAAGGTTTCAAAGATCCCCTCTGGGAATACGGGATTGGGAATGCCGCCGCGATTGGCTGTTTCGCGGAAATGGTCAACAAAGCCTTCCCATGGCGCAATGGCCGCTAAATGCGGCGGCTGTTCGCCGGCAATAAACCACTGCGAAACCGTCAGCCAGGAATTGCCCGACATGCCGATTTTGCCATTTGACCAGGGCTGCTTAGCCGCCCACTCAATCGTATCATAGCCATCCTTAGAATTCTGACTGCCCCAATAGTTTAAGTTACCCTCCGAATGATAGGCCCCGCGGCTGTCGGGATTGATGATGACATAGCCCTGCGCCACCCAGTATGCTGGGTCTGGCGCTTCGAATTTTTCCAAGCCAGAAGTCGCCGCCTGCGGAACGCCCGCCCTTCCTGGAACATCATCGAGCCACTGGCCGCCGATTTCCTTGCCATAAGGACTCCACGCCATAATCGCTGGATGTTTTTCCTCGTCTACTGGGCGGAAAATATCCGTATAGATAACCGTGCCGTCACGCAGGGTTACGGGCACATCTTTTTCAAACAGAATATCGCAGGTCAGCGGCTTAGAACCTTCACGGCGGATGGAACCCGCTTTAAGCACCATCGTTTCCCGTTTTAATTCGGCTGCACGGGCACGAGCCGCCGTAAGCGGCAAGCCCTTACGATAATAGACCTCGACCGTTTCCCCATTGGCCATCTTCTGCGGCACAGTGATGGCCGCCTTTTCCGCCGACACTGCGCCCGGCATCATTACCCCCATGGACAGCGCCGTAAGCCCCAGACAAAGCATTTTCCGCATAGAACCCTTCATCAAAAATAACCTCCCCATGTAATTTGTAATATTTATCTTTATCCCAGGCTATATTATAATACTTTTATATTGATTTGTTAAATTTTCTATTGAAAGGAAGAAGTTATGACTGCCTATGCCTTTTATGAAAGTCCCTTCGGTCTCTTGAAAATCGGCGTTGCCAATGGCAAAGTCATTCTTATCGGTATGGTACCAAAAGCAGATACGGTAAGCCAGCCTACACCTCTTAGCGCAGAAGTCTATCACCAGCTGCAGGAATACTTTGCCGGCAAGCGCACGGTGTTTACCGTTCCGTATGCCTTCCAAGGGACGAGCTTTCAGCAGGTGGTCTGGGCGCAAATCGCAAAAATCCCCTATGGCAGGACCGTTACCTATAAGGACATCGCGCAGGCTATTGGAAAACCGCGCGCCTTTCAGGCAACAGGCCGAGCCGTAGGGGCGAATCCCTTGGCCATCCTCATCCCCTGCCACCGTGTTGTCGGCAGCAATGGCGAGATGACCGGCTATGCGTATGGGTTGGAGATGAAGAAAACTCTGCTGGACTTAGAATCCACATCCAGCATCACTTGTCATAGCACTCTTTCTCATAGATGACGTATTCCATGAGATATTCGATATGAATACCGGAGTGCGTTTCTCCGGCCTCCCATGTATCCATGATGCGGCGGAACACAATGGGGAAATCCTCCTCCGAAAGATTCTGCAGAATCACATAGAACTGATTGGCCTTGTAGCGAAGTATCATATCGCTTTTCCGCAGTGCATCCTGCAGACAGAGGTCAAATTTTTCCACAGCGTCTGACAGACTGTACGGGCGCGCCTCAATATTTTCTTCATCCGACAGGATGAACAGCAGTTTCACAATCATACCGCCATAACGCTTGTAGAACTGGCGCAGGAAGTGATAGATTATGGAGAATTGCTCCATATCCATCGAAATAGGCCCGCCTCTTCTATGCCAGCCTTCCACCATCTGCGTGATGCGGGCAAATTCCTTTTTGATATCATTGCTTTCCGATAAATCGGTTTCGCCCTCCTGACCGTAAAGGCGGCTGCCGTTCTTGCCCGTTTGCTTCACCTTATAAAGAGCACTGTCGGCAAGCGGGAAAAGCATTTCATAGTCCCGACCATGTTCCGGCACCAAAACTGCACCCAAAGAAATGCTCAGCGGGATTTCAAAGTCCTTCCCGGCCAGAGCAATGGCCTCATGGAGCAGTTCATCATTGAGCCTGCGGTGCAGACTTTTCAGCGCAGCTTCATCGTTCATGTTGCAGAAAAAACCCATGAACTCGTCCCCGCCAATTCGTACCATAACATCCTGCGCGCGGATGTTACGCCGGACAACATCGGCAAAAGCCGTTAAAAACTTATCCCCCATATTATGACCATACAAATCGTTGACCAGTTTGAAATTGTCGAGGTCCAAAATGATCAGCATGCCCGCCCGCTCCGAACAGAGCTTCGTCAAGCGCAAGGTTCCAGCGGCTTTATTCAAAAAACCGGTCAGCTTGTCAACAGACGCTTCCTCTTTCAGAAGTTCAAGTTCCTGGGTATGCTTGACGGCATTTAAGATGCGCCGAATGAGAATTTCCTTATGAACGGGTTTGCGAATAAAATCCGCGGCGCCCTGTTCAAAGCTGCGAATCTCCGCCTCACTTGTCTCCATGCCGCTTAAGAAAATGATGGGCGTGGGTTTGCGCCCCTCTTTTTCTTCCATGCGCCGCAATGCCTGATACGTTTCAAAGCCGTCCATCTCCGGCATCTGTATATCCAGCAGAATCAAATCCGGTGTATTTTTTCCCATATATTTCAAAAGATCCCGCCCGGAACGCAGACAGGTGACCCGCATATCCTGCTCCCGCAAAATGCGTTTTACATGTGTCAGCGTCATGGCATCATCATCAACAACAACAATCCAGACTCCCATAGTTATCTCCCTTCTCCCCCTTTAATGATTAAGCAAGGACAAAATGGTTTCGTATTCAAAGTGTTCGACCGCTTGTTTAATCTTTTTATAGAGTTCAGCCTCCGTCTCCGGGATGCGGTAATCATCCATCTCGGCGATAATCTCTTCGAGACGGTCGGAATCCATTTCTTCTGCCGCGGCCAGCAGTTCTTCGTAGACTGCTTCCATAAGCTCCATATCCGCCTCGGGTTTCTCATTTTCCGCCGCCAAGAGACCTTCTTCAAAGACTTTCGCCAACTGAACCTTAAATCCCCGATACGTCTCGATGAAGTTTTCATGATGCGCCCGAATATAGTCCATGTTCCCGGCTTTGCCGGCATTTTCCAGCAGCTGTGCTTCTTCACCGAATTCTTTGGCGCCGATTATTCTTGCCGAACTCTTAAGCGCATGCACCTTGATGGTATAGTCCTTGAGATTTCTGTCCGCATAAAAGCCCTCGATAGCCGGTGCCATTTCATCAATGGAGTCATAGAAAATCTTCAACAGCGGCAGATAGGCCTCGACCGAGCCGCTGTTCTTTATGCCAATGCTAAGATCCAGCCAACCTGCGCCCTTCAGCGGTGCAAGGCAATCCGGAAGCTCCAAATTCTCCTGCTCCATGACTTCTTCGTGCCCAGCCGCCCGCAGTTTTTCTTTGGGCAGATAGGCCAGCAGCATCTTCTCAAGCCTGTCGGTGTCAATGGGCTTGGTCAGATAATCGTTGAAGCCAGCCTCCATATACTGCTCCCGCGCCCCGGAAATGGCGTTGGCAGTCAAGCAGATTACCGGCGTAGTAAAGTTGGGGCCGTCTGCCTGTTTCTTTAGCTCATGTAGCGTCTCCACGCCATCCTTGCGCGGCATCATATGGTCAAGAAAGATGATATCGTATTTTTTATCCTGCGCCAGCAAGAGACCCTCGTCACCATCGTTAGCCGTATCAACCTGCACCCGGGTCTGCTTTATGAGGCTCTTAAACACCGTCAGATTCATGGGGTTATCATCCACCATCAGCACCAAGGCCTCCGGAGCGGTGAATTTCTCATGATATTTCTTGTGCCCTTTGAGCAGCGCCTGATAGGATGCCTTGTAATCGCCCAGTGGCTCCCATTTGACAACACGCTGCCGCAACTTGAAGGAGAAGGTCGAGCCAACACCGTAAGTGCTTTCCACCTGCAGAGCTGAACCCATCTTTTCCAACAGATTTATCGTGATGGCCATGCCCAGCCCCGTGCCTTCCACATTGCGGTTACGCTTTTCCTCAATGCGTTCGAACTTAGAAAACAGCTTCTCCATATCCTCCGGCTTTATGCCGATGCCGGTATCCTTGACCGTCACACAGAGCTCTACGTCATTCGGCTCCTCGGGAATGCGCTCAAAACCTACAGCCAGCGTCACACTGCCCTTTTCCGTATATTTGACCGCATTGGTCAGGATATTCGTAATGACCTGCTTGACGCGGACTTCGTCACCAAAGAGCCGCTTGGGCGTCTCCTGATCGAAATCCAGCAAAAGCGTCAAGCCCTTGGCATCCGCCCGCGTATGAATCATATTGACCAAATCGTTCAGCATGGACGAAAGATCATAATCCACAGGGATGATTTCGAGCTTGCCTGCTTCGATTTTGGAAAAGTCGAGGATGTCGTTGACAAGCCCCAAGAGCGTATTGCCCGCATTGCGCAGGTTCTCGGCATACTCGATTACGTTTGGCTCGTGGCTCTCGCGCAGAATCATTTCATTCATGCCCAGCACGGCATTGATAGGTGTACGGATTTCATGAGACATGTTCGACAAAAATGCCGACTTCGCCTCATTGGCTAAGGCCGCACTCTCCGCTTTCTGGTTGAGTTCCTGCGCCAGCCGGGTCTTTTTTTCGTAACGGGTCATGATGACCATCAATATGGAAACCACCAGCAGCAGCACGAAGATGGTCAGCACGAATGTTCTTCTGAGCTGTGCAAAGGTGGACGTTGCATCAAAGACCGACACGCATTGCCAGCTGTTCGCCACCGGCATCGTATAGGCAATGTACTCGGCATCACCAAAGCGGAACGAAAAATACTTTTCATCGGCAGAACGCATCTTGTCGATAAGCGCCCGGCCAAACGTCCCTTCCTCATTGAGATAGCATTTCCCCACTTCGGCCTTGTCCGAATGGGCTACCACCTGATACTTGCGGTCCATGACAATCTCGATATCCGATTCACCATGGACAGCCAGTTCCTCTGTTATCGTCTGCAGATGCCCCAGAGAGAAATCCATCGCGGCCACGCTTTTGACATCACAGAGCGACTTGGATAAGGTAATCATCATGGTATGGGTTTGCGCATCAAGATAGGGGTCCACAACGGCCACATGACCGATGTTGGCCATTGCGCCGCCATACCAAGGGCGTTCCTGCGGTACAAAACCAGCATGGGGAGTCCACCCGGTGCCATCGAGAAAATCATCCTGCACGATCGCATACAGGCCCATTGAATTCCCCCCCGAGATGTGCTCGATGGCGCCTGACTGATTCAGCAAATAATCGCGCATTTCCGCATGGGATTTCCCCTTGCGAATCATGTCATCGAGGGTGCAGGATGCCACGCGTATGATATCAACACCGGTGGACAGGTAATCGTTAATCTGACTGGCTGACCTGGTGGCGACCAGTTCCTGATTTACAATGATTTTCTGCTTCATTTCGGACTGAAGCATGGCGTAATAAGCCATAACCACCATCAGAAAAAACAGGATGATAATCGTGGTCATGTCTACTCTCTTCAGGACGGAATTCACTTTTTCTTGTTGTTTTGCATCCATCTTCTTCCTCCTGACAGAGCTTACCGGACAATCATAATATCGCTCTCAAACCACTTTTGAGAGATTTTCCCTAAGGTTCCGTCAGCTTTCATTTCACTAAGAATTTTTTGTACCCTGCTGCGTAATTCTTTGTCCTCTTTCCGAAAGCCCAAGGCCAGGTTCTCTTCGCTAAGGCTGTCGTGAAGGAGAAAATACCGCTCGCTATTAGAACGAATGAAGTAACAGGCGGCCAGCGAATCCACGAGGCCGGCATCGCATTTCTTTTCTTTCACCTGCTGGAGAACAGCCATATTGTCTGGCAGCGGAACGACTACCGCGTCTGTGCAAAGGTTCGATGCATGAAAGGCATCATATGTCGTGGAGCCGACCTGCATCCCAATCACTTTCCCCTTGAGGTCATGCATCCACACAATACTGCTGTCACCACGAATGACAAAGACGAGATTATCTTTTACATAAGGTTCCGTCAGGCTCATATGCTCCTTCGCCTGAGGAATTACAGACATACTGCCCACGCAGTCAATTCTGCCACTAGCGAGTTCCTCTTCCTTATGCTTCCAAGCGATGGGACGTACCACGCATTTAACGCCCAAGCGGGCGCAGATTTCACGGGCCAGGTCAATGTCCACCCCGACAAATTCCCCGCTTTCATCGGTAAAGCTCATCGGCGGGAAGGTGTCATCTACGCCAAAGACAAGCTGTCCGCGGTCCATTACCGTTTGCAAGGAAACGTCCTGCGTGTGGGCGGTATCACGCGAACCATTGTAATAGGCAATAATAGCCAGCGGCAGCAAAGCTGCACAGGCCGATACAATCAACAGGTACCGCCATTCCTTAGACAGGGGCTTTTTCGCCGCTGCTTCTACAGCCTGTCCCTTTTGCGCCTCATAATCCTTCACCATCCGCCGCAGTGTCAGCGAAAGGAGCAGCAGGCCAATCAGGTTTGGGAAGGCCATCAGGCCGTTGAGCGTGTCCGAGATATTCCAGATATTGTTCAGGAATTCATAGCCGGAGGCATCCGTCAGGTGTTGACCGGAAGCACCAACGATAATCATCACAATCAGCAGCAGTTTCATGACAGCCTTGAACCGCACACCAAACAGGTATGTCACGGCCGTTTCCGCGTACCAGTACCAGCCCAATATCGTTGTGAACGCAAAGAGCATCAGCCCAATGGAAAGAATATACTTGCCAGCCGGCCCGAGCGCAAACTCAAAGGATTGGAGCACGAGCTGCGCCCCCGTAAGTTCCGGAAAGTACGTCATTGTACCGGTCACGAGAATAGCCAGCCCCGTTATGGTACAGATAACAAAGGTATCCAAAAACACCTCAAATATTCCATAGAAGCCTGTCCGAACAGGATGAACACTATCCGCCGTGGCATAAGCCATCGGAGACGAGCCCATCCCGGCCTCATTGGAAAAGACGCCGCGGGCAATGCCGCGTTGAATAGCTTCCATCACGCACCAGCCTGCTACACCACCTGCGACCACTGTAGGTTCCGGATGGAAGGCCATATGGAAGGCATTGAGGATAACCACCGGAATTTGCGTCCAATAACTCAAAATCAGAATGCCGGCGCCCACCGTATAAAAAACGACCATGAAGGGAACGACGAGCAACGCTACACGGGAAAGGCTGCTGAGTCCGCCGATGATGACCAGACCAACCACACCTGCCATCATCACACCACTGTACAGGTGGTCCACATTCCAGCCCATGAACAGCACTTCCGCTACGGAATTAGCCTGAACTGCTGCCCCCATCCCCAAGAAAGCCAGCAGCGCAAACAGTGCAAACAGAACCGCCAGAAACTTGCCAATGTATTTCCATACGCCGCCCCACGCACCGAGGCCATACTCCAGTACATACATCGGCCCGCCGCGCCAATCACCATTTTCATCCTTTTGGCGATAATGAACAGCCAGCGTAATCTCTGCAAACTTGGTACACATGCCAAAAAAGGCCGAAATGAGCATCCAGACAAGTGCCCCGGGTCCCCCCAGGTGCAATGCTGTCGCTACCCCGGCCACATTGCCGGTTCCCACCGTCGCGGCCATCGCTGTAGCCATCGCTGCAAAAGCGGAAATGGCATTATCATCTTCGCTTTTCTTTCTAAAGCTGAATACTTCGGCTAATGCCGGGAAGAAATAGCGGAGCTGGGGCAGTCCGAGCAAAATCGTCAGATAAATACCTGTCCCCACCAGCCAAGTAAGACCGGGAGGGCCCCAGACAAAGTGATTGACCACTTCGTTTATTTGCATGATTTCATCCATCTATAGCCCCCCTCCCAGTAAAATGAACGCACCTATCTGACATTCCCCCTATTTTTCTCCTGCGCCACGGAGATTCACAGCTTTTTCATTAAGTAGCTCAGCAGCTTTTCTTTTGTGGTGGATTTTAGAATATAGCCGGTTGGTTTCAGCTGTAATACACGTTCTACCTGGTCCTTCCCGCCAACGCCGGTCAGGAAAACAACGGGAATCCCCTGGGTGGATTGCTCCTGTCTTAACATTTGAAAGACCTGCGGACCATCTACTACGGGCATTTCATAATCGAGCAGAATCATATCGACGCTTTTTTTCGCCAGAAATGTAATGGCCTGTATCCCCGCAGTGACGATGCTGACTTGATAAACATCTTTTAGCCACTCGCGAACCATTTTGGCATACGAGGGGTCATCATCCACGATTAAGATGTGTTTCTTGTTGTTCCCCTCGACTTCGGGGAAAATCCCATCCGTTACAGCCAGTTCCAATTCTTCCATCTTCACGGGTCTGTCGAGCCAGCCCACATGGAGCATGCCAAAAATCCTGCCCGTCAAATCATCGCGTTCACTCTTATCGCCAATGACGATTACTTCACATTCACATTCCAAATCATGGATTTTGCCATAGATATGTTCGAGCCAGTTAAACTTGACGACATCATCCATAATATTGTTCGGCAGATAAAAGATAAAGGTAGCTGATTCCTTTTCCTTATCCATCTTGGGCATCTTATCTTTGTCCTGGGTTATGATGGATACCTTGCAGCCCATTTCCTTGAGCCTGCGCTCGATGCCCTTCACCACCACACTGTATTTGCACATGACGATAACCACATTTTTTATTTTTTTCTCACTCATATCTATCCCTCCTGTCATCATCCATTGCAGTCAGCCTGACTTTTTTCTTTCCCAAAAAATCCCAATAATCTTTTCGTAGTAAAACTGCTCGGCTGCAGCATATTCACCAGGTCATTTAGCATAGACGCTATATATAATTTACGAGAACGATTTCAATTTTTCCTGCTTCCATCAGCGAAAAATCAAGAATTTGATGATTCGCTAGCCTATCCATTTATTCGCAATATTCGCGGTTTAAGTCTTAAATCCTGCTGCCAGAGATGTCTCACGTTAGCGTCATAGCACTCAAAAAAAGCTGTGACAAAATGCGCTTGCATTCTGACACAGCTTTTTGCTCGTTAAGGTTCTTCCGGCATTCCCTTGCACAGCAGCACGGGACAATCTGCATGCTGGGTGACGAAACTGGACACGCTGCCCATCAGCAGGCTGCGGAAGGTGCCGAAGCCATGGGAGCCCATGACAATCATATCGCTTTCCTCTTCCTCGGCCACACTTAAGATAACCTCACCGGGATTGCCCACTTCCACGCGGGTATGGGCGTGAACATCACTGGGGATTACGTGCATGAGGTCTGCCAGGAATTGATAGGCGGCAATTTTGAGTTCTGCCGGCACATAACCGCTGAGACTGACCTGTTCAAAAGCCGCCACATTCTGATTGTAGTCCACCACCATCAGCAGGGTGATTTCCGCCTTGGTCGCAGCCGCGAGCTGAACGGCCTCCTTGACAGCCTTAAAGGCCTGCCCGGAACCGTCCGTGGGCAGAAGAATGCGGTCACACTTTATCGCCTGCTGTGGCCGCGTTTTGATTTCCTCAATCAGCGAGGCCGTATCCATTTGACTTGTCAATTCCATCTTTTCCACAACATCATCCCCTATCTGCCAGTTCCTGCGCCAGCGCTGCCATCTGTTTATGCTGGCGTTCTTCAGCTGCCTGTCTGGCTAAAAGTTCCTTGCGGGAGGCATTGAACCGCAGGCAGAACAGGATGCCCACAATCCCCATATAGACGAGAAATGCGCCAAAGGTCTGGGTAATATCAGCAAAGCCTGCCCCCCGGGCAATGATATCCCGTTCAAAATGAAATTCCCAGGTAAGCGGAAATACATGGCTGAATTTTACCACCCAATCCGCAAAGAAGGTAGTCGGACCAGCACCGCCCCCTAGAATAAAACCGCCAGGAATAAAGAGAATCATACGGCTTGATGCAATACCGGGGTTGGCTGCCGTCCAGCCAAACATCAAGGACAAGGTGCCCACGGTGAAAATATAAAATATCTGCACGAAGATAAAGGTAAAGAGATTTCCCGAAAAGGTCAAATCCCCCCATACCCGGAGTACCGCCAATCCCAGCACCCAGGAAACCATCAGACAGCAGCCATAGGGAATGAGTCTTGCCAATAAATCCCAGGGCGTGCCCTCAAGCAGAACTTTATCCAGCTGATGTGTAAGCCTAAGACGCGGTATCATACCAATGGTTGCAAAGGTAAAGAACATCGAACCAAAGAAGAACAAGAAGCCCAACGTTTCCCCGTTGTCCTTGGATTCCTGCGGATTAAAGAGGTTACGGGTCGCAAGGCTCACGTTGCCGTAAATGCTGTCATTGGTACTGCCCACATCACCGTTGGCCATCGCGTTATCCAGCCCTACGATTTCATTTAACGCTTCTTTGATGTTGCTGGTATTGGCCGAGTTCGTGTTATCGTAGAACACGCCAATATTGGCTGCCACACCCGTATATCTATCCTTTTCCAGACCTCTGGGGAAATACACCACGGCAAAAGCCCTGTCCTGATAGAATAAATCCTTGGGGTCCTGCGCCGTATTCAGCACCGCCGTAACCTTCATATACTCTGAGGCATCTATGCGATTGGTCAAATCTCGCGTATAAGCCGAGTTATCCAAATCGATAACAACGACTTTAACATCCTTGGCAATGTTGCCAGTGAGCAGCACCGACACAAACAGCGTGATAACCATGGCCACCATGATGCAGACCTTTTCATAGGGCATGCCCTGACCAGAGAACAGGAACTTAATTTCATCTCTTAGTGAATTCACTGTCTTTCACCCCAATAGTCATGCCCGGGATAATACCATCCTGCGGGTCAATATAGATACGCACCTGAAATGCCGAAAGGTCAGACTGGCCCTTTTCGCGGGACTGCTTCAAATCCGCAAAGCCCGGAGCCTGCGTCAAAAGACGTACCGTCCCCGTAACCTTCTTTTCTCCAGCTACCGTAGTGCCGGTAATTTCCATGCCCTCGGAGAGGCCTGCGGCCTGCTTTTCGCTGATATAGATATCGTAGTAGCTGCGGCTGCTTTCGAGCAGCACCACCGGCGTGGACGGAGAAATCATTTCCCCTTCTTTAGCCAGCACTTTAAGGATTTTGCCATCTTCGGGAGCGCGCAGGGTCAGACGTTCCTTGGCCACTTCAAGTTCCTTCAACTGCACTTCGAGGGCCGCCTTCTGCTGACGCAGGGCTTCCACATCATTGCCCATGTTGTCGGCAGACATCCGCGCCTGTGCAATGGAGTCCGTGCCGCTGCCATTGGTGACAGCGGTCAGCTTGTTCAATAATTGCTGCTGCTGCTCTACATTGGCCCGAGCCACATTGAGGGTCATCTCCGCATCATCCAGCTGGGACTGAGCAATGGCTCCGGCCTCCACCAAAGAGGCCTTGCGGTTATAATCAAGCTGGGCATTCTTCAAGGTGACATTCGCCGACTGCAAAGCCGCCTGCTGCTGGTCGATGCCACGGTAGTTCTGGCTTTCACTCGTATCGGCTTTCAGATAGTTGATGCCCTGCGTGCCGCTGGTGGAGGCAATCTGCGCTTCCATCTGAGCAATCTGGGTCTTGAGCTTGGCAATGGAAAGGTCGGTGTCCGTGGAGTCCAGCTCCATGATGACGTCACCCTTATGAACATAATCGCCTTCCTTCACCGCTTCTTTGATGAGCCGCCCGCTGACGGAATCAAAGGACATCTTGACCTGCTCGGCGGTAAGTATCCCTTCCTTCTTCTCCGTGGCCAGCACCAGCGCATCATTGCCCTTATACATCAGCACCAGTCCTCCGATAATCAGGAGGGCAATAAATACAATGCCCGTACGCTTGGCTTTTTCTTTTGTGTTCATTCTCGATTCTCTCCTTATATAGTTTACTAGCTAACTACTTTGACGTAAAAATAAGTGCCTTAGGCACTTAACTTTTCCAGCAGCATAATGAGTTCTTTCTGCTCGGCTTCGGTCAGTTTTTCCATCAGTTTGCTGACCCGCAGATAATGCGGCGGCAAAATCTCTTCCATGAATTCACAGCCCGCTCTCGTCAGGCTCACGACCTTGGCCCGGCCATCCTGTGCGGCAGGATTGATATCCACCAGTCCATCCCGTTCCATGCGCCGCAGCATATTGCTGATGGTCGCGCGGGTCACGCCTACTTTGGCCGCAAGTTCTGACGGGGCTATGCCCTTTTCGCCATACTGATGAAGCACCACCAGCGCACAGAACTTACCCTCGGACAACTGATAGCTCTGCTGCAGCACATCCAAAATGGATTGCTGAATCTCATCACTGGCCATCTTGATGCCCAGCATGGCGATGACTGCCGCCGGATTTATCTCCGGCACCAGCTTCTTATGCCGTTCCAATTCGGCAAAGGTCGGTATAATTTCCCGTTTCATAATTATCTCCACCATAAAATAATTAGCTTGCTAATCATTTATTATAAGGATTTTGCCATTTTTGTCAACAACGAGATTTTTAATCGTCAATGCTTTCTTCATGCTGACGGATGGTTTCGGCCACCACTTTGTCATAACCTGTCAGCGCTGCAAAAGGGGCGAACTGTGCCGCCCGCTTGGCGAGTGGCATACGCTGATGGTTCTGCGGCTCCGGTCGCGGCAGGTTCACGATATCGGCGTAATCTTCACTTGTTCTCTGGGGAATCATGCCTTGTGTCCTCCTATCTCACTGTTTCTGGCTATGGTGCGCGCCTCCTCTTTGAGGTTCGCCGCCTTCAGCACAGCGTTCTTGCCAAATTTATTTCTTAGGGCCAGCATTGCATGCTGCAGGGATTTTTCCTTTTGCGCGCTGCGCTGCTTCGCTTCTTCCTGGCGGGTTCTCTCCTCTAGATTGTCAAAGAGATTAAATTGCACCACCGCTTCCTTTTGACTGGTCAGACTGTCCTCTGCAATCAGGCGGCCTACGGTCACGGTAAGGCGGCGCACGAGAAGCTGCGGCATGGTTATGCGGTCATAGAGGGCCAGCGTTTCCTGCAGGAGTTCTTTCGTCGAGGAAGTATGCTGCGCAAGGCTCACAGTTCCATGCGCAGCCTTGGGCACCTTGCGTCCGTAATGGTCGATATGGACAGGGCCAGTATAACCCTTGGCCATGTTCTCGATGTCGTAGCCCACATCGAGCACCACCTGATTGGTCACGAGTTTCTTTTCTAGCAAATCAAAGACAAGCTGGTCCATCATCTCCCAGACAATCAGCCGCGCCTGTTCATTCGTATAGGGTTCGTGCAGTACCTGACCGCTGCTGAGGCTCGTGCTGGTCGGCCGATAATCTTTGACCGCCTCCATCATGCAGGGTTCATATCCCCAGGCATGGTCAATCAGAAGTTCTGCATTCACCCCAAAGGTCTTATAGAGTTCATTTTCACCATAGACCTGCAGCGAAAAGCGGGCAATATCGCCCATGGTGTAGAGCCCCATGTCGGCAAGTTTCTGGGCATAGCCTCGCCCCACCCGCCAAAAATCCGTTATGGGGGTATGCGCCCAGAGCTGCTGACGATAGCGCATTTCATCGAGTTCGGCAATGCGCACGCCGTCCTTGTCCGGTGGCATATGTTTGGCGGTGATGTCCATGGCAATCTTGGCCAGATACATATTACTGCCCACACCTGCCGTGGCCGTAATGCCCGTTTCCGTCAGCACATCCCCCACCATCTTTCGGGCGAGTTCATGCGCCGTCATTTTATAGGTAGCGAGATATGACGCCACATGGATAAAAACTTCGTCAATGGAATACGTATGAATATCATGGGGAGCGATATACCGCAGGTACACGCCGAACACCTGCCCGCTGTATTTCATATAGAGTGCCATGCGGGGGACAGCCACGATATAACCGATGGCAAGCTGGGGATTATCGGCCAGTTCCTGACTGTCACAGGATTCGCCCACGAGTTTTCCGCCCGGTGCCTTAGCCGCCCGCAGCCTGTTGGCATATTTGATTTTCTGCACCACCTCAAAAAGCCTTGCCCGCCCCGGTACGCCATACTGTTTGATGGCGGGACTGGCGGCAAGGCAGATGGTCTTTTCTGACCTGCTCTCATCTGCCACCACCAGATTCGTGGTCAGCGGGTCAAGCCCCCGCTCCACACATTCCACGGAAGCGTAGAAGGATTTGAGGTCAATGGCGATATAACTTGCCTTGTCCATGATGCTCACCTGTGTAATTTATTTACTCACAGTGTAGCATATACCTTGCGAGCTGACAAGTCAAAATTGACAAGTCAAATGCTGTCATGTCAAAGACTCACCAAAAACGCTGTTGCCAACCCCATTCGCCTTGCAGTATAATGGGTGGATAAGAATAGCGAAAGAACGGAGCTGATGGTATGATTTCCACTCGTGGGCGCTATGCCCTGCGCGTTATGCTGGATTTGGCTGAAAACGAAAATGGCAAATATATCCCCTTGAAGGATATTGCCGCCCGCCAGGAACTTTCCAAAAAATATCTGGAAATTATCGTCAAGGATTTGGTAAAAGAAGGTCTGCTGACAGGAGCCAGCGGCAAAGGCGGCGGTTACAAGCTCTGCCGCCGTCCCGAGGAATACACCGTCGGCGAAATCATCGAACTCATGGAAGGCACATTGGCCTCGGTTGCCTGTCTGACGGACAAGGAGCCAGAATGTCCCCGCAAGGGCATCTGCAAAACCCTCCCCCTTTGGACCGAATATCACCAGCTGGTACACGACTTCTTCTATGGCAAAAAATTAAGCGACCTGCTATAAGACAGCACAATAACGACACGAATGGAGATACTTTAATGGAAAAGAATTGCCCCACCTATCGAAACTATGTTGAAATCCTCAGACGCGAGCTGGTTCCGGCAATGGGCTGCACGGAACCCATTGCCATTGCCTACTGCGCTGCCAAAGCAAGAGCCGTCTTAGGCTGCCTGCCGGACAAGGTCACCATTGCCGCCAGCGGCAACATCATCAAGAACGTCAAGAGCGTTATCGTGCCTAACACCGGCGGCCGCAAGGGCATTGAAGCTGCTGCTGCTATTGGCATTGTGGCCGGGGACGAAGAAGCAGGCCTCGAAGTCATCGCCCATGCCAAGGATGAGGACAAGGCCAAGCTCGCAGATTACATGAAGCAGACGGAACTGCGCGTAGAATTTGCCGAGTCCGACCATGTACTCGATATTATCGTCACGGCCAGCAAAGGCGCAGATACGGTGGAAGTTCAGGTGGTCAATGAGCACACCAATATCGTCAAAATCACCCGCAACAACCAGGTCCTTCTCGAAAAGGAAATCGTAAACACCGTGGACACGGGCAAGCCGGACTACGAATGCCTGACCATTGAAAATATCTACGACTTTGCCATGAGCTGCGACTTGGCCGATGTGCAGGAGATTATCGACCGCCAGATTGCCTATAACACGGCCATTGCCGAAGAAGGCCTCAAAAACGACTACGGCGCCAATATCGGCAAGACCCTCTTAAAAGCCTACGGAAGCTCCGTCCATATCCGGGCCCGCGCCAAGGCTGCCGCCGGTTCCGATGCCCGCATGAACGGCTGCGAACTGCCGGTCGTCATCAACTCCGGCAGTGGCAATCAGGGCATGACCGTTTCCCTGCCCGTCATTGAATACGCCAAGGAATTAGGCGCGGATAAGGAAAAACTCTATCGCGCCCTCGTACTGGCCAATCTCGTTACCCTCCACGAAAAGGAAGGGATTGGCCGCCTGTCTGCCTACTGCGGTGCCGTCAGCGCCGGAGCCGGGGCTGGTGCCGGCATTGCCTGGCTCTGCAGCGGCGACTACAAATCCGTCATCCACACCATCGTCAATGCGCTGGCCATCACCTCCGGCATTGTCTGTGACGGCGCCAAGGCCTCCTGTGCCGCCAAGATTTCTGCCGCCGTGGATGCAGGTATCCTAGGCTTTGAGATGTACCGCAACGGCCAGCAGTTCTACGGCGGTGACGGCCTCGTCGAAAAGGGCGTGGAAAACACCATCCGCAACATCAGCCGCCTCGGACGCATCGGCATGAAGGAAACCGACAAGGAAATCATCAGCATGATGATTGGCAAATAAATACGCGCAAGCTAAGGGGAGGATGTTCCTTATGATAACAGCTAACACCGGTGATATCGTCTATGTCAAGCGCAAGGGCTACCGCCATTTTGGCATTTATTCAGGCAATGAGCAGGTTATCCATTATCACAAGGAACACCATCCCCTGCTCAGCGACGGCATTATCACGGAAACCACACTGGCAGAGTTCATGTCAGACAGCGATACCTTATATGTATTGAACGGCATTGGCCCGACTGCGGACACTCACCTCTTTGACTGGATTATCCAGCGGGTATTTGACGGCAAAATCACCTCATTTTCCCCTCAGGAAACCATCGACCGAGCACGCAGCAAGCTCGGCGAACAGGGCTACAGCCTGCTGCTCAACAACTGCGAACACTTCGCCTTCTGGTGCAAAACCGGCGTGGCCAAGTCCTCTCAGGTGGACGATATTCTGGCCTGCTTCCTGCTGCTCGTCCCGCCCCCGGCTGACAAGTCAATTTCTGACCAGTCAGCTTTTGACAAGTCAAAAACGATATAAAAGAAACAGAGCCTGACAAGTCAAATAAAACTTGTCAGGCTCTAAATTTAGCCAATATCTTCAAAGATACGCACAGCAGGTACCTGTTTCATTTTTATCTGCGCCTCCAAAACTGTGCCATCTGCCGCTCGGGGCAGGGGCTTGCTTTCGTCCGGCACATCCTTTAGATGAGGGCGCTTGCGGTAGCAGCTGTCCAGCTTGCCATCCACGTATTCCCGTACGAGAATACTGCCATCAGGCAGTATGTGACGGATGGTTTCGGTAAAATGCTGCTGCTCTTTGAGCTGCTTTATTTCCTGCTGACGGGCATTCATTTCTTCGAGCGTTTCCGTGAGGCTTTCCACCCGTTCCTGAACCATCCCGGAAAACATTTTCTTGAAAGCATCGGAGCCTTCTGCCCTTGCCCGCTCTATATTGGTCATGCCTGCAGAGATTTCCATGCTGTCTGCCACTTTCATAAAGACACCTCCCTGCTGAATATATCGTAAGCCGGGAGGTGTTTCTTAAATTTATTTGGGCAGTACCTGCCTTGAAGAATACTTTTTCCCGCGCTATAATGAAAGCATCAGAAAACAGGAGGTTTTACCTATGAACGCCGATTGTGCCAACTGCAAAACGCACGCCTGCTATACCAAGGGCGTAAATTGTACCGGGTTTGACAAGGAAACCATCCTTGCTGCCTACAATGAGGAGGAACGTCAGATTATGAAGGCCGCCGCTTATGTGGAAGGCACCTTCTACAGCAATATCACCCGCCTGCAGGAAACGGCAGAATTTGCCAAAGCCATGGGCTATAAAAAACTGGGCATGGCCTTCTGCATCGGACTGAACGCCGAAGCAAAGTATATCGCCCGTTACTATCAGCAGCAGGGTTTTGAATTTTACAGTGTCTGCTGCAAGAACTGCAGCTTCAACAAGAAGGAACTCGGCCTCAAGCAGGTCAAGCCCGAGCTCGAACACGAAGCCATGTGCAATCCCAAGATGCAAGCTAAGATTCTCGCCGACAAGGGTACAGAAATCTTTATCTCCTGCGGTCTTTGCGTGGGGCACGATACCCTGTTCAATTCCGCCTGCCCCGGCCCTGTCACCACCTTGGTGGTAAAGGACAGGTTACTTGCCCATAACCCGCTGGGCGCCATCTACTCCCGCTACTGGAGGCGGAAGCTGGGCATCATGGATGAGGGCGAAATATAAACGATAACATATGCGCAAAAGCGGCAACGGTTATTTCTCCGTTGCCGCTAATTTTATGCCCGCCTGTTTTAAGGCTTGGCGAAAGACCGTTACTTCTTCTTTGGTTGGTTCCGGCACACTTTGCAGTGGATAGTCCCAGCCCAAGGCCTCCCATTTGGCAATGCCCATGGTATGGTAAGGCAGGACCTCCACTTCCACATCCCCCGGCAGGCTGTGCACGAGACGGATAAGCTCCGCCAAGCTGTCCTTCCCTGCCGTATAGCCGGGAATCAGCACATAGCGCAGGGTTACAGGCTTGCGTTTGGCTATGCAGACAAGATTTTCCCGTATGGTGCCAAACTTTGCTTTGGTCAGCGCCTGATAGCTGGCTTCCGTGCAGCCCTTCAAGGAAAAGAGCACCCTGTCCGTATGTGGCAAAACCTGCAGGATAGCCTCTTTAGCGGCCAGACCGCAAGTGTCGATGACGGTATGAAAGCCCGCTACCTTTGCCTTTGCCAGGAGCTCTGACAAGAACTCCGGCTGCAGCAGGGGCTCACCGCCGGAAACCGTCAGGCCGCCCCCGGAGGACTCGTAGAAATTACGATAGTCCTCCATTTCCGTCAGCACTTCGTCTGCCGTAATCTGCTGCTCACCTCGGGCCCAGGTATCGGGGTTGTGACAAAAGGCACAGCCCAGCTGACAACCGGCAAGGAAGAGCACATAGCGGATGCCGGGGCCGTCCACCGTGCCAAAGCTCAGCTTGGAATGATAATATCCCTGCAGCATCTTACATGGCTTCATAGAAGGTACGCTGGATTACTTCCAACTGATGTGGTCTGTCGAGCTTAATGAAGTTCACCGCATAACCGGACACGCGGATGGTGAGCTGCGGATAATTTTCCGGATGTTCCATAGCATCTTCCAATACAGCTCTATCGAGGACATTGATGTTGATATGATGTGCTTCATAACCGCTGTAACCGTCCAGCATAGCCGTGAGGTTCTGCACGCGGATTTCATCCGTCTTGCCCAGAGCAGAAGGAATCATGGAGAAGGTATAGGAGATACCATCCCGGCAGTCCGCATAGTCCAGATGGGCAATGGACTTCATGGCAGCCAGTGCGCCGCTCTTATCGCGGCCATGCATGGGGTTAGCCCCCGGTGCCAGAGGTTCGCCAATCTTGCGGCCATCCGGCGTGGTGCCGGTCTTTTTGCCGTACATGACGTTGGACGTAATGGTCAGGATGGACAGGGTATGCTCTGCCCCACGGTATGCCTTATGCTTTCTAAGCTCCGTGATGAATTCGTGAGTCAACTCGTGCGCCAGTTCATCCACGCGCGGGTCGTTGTTGCCGAATTTCGGGAAGTCCCCTTCCACCTTGAAATCCGTAGCTACGCCAAACTCATTGCGAATCGGCGTAACCTTGGCGTATTTGATGGCGGACAGCGAATCCACCGCGCAGGAAAGGCCTGCCACGCCAAAGGCCATAAGGCGTTCAATCTTGCTGTCATGGAGAGCCATCTGACCGGCTTCATAGGCATGCAGGTCATGGGAGTAGTGAATCACGTTCATAGTGTTCACATAGAGCTTCGCCAGCCATGCAAGTACCTTGGAATACTTCTTGCGCACATCGGCGTAGTCGAGAATGCCATCTGCAGGCAGCGGCATTTCCGGAGCCAGCTGTTCGTTGCTCTTTTCGTCCTTACCGCCATTGATGGCGAGCAACAAAGATTTGGCCAGGTTTGCACGGGCGCCGAAGAACTGCATCATCTTACCGAGCTTCATAGCGGACACGCAGCAGGTAATGCCGTAATCATCACCATAGGCCGGACGCATAACCTCGTCATTTTCATACTGAATGGCACTAGTCTTGATGGAGATTTCTGCCGCATACTTCTTGAACCCTTCCGGCAGGCGTTTGCTCCAGAGCACCGTGAGGTTCGGTTCCGGGGACGGGCCCAGATTTTCAAGAGTATGCAGTACACGGAAGGAGTTCTTCGTCACCAGTGTACGGCCATCCTCACCCATGCCGCCGACAGATTCCGTTACCCAGATGGGGTCACCGGCAAAGAGTTCATTGTATTCCGGCGTACGCAGCATGCGCACCATGCGCAGCTTGATGACGAGCTGGTCCATGTATTCCTGCGCTTCGGCTTCGGTAATCACACCATTGGCCAAATCGCGTTCCATATAGATGTCGAGGAAGGTGCTCACACGGCCAATGGACATGGCGGCGCCATTCTGTTCCTTGACGGAAGCCAGATAACCAAAGTATACCCACTGTACAGCTTCCTTGGCATTCTTAGCCGGCACGCTGATGTCAAAGCCATAGCCTGCTGCCATGGTCTTCAGGTCATTTAAGGCCTTAATCTGCTGGGCGATTTCACTGCGGGCACGCATCTTGTCCGCATCCATAGCCCCGCTGTACATCTCTTCCTTATCGAGCTTCTTCTGCTCAATCAGGCGGTCAACACCGTAGAGTGCGACACGGCGGTAGTCGCCGATGATACGGCCGCGGCCATAGGCATCGGGCAGGCCGGTCAGAAGGCCAAGATGGCGGGCCTTGCGCATTTCCGGGGTATAGAGTTCAAAGACCGCTTCATTATGGGTCTTAACATGCTTAGAATAGATTTCCGTAATCTTATCGCTGACCGTGTAGCCGTATTCAGCGGCAGCCTGCTGCGCCATGCGCAGACCGCCGTTGACGATAAGGCCGCGCTTCAAGGGTGCATCGAGCTGCAGGCCCACAATGGACTCATGTGCCTGGTCAATAAAGCCGGGGCCATGGGAAATAGTGGTGGAAACCGTCTCCGTATCCACATCCAGCACACCGCCCTTGGCCCGTTCCTGAGCCAGCAAATCCTTGCAGCGTTCCCACACAGCCATGGTGTTTTCCGTAGCGTCCGCTAAGAAATCTGCATTGCCTTCATAGGGCGTATAGTTCTTCTGGATGAAGTCACGTACATCAATTTTCGTCTGCCATTTTCCGGGACGGAATCCCTGCCATAATTCTTGCATTCTATAATAATCCTCCTGTTTACGCTTAGACAAAGTAAAGCCGCCTGGGCAAAGCATCCGCACTCTGCCCAGGCGGCAAGCTATTTGAAAAAGCATCAGCACGGCCCCGCGGTAATCCACAAACCGTCAGAACTGCGCCAGACTTATTACCTGCTACTAATTATACTGATTATCCCTTGACCTGTCAACATCCTTAGCCGACGCTGACACGCTGAGCGGCTTCCACGGCATCAGCCAAAGCCATGTTGTAGCCTTCGTCATAGCCGGTACGGTAGCCGTCATACTCACAGCTGGCACCGTAATCCCGCAGCATGTTCAGCATATCCTCCAGCTGATCCTCCGTCCATTCACTCATGGCGCACAGCGTTCCCAAACGCTCGATACACGCCAATTCCTTCCCCTGTGTATCCATTGTCATAAGTCAAAGCCTCCTTACAAAACTTCGTGCGAAACAGTATTTCGCACTACGCCCTTACACGAAATCTAAGCGACTCTGTGCCCTTTGGGCATGACTCGCAAAGATTTCATAGTAAAACTCCCAGTTTTCCAGCGGAAAAATCACACATTTGAAAGTATAGCATGGTAAATTTTTGATAACCAGTCTTGACTTTTCCCTGCTTTTCCTTCTCCCCCATTCTTCTAAGGAGAAAAATTTTTCCTGCCTCCCAGGCAAAAAAAGTAAAAAAAAATAACAGTCCGCAGATTTTCCTGCGGGCTGCTATCTTCATACCGTTACGGCCATATATCGGCTCATCGCCAGGTCCATCATATACTCGTAGCACCGGAACAGATTGTCGAGCACCGAATGATTTTCCTGACAACGCTTTTGATGAAAGAACGCTTGTATTGCCTGACGGGCAGCAATATCATCCTCATCATAGATGTCCATCAGCAAGTTCTTGCTGATTACATGGTTGCGGCTCTTCTCCTCGGACATGGGCGCCAACAACAACTGATATAACCTGCTAATCCTCTGGGAAAACTCTGCCACATCTTTGGCCGGGTACTTTTTGAAGTGAATGGAGAGAATCTGCCCCACAAGCATCTTCATATCCTCCCACTTGTCCTCGTTCATCACCCAGCGTTTCTGATGCCGTAAGTCCTTCTCGATATAAGCATAGGCTCTCAGACGCTCAGCCCAGGAAGCAGACAACAGCCATCGATAAAAATTTTCCACAGTAATCCCTCGCTTTCTCAGTGACTACTTGCCGGTCGAATCTTATCGATTCCAGATCCACCCGAAACCGCTGTTGTCGTGACGGCTTCATTATGAACTCGTCCTTTTCTAATCCTCTTGTCTATTTAGTTCTCTAGTCCCATTTTACCGTATAATAATAATTTTCGCAATAGTTATTCATTGTATACTTTAGAACCCACCTTCCAAATATGCTCTGGCAATTACATAAGAGGGTTCATAGTAGGCACTGCAATTGTAATTATCCAGCACATCACATAACGCATCATTATAAACACGGATAATACCATCGGCATAGTTTTCTTCGGGCAACATGGTATCTTTTATCAATCGCTGATAAACCTTTCCCATCTGCAAAGATGTAGGAATTTCATCGACTAAGGATTTGTCAACTGCCATAACATCTATTGCCCCCGTCTGCAAATCATAGTCCCTAATCCATGTATCCTCTACTGCCAATGGATTTTCTGCATGGAGTACATTTGCTACGCTAAGTAAATGACACAGGCCCTCCCTGCCGATTTTGTTCACAACATATCTGTTTTTTTGATGAAGCCTGCGTGCTAATCGCTCAATCATATAGCATACGAAGTATAAATCATTTGTCGTGATTTCTTCGTCAGGAAAATAAATATTGGTCATAGCTTCTCACTTCCTCTGTAATTCAAAGCTTTCAATGCCGCCTCAGTGCAAAAAACAATCTGATGGGTCGGATATCGAAATTTAACTAACTCCCAAAATGCTGTTTTCGAAATGTTTCCTGCTGTATATTCCTCTACATAATCCCAAATTTGGTCATCAGCCATAGGACCTTCTACAATATCATATTCGTGTTCTTTTCCTCTGCGGCACTCTACTACGAATTCCAACCATGCCTCTGTCATTTCCGGAAACACACACTGCTTCAAAGCCTTATCTTCCTTATAGACATAGCTGCTGACAACAGAATCGCCTCTGCGTGTCAACGCCCAACGTTTTGCCTGCTTTTCAATATCCGTACAATAAAATCCATAGCCAAAATCTTTGTAATATCCGTTTATCAATATTTTCGGCTGTATAACCGCTATATTGCTGCCATGGTAAACCACACGCTCCATTATACATCCACCTCATTTTCGCAATCTTCTTGCCTTGATTTTAACACTAAAAGGCTATTTTTTCCACTGACAATAATTACCAAGCCACCCACAGAAGAACAATTAGCTGTCTTAGAACTCTTATATAACGACAGTAAAGCCCAGTGGCGAATAATGCATTTCCGTCGCGTTAGGCAAGCCTGCATAAGCAGAGAAAATGTATTATCCGCCACCGGGCGTCTTTTAGGCTGGATGATTATCCTCATCCGACCTTAGCACTTGCAAATTTCTGCTTGGTGAGTTTCGCATGGCTCACCATTTCCTTGGCATTATCGAGCGAAGCCGTCGTCACATCCACGCCGGAGGCCATGCGGGCGATTTCGCTGATGCGCTCGCGCTCAGAAAGCGGCCGTACCTGAGTCACCGTGGAATCTCCAGCACTGGTCTTGGCAATGTAGAGGTGATTGTCCGCCATGCAGGCAATCTGCGGCAGATGCGTAATGCAGAGCACCTGCTTGTACTGCGCCACGAGTGCAATGCGTTCGGCCACCATCTGAGCCGTGCGGCCGCCGATACCCGTGTCGATTTCGTCAAAGACCATGCTCGGCACGGAGGAATCCCGTGAAGCCGCCACCGTCTTGATGGCCAGCGCGATACGCGAAAGCTCACCGCCTGAAGCCACCTTGGACAGGAGCTTCTCCTCCTCGCCGGGATTGGCGGAAAAGTACATGGCCACTGTATCGGCACCATTGCCCAGATATTTTTCTGCCGGTTCCACCCGGATATGGAAGGCCGCCTGCGGCATGCCCAAAGCTACCAGCTGGCCGCCAATGGCGCTGGCAAGCTCCCCTGCCGCCCGCTGACGAAGATTTGTCAAGTGCTCTGCCTTTTGCCGCAGTTTTTCTTCCAGAGCGGCAATTTCTCTTTCGAGCCTAGCCATATCCTCATCATAATTTTCGATGTCCATAAGCTCCTGCTGAACCTTTTGCTGATGTTCGAGAACATCGGCAATGGTGGCACCGTATTTACGGCACAGGCGGTCAATGACATCCATGCGGTTCTGCAGTTTATCGAGCTTAGCTGGCTGGAACTCCAGAGACTCGCCGTAATCACGCAGCTCACCCGCCGCTTCCTGCAGGGAGATATAGGCCTCCTCCACCATGGTATAGGTATTGGCCAGGTTATCATCATAGCGGCTCATGTCCTCAAGATTCTTCTTGACCTTGGCCACAGCCGTCAGCACGGCACTGCCGTTTCCCGTGCCCACATCCAGAAGATTATAGGATTCTTCCACAAAGCCGGCAATCTTTTCCGCATGGGACAGCTTGCGGATTTCCGCCTCTAATTCCTCGTCCTCATTTTCCTTGAGCTCTGCCTCGCTGATTTCCTTGTCCTGCCAGCGCAGCATATCCAGCCGCTGGGCATATTCGCGGGCAGACTGCTCCTTTTCTGCATGTTCCTGCTTTTTCCCTTTCCAAATGCCATAGGTCTGCCGGTAAGCGGCCAGAGCCTCCGTCAAATCCGGGTCATAATTATCGAGCAGGGCAAACTGGCTTTCTTCTTTGAGCAGGGCCAGATTTTCATTCTGCCCGTGAATATCCACGAGGAAGGCGCCAATCTGCTTGAGGATGGTCAAGGTCACATGGCAGCCGTTCACCAACACCATGCTGCGGCCGCCTTTGGTGACCTGCCGGGTGATGATTAAAAGGCCTTCCGAATCGTCAATGGCTTGCCCTGCGAGCAGCTCGTGCAGCCCCAGGGACTCATCATCCAGCGTAAAAACTGCCTCCACACGCAGCCAGTCACAGCCGGTACGGATGGCATCTGAGGACACCCGCTGCCCTAAAATAGCCCCCAACGCATCAATCAAAATGGATTTACCTGCACCGGTTTCACCCGTCAGGATGTTGAGGCCTTCACCGAACTCCACCTGCACATGTTCGAGCAGGGCAAAGTTCCAAACCGTTAATGTTTTCAGCATTGCCAGCCCGCTCCTTTACTGCAAGAAAGACGTAAGACGCTCCGTAACGGTCTTGGCAGCAGCTTTGGGCTTGACGATGATAAAGATGTTATCATCCCCGGCTACCGTCCCCAGCACTTCGGGCCAGTTGGCATGGTCAAGGGCCGAAGCGACAGTGTTGGCACCGCCGGGCAGGGTCTTGACCACGACGATGTTTTCGCTGTAATCACAATGAATCACCGTATCCTGGAATAAGCGCTGCATGCGCTCCTCCGTGAAGATAACGGTGTTCTGCATGGGATAAGCATAGCGGTAACGGCCATCCCCGGTCGGAACCTTAATCAGCATCATTTCCTTGATATCCCGGGACACTGTGGCCTGGGTCACCTTGATGCGCTGCTGACGCAGGGCATCGGCCAAATCCTCCTGGGTTTCGATAATCTGAGATTCAATAATATTCTTAATCACGGCCTGTCGCACACTTTTCACGCTCTCACCTTCCCGTTTGCTTGCTGTAGTCATTACTCCACCCCATTGTTCTTCCAAAGTTTCGTCCTTAAAATCTGATAATAGTCCTTGTCCTCGAATTTGATGATACCGGCGCTGGCGGTGGACTTCATCACCGTTACCTCATCCCCGGGCAGCAGGCGGAAGCTCTCCTGACCGTCAAAGGTCACGATGATATCCTGATGGATGGCGGCAATCTTGATATGCACCACATCATCTTGCCCCACTACCAGCGGCCGCATATTAAAGGTATGGGCGCAGATAGGTGTCACTAGCAGTGCCTGAATGGACGGACTCATAATGGGCCCGCCTGCGGACAGGGAGTAGGCCGTAGAACCTGTGGGCGAGGACACGATTACGCCGTCTGCCTTGTAATCCATCAGATGGGATTCATTGATGGACAGGCCCAAATGCAGCATACGGGCCACGCCGCCCTTGGTCACCACCACATCATTGATGGCATGCCCCAGGAAACGCTCCTCGCCGTCGGACTTGGCAAAACCTGCCAAGAGCAGGCGGTGTTCAATGCGGTAGTCTCCATCCAGAAGTTTTTGCAGCTTTGTCTCAAGCTCGCTTAGTTCAATATCGGCCATAAAGCCCAACGTGCCGATGTTTATGCCGCAAACCGGCACGGCCATGGCACCATAACGGCGGCAGACACCGAGCAAGGTACCGTCCCCGCCAATAGACAGGGCAATATCGGCTGGCTCCTTTTCGATATCGGACACGCCTAAAGATTCCAAATCAAAATAGCGGGACTCGTCCACGGGGAGCATCAGGCGTACATCCTTATCCTGATAAAATTTCATAATCCGCCGCAGCACTTCCGGAGACTGCGGCTTGCTCACATTGGGAAATATAGCTATGGTTTTGATTGGCATAGACACCGCTCCTTAGGGAGATTTATTTATCCAGTTCGCCGTGGGCTTCCGCCACCACGGTAACAATGCGTTCCTCCGTTACCGTATCTTCCTGGCTTCCGTCTTTGGACAGACGAATGAGATATTCAATATTGCCTTCGGGCCCCTTCACTGGGGAAAAAGTCAAGGCCATGGTAACAAAGCCCAGCTCCCGCGCAAATTCTGTAACCTTGCGGATAACTTCTTCATGGACTTTCGGGTCGCGCACAACACCCTTCTTGCCCACGTTCTCGCGCCCTGCTTCAAACTGGGGCTTAATAAGTGCCACCACTTCTCCGTTGTCATTCAGCAGGGTATGGGTAACCGGCAGCACCTTTGTCAGCGAGATAAAGGCCACGTCAATGGACGCAAAGTCCAGCAGTGTGCCGATATCATCAGGCGTCACGTTGCGGATATTGGTGCGTTCCATGTTCACCACCCGCTCATCCGTACGCAGTTTCCAGGCCAGCTGACCATAACCTACATCGATGGCAAAGACCTGCACCGCCCCGTTTTGGAGCATGCAGTCCGTAAAGCCACCGGTAGAGGCACCGATGTCGGCACATCGCTTGCCTTCGATTCCCACGCCAAATTCCTGCATGGCCTTGGCCAGTTTCAAACCGCCCCGGCTCACATAGGGAATATCATTGCCGAGCAGGCGGATTTCCGCCTCGGCCTTTACCGTTGCCCCGGCTTTGTCCACCTTCTGATTATCCACGAGAACTTCACCTGCCATAATCATGCGCTTGGCCCGCTCCCGGCTGCCTGCCAGGCCGCGTTCTACCAAAAGTATATCCAATCTCTGTTTTGCCATTAGTTCAATCTTTCCTTTATCTTCGCTGCCATCTGTTCCGGCTGCAGGCCGCAGAGGGTCAGCAGTTCTTCCTGGGTTCCCTGCTCGATAAACTTATCAGGCAGACCCAGCCGCAGCAGGTCAAGCTGGCGGTTCAAACCGCTGTCCATCAAAAACTCTGCCACCGCCGAACCGAAACCGCCGGCAATGCTGTTTTCCTCTACCGTTACCATGAGCTTCACATGAGCCAGACGGCGAATCATCTCTTCATCCAAAGGCTTTACAAAGCGCATATTCACAACCGCCGCAGAGATACCCTGCTGCTGCAGGAGCTCTGCCGCTTCCTCGGCCTTGTAGAGCAGGGGGCCGACACCTAAGATGGCCACATCGCTGCCCTCCCGCAGAAGCTGCGCCTTGCCCACGGGAATATCCTGAAAACCTGCCACAAGTTCCACACCCTTGCCGGTTCCTCTGGGATAACGCACCGCCGTGGGGCTGTCCATGCTGACAGCCTTGGCCAGCATATCTCTTAACTCCGCCTCATCCTTCGGCACGAATATCGTCATATTGGGCATATGCCGCAAGTATGACAGGTCAAATGCGCCATGATGGGTCGGCCCGTCAGCACCGACGAGCCCTGCCCGGTCAAGGCAAAGGGTCACCGGCAGATTCTGCAGGCACACATCATGCATGAGCTGGTCATAGGCCCGCTGGGCAAAGGTGGAATAAAGCGCCACCACCGGATGCTTGCCGTCAGCGGCCATGCCTGCCGCCAGCGTCACCGCATGTTCCTCGGCAATGCCCACATCAAAGAAGCGGTTCGGGTATTCCTCACCGAAGGCTTTCAGCCCTGTGCCGCTGGGCATGGCCGCCGTAATGGCGGTGATGTTGCTGTTCTGCGCCGCCAGTTCAATCAGTGCCTTGCTGAATACAGAGGTATACGAAGGGGCACCGGTCTTGGGCGGGCACTTGCCCGTCTGCTGGTCAAATTTGCCAATGCCATGGAACTTATCCGGCTCCATTTCCGCAGGAGCATAGCCCTTACCCTTCTTGGTATGAACATGAATCAGGATAGGCCCGTCCATCTCGCGTACCCGCTCGAAAAGTTCCTGCAAGAGGCTGATATTATGGCCGTCCACCGGGCCGATATAATGGAAGCCCAGTTCCTCAAAGATACCGCCAGGCACCAAAGCAGCCCGCACGCTGTCTTTAACGACCTGCGCCGTGCGGAACGCCTTGTCCCCGATATGGGGAATGCTCATGAGGAGATTGCCCATATCCTTCTTGGCCTTGTTGTATTGAGGCGTAATGCGGATGCGGGAGAGATAATCGCTAAGGCCGCCCACATTTTTGTCAATACTCATTTCGTTATCGTTGAGGATGACGATTAATTTGCTGCCCAAATCGCCGGCCTGATTGAGCGCCTCAAAGGCCTCACCGCCGGTCAGCGCGCCATCGCCGATGACGGCGATAACCTCGTTTTTGCGGCCGCTTAAATCCCGGGAAACGGCCATCCCCAGCGCCGCCGAAATGGAAGTGCTGGCATGACCTACACCAAACGCATCGTAATCCGATTCCGCACGGTTGGGAAAGCCTGTGATGCCGCCCTTCTGCCGCAGGGTATGGAATCTTTCCCGGCGGCCCGTGAGAATCTTATGGCTGTAAGCCTGATGGCCTACATCCCAAATCAGTTTATCCTTGGGAAAGTTGAAGACACTATACATAGCCAGGGTCAGTTCCACCGTCCCCAGACTCGGTGCCAGATGCCCGCCATTTTCCGCTACAGTGGCCACGATAAATTCCCGCAGTTCCTTGGCCAGACGTTCTAATTCGCTTACGCTGTAGCGCTTGATATCTGCCGGTTCCTTAATTTTTTCCAGTAATGGATACATCATTATCCGCACTTCCCCATTATTTATTGCGTTTCACCAGATAGGCTACCAGTTCCCGCAGGAAATCCGCTTCCCCGCCGAAAATCTTCAAGGCATCTATCGCCGTGTCCACAGCATCCTGCGCCAGCTTCTGCGCTTCTTCCAGAGAAGTCAGCGTCACATAGGTGGACTTATGGTTTTTCTCATCACTGCCTACCGGTTTGCCGATTACGGATTCATCCCCAATGACATCCAGAATATCATCGGTAATCTGGAAGGCCAGACCGAAGTTGTCGGCATAAACCGTCAGCGCCGCCAGTACTTCTTCGCTGGCGCCGCCCAAAATGGCGCCGCTGCGGATAGCTGCACGGAAGAGCGCCCCGGTCTTGCCCAGATGAATGTTCTTCATGGTTTCCATGGAAATCTGCTTGTCCTCAGATTCCATATCGAGAGCCTGACCGCCTACCATGCCGTCCGGACCGGCCGCCGTGCTGATTTCGCGTACCACCCGTACAAGGGTATCAGCGCTGACACCCTGCTGGCGCAGCATCACTTCAAAGGCCAGAGTCAGCAGTGCATCCCCGGCAAGTGTTGCCATGCCGGCACCATAGACCTTATGGTTGGTGAGCTTGCCGCGGCGGTAGTCATCATCATCCATGGCGGGCAAATCGTCGTGAATCAGGGAATAGGTATGAATCATCTCCATGGCGCAGCCTGTGGTGAGATAGTCCGTGCCCTTAGCTCCTACTGCATCAGCAGCAGCCATAACCAAAATGGGGCGCAGGCGCTTGCCGCCTGCCATGAGGCTGTACTTCATGGACTCGCAGAGCGTCTTATCCAAAGGATTTGCTTCATTCAGTTCTTTTACCAGCTGTGCTTCTACCAAGGCACTGCGTTCCTGCCAGATTTTCTTAAACTCCATTGTCATTCTCCCTCTATTGTAAGTTCGCGTTCTACGATTTTTCCGTTGTCTGTATTCACGACTACATCCATGGCAGCTTCGGCTTTGGCCAGTTCCTTGAGACAGGCTTCGCCCAGCTTCATGCCCTCGGTATAGTTATCCATTAAATCCTTGAGACTGCTGTCGCCGCTTTCCATCTCCTTGACGATGGCTTCAAGCTTCGTCAGCGATTCCTCAAAGGAAAGTTCTTTCTTGCGTGGCATTAACCTTCACCCTTCCCTGTCTTTGCCAAAACCCTTGCCTTGAGACTTCCGTCGGTAAGGCTTAGCTGTATTTCATCATCAATTTCCACGGCGTTTATACTGCTCACCAATTTGTCCTGCTTCGTCACAATGCCGTAACCACGGCCGAGAACCGCCGCCGGATTGATGGCCGCCAGACGGTTTAGGAGCAGTTTCAAGCCATGAGACTTATTTTGCAGTTCCTGCTTGGCCGTATTCTGCAGGCCCGCCAGTAAAAAGTCCAGCCGCTGCCGCCGTTCCGCCAGCATGCTTTGCGGCTGACGCATAACACGGCTCTGCAGCACATGGTCAAGGCGCTGGCGGCGCAGGTCGATTTCCCGCCGAATTTGACGGGTCAACTGACTTGTCAAATTCTCCACTTGACGCTTGACTTCTGCACGGTCCGGCACGGCAAGTTCTGCGGCCTGTGAGGGGGTTGCCGCCCGCACATCAGCGGCAAAATCCGCCAGCGTAAAGTCCGTCTCATGGCCCACCGCCGAAATCAGGGGCACCGGGCAGGTCGCAATCGCCCGCACCACAGGCTCCTCGTTAAAGGCCCAAAGGTCCTCCATCGAGCCGCCCCCGCGGCCGGCGATAATCACATCCACGGCATATTCTTCCGCGAAAAAGTCAATGCCGCGGGCAATCTGCTCAGCAGCACCTTCCCCCTGCACCTGTACGGGATAGAGCACGAGCTGTACCGAAGGCCAGCGCCGCTTGGATACCCGGTAGATATCCCGCAGCACTGCCCCAGCAGGACTCGTGACTACGCCGATTTTCTTCGGAAAGGCAGGCAACGGCTGCTTCCTTGACTGGTCAAAGAGGCCTTCTGCCGAAAGTTTTTTCTTGAGCTGCTCGAAGGCTAACGCCAAATCGCCTGTGCCCTCCGGCATCAGGCTGTCCACATAGAGCTGATAGACGCCGTCCCGCTCGTAGACGGAAATGGTGCCGCCTGCCACCACCTGCATGCCGTTCTGCGGCAGAAAGCGCAGGTATTGGGCCCGGCTCCGGAACATCACACATTTGAGCGCCGAATTTGCGTCCTTCAAGGTGAAGTAGCAATGACCGGAAGGATACTGTTTGAAATTGGAAATCTCCCCCCGCACAGAAAGGCCGCTTAAAAGCGGCTCCCGCGCCAGCAGGTCTTTTAGATAGCGATTGACATCGCTGACAGAATGAACTGCCATACCGTCCCCCATACACACGAAACTGCCAGCCCCTCTTTGGGTCTGGCAGTCATTGTCAATTACTGAGCTTTCATCATTGCGCCCAGAATGCCGTTGACATAACGGCTGGAATCATCCGTACCATACTTTTTCGCCAGTTCCACAGCTTCATTAATGGCAATATTGGGCGTGAGCTTTTCCTCGGAGAAACGAATCTCGAAGGCTGCCAGCCGCGTAATATTGCGGTCCACCGTTGCCATGCGCTCGATTTTCCAATCTTTGGAGCTGGCGGCAATCAGGCTGTCAATCTCTGCTAAATGCGCCCGGGTGCCGTGCACCAGTGTATTTACAAACTCCCGGTCATGGGCGCTCATCTTCTCTGCCTCACCCAGAACCGTGTCAATAGCGAGAGTCTCATACTGCTCCTGCTGGCCTTCCTCACCATGATTCAAATCTAACTGGAAAAGCGCCTGCAGGGCTGCTTCCCTTGCTTGTCTACGACTCATTACTTACCTTCCTTAAATCTTAATATATACCAATGCGCCATTCAGCGCTGAAAACGCTCCAAGAGACGCCATGCTCTTTCACGCATGTTCTCTACGGCATCCTCCCCATTGTCCAGCTGCAAGCCGATAAACAGGCCGATAAGGCCGCAGCAAATCACAAAGAAGGTCTGCCAAAAGCCAAAGCACAGCACCGCTGTGCCAAAGAGCAGGCCAACCAAAAGACCGCAGGTCTTGCCGCGGTGATTCTGCCATAGCTCGGTCAATATTTTTCCGCATTCTTCCTTCACTATGCCTTCACCGCCTTAAACCACACGATGCTTCTTTTCCGGCTCGGCATCGGAAACCTCCGACACCACCACATTCACCGGCATATCCTCCAGCGCCATGGTGCGGCGGAAATGTTCCTGCACCCGCTCCGTCAGCGTCTTGGCCACCACGGAAACATCAGCCTCCCGGCCCACGGACAAATCCACATCCAGAGACAGGCTGGCCGCTCCGTCCTTCGGATTTTTGGCCTTGATGCGCACCCTGGCGTCCCGCACGCCATGAACTTCACGGGCCATGCGGTCAGCTAAACTGCGCATGGCTTCCAAAGCCACCCGCACTTCACCCTTGGGGCCTGCATCAATCACATATTCACCCTTGCTGGTAGAAGGTTCGCCAGCCTTGCGGGAAAACACCGCCAGCAGGAGCTTAAGGCAAATCAGCAAAGCGACTGCACAGATGACCAGTGTTTCCTTCTGCACCAAAGCAAAGTGAATCTGTTTGAGCCAGATATTTTCCGGCAGGACCTGCAGGGCCGCCGCCAGAACAGCCCCTGAAAGGGCAAGCCCAGTCAGGGACAACAGCAATAACAAAAACCGATTGATTATACTCATAGACTACGCCTCTTTCCGCTCCTTCGCCTTAGCGGACGCGTACCTCTTCTTTGGTCTCTTCTTCGTCCGGGAAACCTACGCCCTGTACATGGATATTGACTTCCACCACGGAAAGGCCCGTCATATTCTCAATGGCCTGCTTGACGTTTTCCTGAGCAGCCAGAGCTACATCCGGAATGCGTACACCGTATTTTACGATAATATAGAGATCTACAGCAGCTTCTTTTTCGCCTACTTCGACCTTTACGCCCTTGGCGAAATTCTTGCGGCCCAGCATCTCAGCAATGCCGCCGGCGATACCGCCGCTCATGCCGGCAATGCCTTCTACTTCCGTAGCAGCCAGACCAGCGATAATGCTGACCACTTCATCGGCGATGCGGATTGAGCCCAGAGAATTGTCTTTCTTTACCATTTCATTTGCCTGATCCATTACAAATCCCTCCATACTATACGACTCACACAATCTATCACTATTATAACATACTTTCGCGAATAAATAGGCAAATTCCTGCAAATTTATGCAAGTTTATGCAGGTTAACGAGAAATTATTGGCAGGCAAAATACAAAGATAATAAAACTGCCGCACCATAAAATGATGCGGCAGTCACCGTACATCGGAAATTTAGCTTATGCGCGTTCGATGTAGTTGCCCGTACGGGTATCGATGCGCAGAACATCGCCTTCGTTGATGAAGAGCGGTACGCGAACTTCATAGCCCGTTTCGAGCTTAGCCATCTTGGTTGCGCCCGTTGCCGTGTTGCCCTTAACGCTGGGTTCGCATTCCGTAACGGTGAGGTTAACGGAGTTCGGCAGGCTGATGCCGATGATGCGGCCCTTGAAAGTCTGGAGGTTTACTTCCATGTTTTCTTTCAGGTAGTTCAGAGCATCGCCAAGCGTCTCGGTGTTGAGTTCGCTCTGTTCATAGGTTTCCGTATCCATGAACGTGTACATGCCATCAGCTTCATAGAGGTACTGCATGGTGCGGGTCTCAAGGTGAGCAGCCGGCATCTTTTCATTCGGGTTGAACGTACGTTCAACAACAGCACCAGTCTCTACGTTCTTGATTTTCGTGCGCACGAAAGCAGCGCCCTTACCCGGCTTTACATGCTGGAAATCCACAATCTGCCAAACGTTGCCATCGATTTCAATGGTCAAACCCGTGCGAAAATCAGTACTATTAATCATTAACTTACGCCCTCCAATAATGTTTGAATGCTTTTCTAAGCGGTTCAATTTCAAAATAACGTAACTAGTATAGCACAAGTGGGCGGCACTATTCAAGGATATTTTCACCACAACCGTGCCATAAAAGCCACTAAAGCGTAGCCGAACTCCTACTAGCCCTGCTGAACGTCAGCAATATTGCTGTGTGTCTTTACCCAATCCAGCAAATCATTGTATCCTATATCGCCAGAAGCAAGTGCAAGAATCTCATCAGACAGCTCTTTCTGCGTGTATTCCAACTCAATGCCGTTAATTGCCAGAAAGACCAACATCGCCATCGTTCCTATACGTTTGTTGCCGTCTATGAAAGCATGGTTCATCACCAAGCCATAGCAGAGCCTTGCCGCTTTCTGCTCAACAGTTGGATAGAGTTCTGAACCACTGAAACTTTGGTACGGTTGAGCTAAAGCTGAATCAAACATTCCTTCGTCCCTAAAGCCAAGGGACCCGCCTGTTTCTTCGATGCAACGCTGATGGATAGCCAGAATTTGTTCTTTGGTTAATATTTTCATTTAGCAAGCACCTTCAGGGCTTCCATATTCTTTTGCATCAAGCGCTCCGTTACAGCCATGACCTCTTCATCAGAGGCGACAGCTTCTTTTTCCACCTGCTTATATTCAATCAGAACATACTTTGGGGCGTTGTTTTTCATAATCACAACAGAGCCACTGGCATCGACCATGTGGGCAATCTTGGAGAAATTCTGATTGGCTTCGGTCATCGAGACCATGTTTGCAGTATTGACCATCATTGTCTTTCGCTCCCCTCTAAAGCTTCTACTAGGTATAATATATCCTATTTTTTCAAAAGATGCAAGCTGTTTGGATACCGTATAGTTCCGACTAGTCAAATTTGACTTGTCAACCATCCGCTAGGTATTTTCTCTTATGCAGTTTGCTTCTCAATAAATCATCAAATGAATCTGCGCGGCAAAATCAGCCAGTGTCAGACCAAAGACCTTGCTAAAGGCCTGCCTGCCGTCACCGGACTGACGAGTGGCCGTCTGCCAGGCGTAGAGACTTGCCCAGCCGTAGCGGTTAACGAGTTCTGCCGCAGCGTACTCGCAGAGGCGGCTGACCTGGTCATTGCCGTGCTGGTTCATGGCCGTCTGCAAGTCCTCAGGGGTCTGCAGTTTGTCCACAGCAGGCAGCGGCGCATTCTGCCGCAGTTCCTTGCGCCAAGCCTTTTGGTAGGCAGGCAAAGTGCCCTGCCCATCTTCCACGAGCCTGCCAACGCCGGCTACATAACTGCCTCCGCGCAAGAGCCAGGCCATACCGCTGCTGTCGTTGCCCAGCTGCTGCATCATAAAGAGGCGGCTCATCATGGTACCACTGACAAAAATAGCCTGTCGTTTGTCCTCGACCCGGGCCAGATTTACAAACACGGTGCTGTTGTTTTCCGCCCAGACGCTGCCATCTGCCGTCTTTTTGGCTTCTTCCCGGCTGACATGACAATATTCCTCCATGGCCGCAGCAAAATCCTCGGGGCTCGTTACCAGCACCAGCTGATAGTGGCCATGTAAATCCTGCCCCCAATTTCTCTTGAGCCACTGGCGCGAAAGATTGACCTGCTGCAGGAACTGGCGTGCAACTGCTTCATTTGCCCCCGAGCGGATAACCGTGTCCACCTCGGCCGGTGCCGTAAGCTCCTTCTGCCACCACTGGGAAAACTCCTGCAAAAATACAGGCAGTTCCACCCCAAAGGTCTGGGCAAAGACCTGCTCGGCCTCGCCCTTTTCCATGCCCTTATAATAGGCCACAATCTTTTGCTCCGGCTGGCTGCCGCCATACTGCTTCAGCAGATACATGGTCATGACATCCGCCAAGGTATAATGCTTGGCCTGGGTCGTCATCATGTCGAGCCGTTCCGCTTCCGTGGTGTGCTGCAGCTGGCCCACGCTGGCCACATTTCTGGCATTCTGCAGCGTGAAGCGGGCATCCCGGTACCACTTGTCCACCGAGCGTCCGCCCAGCTTTTCACAGAGAAGCGCACCGGCGTAATCGGCGGTGCCCTCCTCCAGCCAGAACAGGGAATTTTCATAGCCGCTGCGGCCGTCACTTAGCTCATACTGCAGCTGATGAAAAAGCTCATGGGCCGTAGTGCTGATGCACTCACTGCTGTCCCCAAGCTTTTTCCGAGTCCCGTCAATGGCCACCATGGCCTTGCGCCCCGAGGACTGACCATTGGTATATTGGGCCTTCTGGGGAGCATTTTTCTCCTCCATGCCGAGCCGTTTGGTTAAGAGTTCCTGATATTGGGCGGTATCAGCACCCACCCAGATTTGCGTAGGACGCTGCAACTTAACCTGAAACTTTTCCTCCATGAACTGGGGAAAAGCCTCTGCCGTCCGCTGTACATCCTCCAGGACCCGCCCATCCGTCCGGCCTAAGTTGTTCACCGTTACAACGGCCAGTCCGCCGTCGGTCTGGGCGAAAGTGTCGCGACAGAACTTTGCCCCATAAAGCAGGCCGAATACCGCGGCGCAAAGGACCAAAAATAATGCAAACTTTCTCATCATAACCTCATTTCATCTGCCAACGGCAAAGCCGCCCTTCCATGAGGTCGAGCAGGCCAAAGAGCAGCAGCCCGATAAGGCTCAGAATCACAATGCCCGTGTACATCTCCAGATAATTCACCCGCAGCCAGGCATCCATGATGAAATAGCCCATGCCATACTGGGTGCCAAAAGTCTCCGTGAAGAACAGCACCGACACCGCCGTAGCCATGGCCACCCGGATGGCGGTGATGAAATTGGGCAGGGTGGCAGGCACCAAAATATAACGGAATACCTGCCGAAATCTGGCGCCCAACGAATACAGCGGATAATAAGTCTCCGCCGGAATGGCGCGAATGCCATCCCGCAGAGCCACCACAATCTGAAACACCACGATGAGGAAAATCATGATGATTTTGGACATTTCCCCAATGCCGGCTAGAAGCATCAAAATCGGCAGCAGCGCAATCTTGGGCACGGGATAGGTCAGATAGACCAGTGGTGCCAGATAGCGGTCCACCTTGGCAAAATAGCCCATAAGAATCCCCAATGGATAGCCGATGGTCACCGCCAGCATGATGCCCGCCATGATGCGCCATAGGCTGTAGGCCGCATGAATGGCAATCTTATCGGCAAAGATTTCGCCGAGCCGCTCAAAGACCAGCCAAGGTTCGGGAATAATGGGCAGCTGTACCAAAGAGGCCGCCAGCTGCCATGCGAGCAGCAGGAATACCATGCCCAAAAGGTAGGCCCGCAATACGACTTTACTTTTTTTCATCATAGCGTCCGCGCCCCCATGGCCTTGATTTTTTCCTTCAGTTCCTGACTCTTGGCGAAAAATTCCGTGGTGGTCTTCCACTGGCGGCTGCCCTGCCAGCGGTTTTCCATGACTTCCGCCACAGTGCCGGGGCTGCCGGACATCAGCACAATCTGCTGGCCCAGATACAGGGCTTCTTCCACGTAATGGGTCACCAGCATTGTGGTAATGCCTGCTTCCTCCCACAAATCGCGGAACACATCCTGCATTTCCTCGCGGGTGATGGCATCCAGCGCCGAAAAGGGCTCGTCCATTAGCAAAATATCCGGCTCCAGCAAAAACACGCGAGCAAGACTCACACGCTGCTGCTGGCCGCCGCTGAGTTCCTGCGGATAACGGTTGAGTAAATCCGTTAGCCCCAATTTTTGGCACAGAGCTTCCATCTTAGCCGCCTTCTCCTCGCTCCAGCCATCCTTGATACGGCAGGCCAGACAGATGTTTTCCGCCACCGTCTGCCAGGGCAGCAGGCCGTAGTTCTGGGGCATAAAGCCAATGCGCAGCTTCTTGGGACTCACTTCCCCGCCGTTAATGCGCACCGTGCCAGTATAATCCTTGATAAGCCCCGCCACCACCTTCAAGAGCGTGGACTTGCCGCAGCCGGAAGGGCCTATAACGGCACAAACCGTTCCTTGCGGAACGGTAAGGCTGACATTTTGCAATGCGTTATGTTCTTGTTTCTGCCGCTGATAAGCAACAGCTAAATCTTCAATGGCAATCATATCACTTGTTCAAAACATCCACGACAAAATCGGCATAGGTATAATTCTTCTTGATGAGGCCCTTGCTCTTCAGCCACTTCACGCAGTCCACCACATCACTTTCCTTGGGCAGGGTTGCATGATGGTACTCAGGAAGCTTCAAAGCCTCCTTGGCCGTCGGCGGGAAACCGCCTTTTTCCACAATCAGGTCAATGTACTCATCCCGCGGCGTGTTGTTGAGATAATCCACAGCTTTGTTATAAGCCCGATACATGGCAGCCAGTTCTGCACGGCGGTCATTGGTGGTCTTGGCGGTGAACATGATGACGCCGGGATTGATGCCCAGTTCGTCAGAACCCGTTACAAAGGTGCAGCCATTGTGCACGGCAATGCTGGCCATCGGTTCGGGAAGTGTTGCCGCAGCCAATTTGCCATTCTGCAGCATTTCCAGACGGGTGGGAATCTGCGGGATAATCACCTTATTTATGCTGTCTTCCGGCAGATTTTCCTTGGCCAGAATCTGGTCGGTCACATACTCAATGATGGTGTTGCGGGAAACCGCTACGTCCTGACCCTTGAGGTCAGCTACGGATTTCGCCCCGGACTGCTTGCTTGCAATCAGCTTATAGCTGCCATCAGTGAAGGACGTTACCTTCACATTAAAGCCGCCGTCTTTGGCAAAAGCCACAGCCAACATATCGGAAATGGCACCGTCAAGGTTGCCGCTCTGCAGCGCCGAATCACGGTCCATAGCACTCTTGTACTGCTGGATGTTGACCTCCAGCCCCTCTTCCTTAAAGTAGCCTTTTTCCTGCGCGATGATAAACGGCAGGGAATCCGTATCCGGCATCAGGCCGATGGTCAAGGGCTGTAAGTCCTTCTTGGCCTCCTGCTGACCGCCGCAGCCTGCCAGCAATCCGACTAACAACATGGTCATAATCAGTAATGCGTATTTCTTCAACTTCTCCTGCTCCCTTTCATTCTGTTATTTTGTGAACCACTGGGACAGGAAATCTGCCCCGGTCTTGGCATAGTAAACAGCTTTATCAATAACATCCTTGTTTTCCGCATAGGCGCTTTCGGCCTTGGCCTTTATGCGGCTGGCCTCCTGCTGCATCTCCGACACGGTATCGAGCTTGGCATCCACATCATCGAGCATGCTCTGGGCTTCGGCAATGGACTGCTTGAGTTTGGCCACATCACTGTCCGCCTGCGCAGAAACCTTCTCGTTTTGCTGCAGCTGGTCCTGACGCTTGGCCTCCTTGCCCGTAACCTTGTCCACGAGCTTGCCCAGGGCCGAATCCGGCGCCTGGCTCGTTATGGCCTCATTGCGGCCCTTGGCGCGGCTGGATTTCTCCTCCAGTTCTCTTTCCCGGGCCTGCAGCTCCTGCTTCTGTCGTTCCAATTCCTGACGGCGGGCCTTTAAGTCCGCCTCCTGGTCAGCCAGCTTCTTCTCCTTAGCCTGCATCTGCTGACGCTCCATCTGCTGCTGGTTCTGTTTGGCTTCCGAATGGTCCTGGCTGTAACCGGCCAGCATAAAGCCGCCAAGCAGCGCCACTGCGAAGCAGGCAGTCAGCAGCAAGCCCTTCTTTTTCCCCGCCGTAAAAAAGCCCTTGTTCGCGGGCTTTTCCCTTTTCGGGGGAATATTCTCCGGCGGCAGTTCCCGCACACCGCGGAAGCTGTCGCTCTCCCCTGTATTCTGCTTCGGAAAAGCAGGCTGAATGCCGCCTGTTTCCTCATCATGAATCGCTGGCAAAGGCTGGGTATCAAATTTCCTAACCCTTGCCGCCCCCTGACTCTGGCCGTCCACGGGCCGCATCAGCTGGGTTTTATCCATATCTTCTGGTTTCATAAAGTCAAACCGTCTCTTTCTCCTGTTCAATCATAGCCCCGTGTTCCCGCTGCATGGTTTCACACAACCGTCTGAGGGTCCACAGGGTATTAAAGGGTGTCACCACCGCCTTGAAGCGGATATGGGGCACACCGGCTTCCTTCAGAGCCAGCAGTACCTCATCCAACCGCTTGTTGCGGATATTTTGCAACACCATAACCTCATGGGGGAAGACAAAATCATCCTCTTCCTTGACCTTGGCGGGCTGGAAGCCCTTGGCCCCCAACAGATAGCCCACCTTCTCGCGCCAGTTCTCCGGCTGCAGAATTTTGGTTGCGATGCCCATTTTATGGAGGGTTTTGCAGGCTAATGCCAGTTTTTCTTCGTCACGAAATTGATAGAATAATACCTGTTCCTGCCGTTTCATACCTCAGTCCTCCACCCAGCGGGCCATGCCCCGCATCAGCAAATAGGTCACCAGTTCGTCCATAGACACGCCCTCAGCTGTCTGCCGTTCCTGCAGGGACTGGCGCAGCGTGCGCGGCAGGTTCACTGTCAATGTGCCCTCGGGCAAGTTCACCACAGGGCTCTGTTTTTTCGCAGGTCTGGCGGCTTTAGCAGACTTGACAGGTTTTGCTGTCTTCTCTGCTTTTTCCACCTCGGCTGCCTTATCCGTCTTGGCAGCTTTGGCAGTTTTAGTGGTTTTCGCCGACTTTGCGGCCTTGCTTTCCTTCACGGCAGCTTTGACCGTTTTTTCCTGCTTGGCCTCGCTTTCCTTCGCCGCTGCGACCTTGGTCTTGCGGGCGGTCTTTTTCTCCTTTTCCTCCGGCGGATAGACAAAGAACTCATCATAGGCATTGCGCAGGGTTTCGCTGGCCTGCTTGGTGCCCACGCCGATGATATAGGAAGGCGTATCGGAGTTCAGATACTCGGCAATCCGCACGAAATCCGAATCCGTGGTGATGATGAAGAACCGCCGCACCCCCTCATCATAGAGGAGCTTGGCCGAATCGTAAATGGCCGAATCCAACGAGTTCTTACCCTGATAGGTACGGCTTATCTGCCGGAAGGTAAAGCCCGGCCGCCGCATGAGTTTTTCCCAGCGCTTCTGTTCCGGGCGGGCCTCCCAATCGGACACCACAATGGTGCGGCAGGGCTGGTACCGCCGCGCCTTTCCCAACGTATAATTTAACATTTCAAAGGGGGCATTCTCAATATCATAGAGAATGGCCACCACTTCATTACTGGAATCTAAGGTCATAAAATCCTTCCTTCAACTGATACTATACACAAGTTGTATAATTCGACCCGCGAAAGAAAAATCCTGCTTTTAATGTATCGCCTCTTCAATCATAGCGCCGCCCACCAGCACATCATCCTGATAGAACACCACGAACTGGCCGGGAGTTACCGCCCGCTGCGGCTCAGCAAATTCCACCCGGAGCAGACCATCTTCCTGCATGGAAAGTTTAGCCATTGCCTCACGCTTGCCGTAGCGAATCTTGGCACCAAACTCCATGCCGTCCTCGACGCCATCAATGGCAATCCAGTTGGCGTCACTTGCCAAAAGGCCCTTGGCAAAGACCGTCTGATTGCCGCCCACGACCACTTCATTGCGCTGCATATCGAGCTTGTGCACATAGAGCGGTTCCGGTGCTGCAATGCCCAGCCCCTTGCGCTGGCCGATGGTATAAAGGGGCACGCCGTTATGCCTGCCCAACACTTTTCCTTCATCATTGACAATATTGCCCTTGCGCAGGCACTTGGGCCGATGTTTTTTCAAGAACGCCTTGTAATCATCATGGGGGACAAAGCAAATTTCCTGACTCTCTGCTTTATGCGCCACCGGCAAATCCATCTTCTCCGCCAGTTCCCGCACATGCTCCTTGGTCATATCGCCCAAGGGCAGCAGGATATGCTGCAGCGATTCCTGCGGCAAACGGTGCAAGGCATAGGACTGGTCTTTATACTCGTCAAGGCCCTTCTTCACCACATAACGGCCGTTATCGAGCTGGCCAATGCGGGCGTAATGACCCGTTGCCAAAAAGTCGGCTCCGAGTTCCTGCGCCTTTTTGAGCAACAGGCCAAACTTCATGGACGGATTGCACATCACGCAGGGATTCGGCGTGCGCCCTTTGGCATATTCACTCAGGAAATAGTCAATGACATTTTCCTGAAACTCCTTACGAAAATCCACCGTATGATGTTCAATGCCCAAGGCAGCTGCCACCTTCTTGGCGTCCCGCACACTGTCCGGCTCCTCACCAGCCGCCACATTTACCGTCTCACTGCGGCCTTCCTCCGTCAGCAGCATGGTAATGCCCAGCACCTGATAGCCCTGCTCCAAAAGCAACGCCGCTGTCAGGGAGCTGTCCACGCCGCCGCTCATGGCCACGGCTACTGTCTTTTTATCCAAATATCATACACCTCTTAATGCCTATAACTACACTATGTTTATATTTATCTACCATAACATATTTACGGCTCCGGCTCAACACTTTTCTACCGGTGCAAACCATGTTAAACTAGAAATATAATACTACGGAGGCAGGCTTATGAAGGTTACAGGCATTATCGCGGAATACAATCCCTTTCACAACGGGCATCTTTACCAAATCAATAAAATAAAAGAGCAGGGCGATTCCCTGATTATCGCCGTCATAAGCGGCAGTTTTACCCAGCGCGGGGAAGCTGCAATCTTCGACAAATGGCAGCGGGCAAAGTGCGCCGTGGAAAGCGGCTGCGATATCGTACTCGAACTGCCCTTTGCCTTCGCCTGCCGCAGCGCTCAGGATTTTGCCCGCGGCGGCGTGGAACTTTTAAGCCGTTTGGGTATCGTCACGCAGCTGGCCTTCGGCGCAGAAACGGATGACCTGCCCCTGCTCACCAGACTCGCCGCGCAGCTTGACAGTCCAGACTTTCAAAGCCAGCTCCACGAAAACATCGCCAGTGGCCTTTCCTATGCCCAGGCGCTTACAAAAGTTTTAGCCACGGATGACGATACGCATGAACTTCTGCACCAGCCCAACAATATCTTAGCCATTGAATACCTGCGCAGCCTGCAAAAACTAAACGCTCCCATAAAGCCTCTGCTGATTCCCCGCCAGGGAGCAGGCTACCACGATAAAAAACTGCAGGGACATTTTGCCAGTGCCACCGCCATCCGTCAGGTGTTGTATTCAGGCGATAATAGTGCTGATTTAGCCGCCGTATTGCCTCCGGCCACCTATGAATTGACAAGTCATTTTTTGACATGTCAGAATTTGACTTGGCAACTCCCCAATATGAACCGGCTTTACCTCCCCCTGCAGGCCAAACTTTTGACCAGTCAAATCGCGGATTTACAGAAAATCCACGGCATCAATGAGGGACTGGAAAACCGCATATTTGACCTGTCAAAAACCGCCGAAAACTGGCAGGAACTCATTCGGGCCGTCACCACCAAGCGCTATCCCGCCAGCCGCATTGCCCGCACCCTGCTCTACCTCCTGCTCGGCATCGACAAAGAAGCCATCGCCCAATTTGACAAGTCAGGCCCCCTCTACGCCCGCCTGCTGGCCGCGAGCTCCGCGGGGAAAAGGTGCTTAAAGGACATCAAAACCCATAGCACCATCCCGCTGATTACCAAAACCAGTCAATACCTGACCACCAATAAAAGGCGCGAAGCTCTTAAAAGCCTCACGCCCTTGGAACAAATGCTGCGGCTGGACACCATTGCCACAGAACTGCGCAGCCTGACCTGCGAAATTCCTGCGCCGCGCAATGACTTCCAGCAGTCGCCTGTCTTCAGCAAAACTTAACTGCGCGGCATGGAAAGCTTTAGGGCATCACCTATGGTCTCAGCGCCATAGAGCTTGATGCCCTTTATTTCTTTGGCCAGCTGACGGTAATTCTTCATTGGCAGGACAACATGCTCAAAGCCTAAGCGCTTAGCTTCGTTGATGCGCACATCGGCCTGGCCTACAGCCCGCACTTCACCAGACAGCCCCACTTCACCAAACACAATCGTCTTGGAACGAATCTGCCGGTTGGCAAAACTCGACGCCATAGCCACGCAAATCCCCAAGTCCGCGGCAGGTTCATCAATCTTGATGCCCCCCGCTACCTTTACATACACATCACAGGCGCCCACCTGCAGATGGACACGCTTTTCAAGTACCGCGAGCAGCAGCTGAATCCGCTTGATATCCACGGAATCGGCCGTGCGGCGCGGCGGCACATAGGGAGTCGGCGCAACTAATGCCTGCAATTCCACGAGCAATGGCCTTGTGCCTTCCACGGTGGGGATAATCACCGTACCGCTGTCCCCTTCCCTATCCGACAGGAAAAGTTTGGACGCATCCGGCACATCCACAAGACCGACATCGCGCATTTCAAACAGCCCCAATTCATTGGTACTGCCGAAACGGTTCTTGACCGCCCGCAGTACACGGTACTCGGCATTGCGCTCACCTTCAAAGTAGAGCACGGTATCCACGATATGTTCCAGCACCCGCGGGCCCGCCAGATTGCCTTCCTTCGTCACATGGCCGATGACAAAGGCGGCAATGCCCTTGCTCTTGGCAATGCGCAAGATATCCACGGCACATTCCCGCACCTGTGACACACTGCCCGGCGCACTCTGTACCTCAGGCTTGAAAACGGTCTGAATGGAGTCAATAACTAGAAGCTCCGGCTTGGTATTTTCAATATGCGCTTCAATCGTCTCCATATTGGTCTCGCTGACCACATAGAGTTTATCAGCAATGGCATTTAACCTGTCGCCGCGCATACGCACCTGCCGCGTGCTCTCCTCGCCCGTAACATAGAGGACACTGCGGCCAGCCCGCGCCACATCAGCGCAGACGCGCAGGGTCAGGCTCGACTTGCCCACGCCGGGGTCACCGACAATCAGCACCATCGAGCCAGGGATAACGCCGCCGCCCAAGACTCTATCGAGTTCCTCCGAGCCTGTAGCAAAGCGGGGCAAGTCCTCAATGGCCACCTCGCCAATGGGCTGTGGCTTTTGCGCATCCGAAAGGCCCAGCCGCAGGCCGCCGCTTCCCGAGCTGCCGCCTGTTTCCGGAGCTACGACTTCTTCCACCATCGTATTCCAAGCCCCACAGCCGGGACATTTTCCCAGCCATTTAGGGGTCTCATAGCCGCAATCCTGACAGACGAAAACTGTCTTTTTCTTTTTGGCCACTAATCATCCATCCTTCACTAAGAAGAGCAGGTCATTGCCTGCTCTTGCTTTTACAATTTCTTTTTGACGATTTTAATGATACTGCGCCCCAGCCAGACTATGGACCAGAAGAAATTGGCCACGAAGTTCAGCAGCCAGCCTCCGCGTCCCTGGGGGGTGAGCTTATTGCGGGACATTGGCTGTCACCTTGCGCCGTCTCGTTACGCGCCTATCCTTTTTGCTAAACTCAAGCTCCTTGCCGCTCTTGCGGACGGCAATGGTATCACCTGCCTTGAATTTACCCTGCAGCAGCATTTCGGCGATTTCGTCCTCGACCAGCTTCTGAATGGCACGCTTCAGCGGGCGGGCACCAAATTTGAAATCCGTGCCCTCGTCCACTAATTTATTCCGGGCCGAAGCACTGACTTCGAGCTTAATATCCTTTTCGAGCAGACGGTTCTTCACATCCTGCAGCAGGATGTCCACAATCTTAGCCAATTCCGGACGGGCCAGCGGATGGAACACCAGCTGTTCATCCACACGGTTCAAAAATTCCGGTTTGAATACATGCTTCACCGCATCCAGCACCCGCTTCTCAGCCGCTTTTTCCTCAGCCTCGCACTCATCCTTCACATTAACCGCAAAGCCCATAGAGGTCTTGGCCTTCTTCAGCAGATTGGAACCGGCATTGGAGGTCATGATAATCACACTGTTGCGGAAATCCACCGTGCGGCCCTGCCCATCGGTAAGACGGCCGTCATCGAGTACCTGCAGCAGGATGTTGAACACATCCGGATGGGCCTTTTCGATTTCATCGAGCAGGATGATGGAATAAGGCTTGCGGCGCACTGCATCGGTGAGCTGGCCACCTTCCTGATAGCCCACATATCCCGGAGGCGCGCCGACCATGCGAGAAACCGTATGCTTTTCCATATACTCGCTCATATCGAAGCGGATGATGGCTTCCTCCGAACCAAAGAGCGCTGCCGCTAGCGTCCGCGCAAGTTCCGTCTTGCCTACGCCAGTCGGCCCTAAGAACAGGAAGGAACCTATCGGACGTTTGGGGTCCTTTAAGCCCGAGCGAGCCCGGCGGATGGCCTTGGCCACGGCTTTGACCGCTTCGCTCTGGCCGATAACCCGCGCGCCTAATATCTTTTCGAGTTTCAACAGCTTGGCCGATTCCGATGCGGCAAGCTGACTCACGGGAATTCCCGTCCACTGGGCAGTTACAGAGGCAATATCCTCGGCCGTCACCGTAATATGGTTCTTGCCCTTTTTCTCCCAAACTTGCTGTTTATCAGCCAGTTCGTCCTTTAACTGCAGATATTTATCCCGCAATTTGGCCGCCCGCTCATATTCCTGGGCGGTAATGGCCGCTTCTTTTTCAATCAAGGTCTGATTCAACTGTTCACGCAATGTCTGAATGGTTTCCGTAGGCGCAACCTGCCCCATGCGTACCTTGGAGGCCGCTTCATCCATCAAATCGATGGCTTTATCCGGCAGGAAGCGGTCGGTGATATAACGATGCGACAGATGCACCGCCGCCTTCACTGCTTCATCCTCAATGGTCGCCCGATGGAATTCCTCATATTTGCCGCGCAGGCCAAAGAGAATCTTTTCCGCCTCCTCTTCCGTGGGTTCCTCCACCATAATCGGCTGGAACCTGCGGGAAAGAGCCGCATCCTTTTCCAGATACTTCTTGTATTCATCCAAAGTGGTCGCGCCAATAACCTGAATCTCACCACGGGACAGGGCAGGTTTCAGGATATTTGCGGCATCTAAGGAACCTTCTCCGGCCCCAGCCCCCACCAAAGTGTGCATCTCATCAATAAACAGAATGATATTGCCCACACGCTGGATTTCCTCGATTACGCCTTTGAGGCGTTCCTCGAACTCGCCACGGTACTTGGCTCCGGCCACCAACGAAGTGATGGACAGGGAAAACACCTGCTTCTCCTGCAGCATATAGGGGACCGTGCCCTCCACAATACGCTGGGCCAGACCTTCGGCAATGGCGGTTTTGCCCACCCCGGGCTCACCTAAGAGCACGGGATTATTTTTCGTGCGGCGGGAAAGAATCTGAATCACCCGCTGAATTTCCGTTTCCCGGCCGATTACCGGGTCCATCTGGGCATCCTTGGCCATCTTATTGAGGTCACGGCCGTATTTTTTCAGCAGGGGCATGCCGTCCCGCGAATGACGGCCCCGCTTGGCTTCATGGGGACATTCCTCCCCGTCAGGCTGCTGGGCGTCAATGCGGTCCATGATTTCATCCTGCAAATCATCCGGGTTCACGCCCATCAGCTCCAACACTTCCACTGCTGCCCCTTCTGTTTCTTCGAGCAGGCTCAAGAGAATATGCTCCGTGCCGATATAGCTGTGCCCCAGACTCTGGGCTTCCTCAAAAGCCCCTTCCATAACCCGCTTGGCTCTAGGGGTATAGTAAGGATTATCCGAAGGATACTCCGCTTCCTGGGAAGCAATGCGTTTAATCTGCGCCGCGGCCTTTTCAAAGCTCATGCCTAGAGCCCCCATGGCCTTGGCAGCCAGGCCTTCGCGCTCGTGCAGCAGGCCCAGCAATATATGTTCCGTGCCAATGTAATCCTGCGCCAAATCGCGTGCCGCGTATTGGGCAAACTCAATGGCTTTGATGGCCCGGTTGGTAAAGTGATTGCGATAGTCCATAGTTATTCCTCCAGGCTCACCTGATGCTCCTCAATAATCCGGCGCACATGTTGAGCCCGCAATCTGTCAATTTCCGTCTTGGAGAGATTTTCATTGGCGGCAAGGTTCTGCAAAAAACTCGTACGGCTGGCCAAAAGCATCTGCCCGTAACATTCCGGCGCTAAGCCTCGGATAAGTTTCAAATCCATGCCCAGCCGCAGACGGGAAAGCAGTTCCAGCACTTCCTTTTCCGACAGCAGGCGGGCATAAGACAGCGTACCATAAGCCCGCCATACCTCATCTTCAAGCCGCTCCTTCATATAAAGGGCCAAAGCCTTGCGTGCCCGGCGCTCGTGGGCCACGATTTCCGTCACGGCGCCCCGCAGATTGTCGATAAGTTCCTGCTCCGAATAACCGAGCGTCAACTGATTGGCAATCTGGAAGAGACAGCCCGGCTGTTCCTTATCATCACCATAGAGCGGCCGTACCGCCAACCCTAACTGCGGCGAAATGTTGATGATGCTGCTGACATTCCGCGTAAAGACAAGGCCAGGCAGATGCAAGAGCACCGCAGCCCGAAGGCCCGTCCCAAGATTCGTGGGGCTCGAAGTCAGATAGCCCATCTTTTCATCAAAGGCAATATCCAACTGGCTTTCCAGCATATCATCAATGGCAAAGGCCTTTTTCAAGGGCTCTGCCAAATCAAGTCCTGCCGTCACGCATTGGATGCGGATATGGTCCTCCTCATTTACCATCAGGCTGACCGCCTGACTGTCGGCAACATAAACCGTCCGATGCTGAGGATTGCGCAGCAACTTTTCGCTGATGAGCTGCTTTTCCCGCAAAACCTCACGCTGCAGATTGGAGAGGTTTTCCATCTGCACGGCCTGCAGATTCTCCCCAATCACATTCTGCAAAGCGGGAACAGCGGCAGCCACCCGTTCTTCCACCTTGGCCAGTTCATAAAGGTCGGCCCGGTTAGGGAAGGGCAAATCCCGCAGATTTCGGGACAGCAGAATCCGGCTGGCCAAGACCACATCACGGTCAGCGCCGCCCGACTGAAGCCAGCTCAGCCGGCTATCCTGCAACAATGCTTCAACCATTGTTTCTGCCCCCCTCCTTGGCGGCCAGTTCCTGTTTCATGGCCCGTACCTTATCCCGCAGTTCTGCGGCCTTTTCGTATTCTTCCTGCTCGACGCAGATTTTCAGCTGCTGCTGCAGCAGCGCAATATTCTGCTTGAGTTCCAAGGTACCGCCGCTGCGATGGGGAATCTTGCCCCGGTGAACGCTGGAGCCATGGATACGGCGCAGCATGGGCTCAAGCTGCTGACGGAAGGTAGCATAGCAGGCCGCACAACCGATTTTGCCCTGCTGGCTGAAATCCCGATAGCTCATGCCACAGCGGGGACAAACCAGTTCCCCCTCCTCATTGGTAGCCTTATCCTCCTGCACCGCAGCGTTGCTGAAGATGCCCCGCAAGAAATCATCCACCGATACATTGCGCTTATCCTGATGCGGCACTCCGGCAAACTCGCTGTAACCGGCTGCACAGGCCTCGCAAAGATTCTTTTCCACCCGGCCGTTCGGCCCAATCTGGGTAATATGTACAACCGCTTCATGGCGGCCGCAATCATCACATAACATACACAGTCCCTCTTTCCTTACGAGAAGTTTTCCAAGGTCAGCAGCATGGTCTTGAGCATCCGCACCCGTTCCTTGTCCGTAATGGAATCCGACTGGAAGATGGATACCACAAACTGCATCATCAGAGAGGCTTCCCGCCCTGTAATCATCTCGTGCTGCAAAAGATACTTAATCATGGACTGCACCACCGGCAGTTCCGTATCCGGCTTAATGGCCGCGAGCATATCCTCGTAGACCATGTTCTTGACCGGCACCTGCACAATGCGGATAAACCCGCCTAAGCCCCGCCGGGACTCCACCACGAACCCCTTGTCCTGGGTAAAGCGGGTGGACAGCACATAGCTTATCTGGGAAGGAGCACAGGAAATCTCGTCGGCGATATCCGTGCGCCGCAGCTCCACCTTGCCGTCCTGCTGGGTAGCCAGCTGCCGCAGGATATAAGCTTCAATCAAATCGGCAATATTGCTCACTTTCATCACCTTCTATAATATATAATCCTATTGACCATTTGACTTTTCCTTTATTATATTTGTTTTTTTGACTTTTGGCAAGAAAAATTGACTTGTCAAAAGCTGACAAGTCAATTTCATCATCACTGCAGGGCTTCTTTGAGCACTGCCATATTCTTCTTCATGGTGTCAATATAGGCATCCATGGCGCTTTCGTTGGCTTCGCCGGTTACAATCGGGTCAAGCTGGTAGACTTTCGCGCCGGTTTCGCGGGCAATCGTCTCAGCCGCTGCCGGAGAATACTGCGGTTCTGTAAACAGTACCTTAGTCGTAAGGCCATTTACCTGCTTGATGGTGTCCTCAAGTTCCTGTGGCGTCGGTTCCGTGCCCGGCTCACGCTCGATAACGCTGACAATATTGAGCTTGAATTCTTTGGCCAGATACGGGAAAGCCTCATGGAAGGTCACGATATCCTTATGCGGCAGATTGTCGAGCTCGCTGTGCATTTCCTCTTTGAGCGCTTCGAGCTTCATGCAGTAGTCGAGTGCATTCTTGCGGTAAGCATCCTTGTGTGCAGGGTCTGCTTCGCAAAGCCCGGCGGTAATCGCTTTGACCTGCGCAATACTGTAAGTCACCGACAGCCATACATGGGGATTTTCCTCGTCGCCATTTTTCAGCAGATTGATGTCCTTGTAGTTGGAAGCCTCAATGGTCTTCATCTTCGGATTCTGCTTGGCTGCTTTTTCCAAAAAGCTTTCCATGCCCGCACCGTTGACCACGAACACATCCGCTTTCTCCAATGTCTTCATGTCCTCAGTAGTCAGCTGATAATCGTGCAGACAGCCGGTCTGCGGCTTGGTCATGTTGACCACCTTAACGCCCTCTACCCCTTTGGTGATGTTCAGCACATCAATGTACATGGGATAGAATGAAGTGACGATAGTAAACTCCTTCTTATCCTTGGCTGTCTGACCGCCGCAGCCTACGGCGAACACACAGACCAGAACAGCCAGCAATATACTCATTATCTTTTTCAAGCAAGACAACTCCTTCCCTAAGGCTCTTAACGTATATAAACTTGAAACAAATCACATTCTACAAGGGTCCGTCTGACTTGTCAAGGTAATTGAGTGAGATTATCATTTGTCTATTCGTTCATATAATGAAAAAAGAGCACCGCAGTGCTCTTTTCCGATTCGCTATGGAATTAGCCCAGGATAACCAGGGATTCATGAGCTTTAACGCTCTGGCCAGCAGCCACGTTGAAGCTCTTAACAACGCCGTCAGCGTCAGCAGCGATTTCGTTCTGCATCTTCATAGCTTCGAGAATCAGCAGGGTTTCGCCAGCTTTAACAGCCTGGCCTTCGGAAGCAACGAGCTTCACGATTTTGCCCGGCATCGGAGCATCGATGGAGTGCTCACCAGCACCAGCGGCTACAGCAGCCTTCTTCGGTGCAGCGGGAGCGGCCGGAGCCGGTGCAGGAGCTGCTTTCGGTGCAGCCGGAGCAGCCTTCGGAGCTGCAACAGCGGATTTTACTTCTTCAACTTCGACTTCATAAGCCGTACCGTTTACCGTGATATTGAACTTTTTCATTCGTTATTCCCCCATTGTAGATTTACGCGGTAACTTTTATCAGAACGGACGAGCCAGGCCGCCACGGGCGGACATAGCCCATACGTCGCTGCGCTTGATGCGAACAGCCACAACCTTGTTACCCATCATCATCTGGACAGCAGCGGTAATTGCTGCCACCACTTCTGGCGAAGCGCCATTTGCTTCAGTTTTCATGGTAAAGACCTCCGAATTCCGAATTAACAATTAAAGCGGAATGCACCCGTGTTTCTTGGCCGGGCCAACCTCACGCTTGCTAGCGAGAGCATTGAGGGCCGTAATAATGTACGGTCGGGTTTCCTTCGGTTCGATAACCATATCCACATAACCGCGTTCAGCAGCAACGTACGGCGTAGCAAAGTTTTCTACATACTCTGCCGTCTTTGCTTCCTTATCCGGGTCTTTGCGGAAGATGATGTTAGCAGCACCGGCCGGGCCCATAACTGCGATTTCGGAAGTCGGCCAAGCCATAACCTGGTCAGCGCCGAGTTCGCGGCAGCACATAGCGATGTAGGAACCGCCATAAGCCTTACGGGTGATAACCGTAACCTTAGGAACCGTTGCTTCACTGTATGCATAGAGCATCTTGGCACCATGACGGATGATACCATTGTGTTCCTGATCAACGCCCGGCAGGAAGCCCGGTACGTCAACGAGGTTAACCAGAGGAATGTTGAAGGCATCGCAGAAGCGGATGAAGCGTGCGGATTTATCCGAAGCGTCTACATCCAGGCAGCCTGCCATTACATTCGGCTGGTTGGCGATGATACCAACGCTGCGGCCGTCGAAACGAGCGAAGCAGCAAATGATGTTGGTAGCAAAGTGCTCATGTACTTCGTAGAATTCACCATTATCAACGATGGAACGAATAACATCCTTCATGTCATAAGGTGCATTCGGGTTATCCGGGATAACCGTGTTCAGGCTTTCATCCTGACGGTCCGGATCATCGCCGGTTTCCATAATCGGCGCATCTTCCATGTTGTTGCTCGGCAGGAAGGACAGCAGGTAACGAATCTGCTTGATGCAGTCGTCTTCGTCCTCAGCTGCAAAGTGAGCCACACCGCTGCGGGTGTTGTGGGTCATAGCACCACCGAGAGCTTCAGCCGTTACTTCTTCCGCCGTAACGGATTTAATAACGGCAGGGCCGGTGATGAACATCTGGCTCGTGTTCTTTACCATGTAGATAAAGTCCGTGATAGCCGGGCTGTATACAGCACCGCCTGCGCAGGGACCCATGATTACGGAAATCTGCGGGATAACGCCGGAAGCTGCTGTGTTGCGGAAGAAGATGCCGCCGTAACCGGACAGAGCGTCAACGGCTTCCTGAATGCGAGCACCGCCGGAGTCGTTGATGCCGATGCAGGGAGCGCCCATCTTCATGGCCAAATCCATAACCTTCCAAATTTTATGTGCATGCTTTTCACCCAGGGAACCGCCTTCAACGGTGAAATCCTGTGCATAAGCATAAACCAGACGGCCGTCAACCGTACCGTAACCGGTTACTACACCTTCACCGGGCAGTTCTTTCTTTTCCTGACCGAAGTTGGTGCAACGATGTTTCATAAACATATCCAGCTCAACGAAAGTACCTTCATCAAACAGTTTTGCGATACGTTCACGAGCTGTCTGCTTGCCTTTTTCATGCTGCTTGGCAATACGAGCTTCGCCGCCGCCCTGCATGATATGTTCTTTTTTGGCATGCATTAAATCAATTTTTTCCTGAACAGTAGCCATTATATACCTCCTCGTATAATTAGCTTTTGTGTTCTCCGCTATATATTTTGCACTATTTACGGGGAAATTGCAAGTTTTTATTACCTAGTGATAAATAATTCCCGTAAATGTTGCAATTAATCACGCTGGCAGAGTTCCAGAAGAACACCATGGGAGGCTTTCGGATGAACGAAGGCAATCTTAGCACCACCAGCACCTTTGCGGGGCTTTTCGTCAATCAGGCGCACGCCTTTTTCCTTGAGGTCAGCCAGAGCTGCTTCGAGGTTATCTACGCGCAGAGCAATGTGCTGGATGCCACCACGGCCGCCGTTCTTTTCGATGAACTTAGCAATCGGAGAATCATCAGAAGTTGCAGCCAAGAGTTCGATTTCGCTGCCATTCGGCGTCGGGAAGAAGCCCGTGGTTACTTTCTGTTCTTCAACGGTTTCTTCACCATTGTTCGGCAGACCGAGCATGTCGCCCCAGAAGGAGCCAACTTCTTTCAGGTCACCAACAGCAATACCGATATGATCTACACCTAATACCTTAAACATAATCTCTACCTCCTAAAATTAATGCAAGTTATTTTTTGAGCATCTCGTCCATCAGGCCCCCCACTACGGTGTATGGGTCCGTATCATGAGCGCGGATTTTCTCCACGAATTCATCCAAGCGGCCGCTGTCCACAATCTGTCCTTTGACGAAATTGTTGATGCCGCTGTTCAGGATATCGAGCATCTCATCACGGGTGCGCTTCGTGCGGCGGCGGGTCAGTTCCCCGTTGCCTTCGATATACGCCCTGTGCTTTTCCACTGTGCCGATTAATTCCTCGATGCCTTCGTTCTGACTGGCGATAACTTTGGTAATGGGCGGCCGCCAATCCGTCATAAAGCTGTCCAAATCCAGCATCATGTTGATTTCCCGCACCAGCTTGTCTGCCCCATCGAGGTCAGATTTGTTAATGCAGTACAAATCACCAATCTCCAGAATTCCAGCTTTAATGGCCTGAATGTCATCCCCCATGCCCGGAATAAGCACGACCATGGTAGTATCGGCAGCTTTGACGATATCCACCTCCGACTGGCCTACCCCCACTGTCTCAACGATAATGATGTCCTTTCCAAAAGCATCCATGGCCTTTACGGCATCAGCAGTCTTGTGGGAAAGTCCCCCTAAACTGCCGCGGGTGCCCATGCTGCGGATAAAGACTCCTGCGTCAAGTGTCAGTTCATTCATGCGGATACGGTCACCTAAGATAGCACCGCCGGTAAAGGGGCTGGTGGGGTCCACCGCCACAATGCCCACGGTCTTTCCCTGGGCCCGGTAAGCCCTGGTAATCTTATCCGTAAGTGTACTCTTGCCTGCTCCCGGCGGCCCGGTAATCCCCAGCACATATGCATGGCCGGTATGCGGATAAATCTCCTTCATAATTTCCGTGGCTTCAGGATATTCGTTTTCAATGGCCGTGATGGCCTTGGATAACGCCAGGCGGTTGCCCTTGAGTAATTCTTTTGCTATATCCAAATCGTCACCACCTCTCGGTAGTTTTTGCGTAAGCAAGAAAATAGTGTTAAGGGAGAAAACCAAGCAGGTGCTTCGGTTCCCTCCGCCTAACACTAACTTATCTTTCTCAGAGTTTTACGTTTTCCTTGATAAAGTTGACCACATCGCTGGTCGGCGTACCCGGCGTAAATACTTCCGCTACGCCAGCTTCTTTGAGGGCCGGGATATCGGCATCGGGGATAACACCGCCGCCGATAATCAGGGTATCGGTCATGCCGTTGCCGCGAACCAGGTCTACCACTTTCGGGAAGAGATGGCCGTGTGCACCGGACAGGATGCTCATGGCAACAACATTAACGTCTTCCTGCAGGGCAGCTTCGGCAATCTGTTCCGGAGTCTGGCGCAGGCCCGTATAGATAACTTCAAAACCAGCATCACGCAGGGCACGGGCAACCACTTTTGCACCGCGATCATGGCCATCAAGGCCCGGTTTTGCAACAAGAACTCTGATTTTCTTTTCCATTTTGTATTCCTCCAAGCTAAAAGCTAAAACGCTGTTGATTACAGGCTGACATGAGCCTCATATTCACCGAATACTTCACGCATTACGTTGCAGATTTCACCGAGCGTAGCGTAAGTCTTAACGGCGGCGAGAATGTGCGGCATAAGGTTTTCGTTTTCGTCCTGGCAGGCTTTCTTGAGGTCAGCCAGAGCAGCCTTAACGGCCTCATTGTCGCGTTTTTCCTTCATGGCGTTGACTTTGGCCTTCTGGCGTTCGCCAACCGCTTCATCAACCTTCAACAGGTCTTTTGGAGGTTCTTCATTTTCCATCTGGAATTTGTTGACACCAACGATGGTGCGGGCACCGGATTCAACATCCATCTGCCATTTGTAAGCGGAATCCTGAATTTCTTTCTGGATGTAGCCTTTTTCGATAGCAGCAACAGCACCGCCCATATCATCAATCTTCTTGATGTAATCCCATGCTTCGGCTTCAATCTTGTCCGTCATGGCTTCTACATAGTAGGAACCAGCCAGCGGGTCGATAACATCAGCAAGACCGCTTTCGTAAGCGACAATCTGCTGGGTACGCAGAGCAATCGTAACGGATTCCTGCGTCGGCAGAGCCAGTGCTTCATCGCGGGAGTTGGTGTGCAGGGACTGAGTGCCACCCATAACAGCAGCAGCCGTCTGCAAAGCAACGCGGACGATGTTGTTGTTGGGCTGCTGAGCAGTCAGCATAGAACCAGCCGTCTGGGTATGGAAACGCAGCATCATGGATTTATCCTTTTCTGCATGGAAGCGTTCCTTCATAACTTTAGCCCAGATACGGCGGGAAGCACGGAACTTCGCCACTTCTTCAAGCACGTTGTTATGTGCATTCCAGAAGAAGGACAGACGGCCAGCGAAATCATCAATCTTCAGGCCAGCTTTGATTGCTGCTTCGCAGTATGCAATACCATCAGCGATGGTGAATGCGATTTCCTGCGCTGCCGTGGAACCTGCTTCACGGATATGGTAACCGGAGATGGAAATGGTGTTCCATTTCGGTACATTCTGGGAGCAGTATTCAAAGATATTCGTAATCAGGCGCATGGACGGGCGCGGAGGGAAGATATACGTGCCGCGGGCTGCGTATTCCTTCAGAATATCGTTCTGAATCGTACCACGGAGCTGGTCAGCAGGAACACCCTGCTTTTCAGCTACAGCGATATACATGGCCAGGAGAACCGAAGCCGGTGCATTGATGGTCATGGACGTAGAAACCTTGCCCAGGTCAATCTGGTCAAAGAGAGTTTCCATATCTGCCAGAGAGTCGATGGCTACACCAACCTTACCAACTTCACCTTCGGAAATCGGGTCGGTGGAATCGTAACCAATCTGGGTCGGCAGGTCAAAGGCGCAGGAAAGGCCCGTAGCGCCGTTTTCAATCAACATGCGATAACGCTTGTTGGATTCTTCTGCCGTGGAGAAGCCGGCATACATACGCATGGTCCAGAAACGGCCACGGTACATGGTGGGCTGTACACCACGGGTGAAGGGATAAACGCCCGGGAAGCTGATTTCATCCGCATAATCATCGCCCTTAATATCGAGCGGCGTATACAGACGCTGCTCAGGAAGATGCGGACGTTCCGGGAAACGTGCTACTGCTTTTTCTACGCTGGCTTCGTATTTAGCAAGCTCAGCCTGGATTTTTTCCGTGCTCATATGGATTTCCTCCTGCTTCATTCAGTCATTTTCTATATATCTATATCTGTAGTTTACTTTTTCATGCTGCCCGTAGCCACGAATCGTTCATGGAAGGACAGTGCCTCTTCCAGAATGTGCGGCGTATTGGCATGATGGGTTGCTTCGGTTGCTCGTTCGAAGTAATCCCGCAAAATCGGACGATAGTCCGGATGGGCGCAGTTATTGATGATTTCGAGGGCGCGCTCACGGGGAGCCTTGCCACGAAGGTCTGCAATACCCTGCTCCGTAATGATGATGTCCACATCATGTTCCGTATGGTCGATATGGGAGCACATCGGAACGACTGCGGAAATCTTGCCATCTTTCGCAACGGACGGCGTGTAGAAGATGGTCAGGTAAGCGTTGCGGGCAAAGTCGCCGCTGCCGCCGATACCGTTCATCATCTTAGTGCCCGTGATATGCGTGGAGTTTACGTTGCCGTAGATATCCACTTCGATGGCCGTGTTCATGGCGATAACGCCGAGACGGTGAACCACTTCCGGGCTGTTGGAAATTTCTTCCGGACGCAGCAGCAGGTATTTCTTATACTTGGCAACGTCCTTATAGAAGCGGGCCATACCTTCAGGCGACGGGCTGAAAGCCGTACCGGAAGCAATCAGCAGTTTGCCGGCATCAATGAGGTCGAGCATACCATCCTGAATAACTTCGGTGTATACCGTCAAATCCTTGAGGTCCGAATCCACGAAACCAGCCATTACAGCGTTGGCTACGTTACCGACACCAGACTGCAGCGGCAGCAGATTCTTCGGCATGCGGCCAGCTTCCACTTCCTTCTTGAGGAAGTCCAGCGTGAACTGGCTCATCTTGCGGGAATCCTCGTCGATGGCCTTGAGTGGGCGCGTATGGTCGGGAATATCGCAAGGAACGATGTATTTAATCTTATCCGGCGTGCAGGGAATGTACGGAGTACCTACACGGTCCGTTGCCTTCACGATAGGAATGGGCAGACGATTGGGCGGGTCCATGGGAATATATACATCATGCATACCCTCAAGTTCCAGCGGCTGAGAAGTGTTGACTTCTACGATAACCGTATCTGCACTCTGCACATAAGATGCAGCGTTGCCCAAGGACGTGGTCGGAATGATGTTGCCTTCCTCGGTGATGGCGCAGGCTTCTACCACTGCCACATCCACCTTGCCAAGATAACCGCAACGGCTGAGCTGGGCTGACTCGGAAAGATGCAGGTCCAGATAATCTACCGAACCGTCGTTGATTTCATTGCGCAAATCCTTATCCGTCTGGTAGGGTAAACGCTTCTTAATGCCGTGAACCTTGGCCAATGCTTCATCCAGTTCCGGGCCTGTGGAAGCTCCCGTCCAGAGGTTAATGGTGAACGGTTCCTTCTTCATCCGTTCAGCCAATGCCAGCGGAATTGCTTTCGGATATGCCGAAGCAGTAAAACCACTGGTTGCAACATTCATGCCTTCTTTGAAAAAAGCTGCTGCTTCTTCCGCCGTGACAATCTTGCTTTGCAACTCTTTGTTGCGCACGCGGTCGAGAATATCAATCATGAAAAATCCTCCCTCATCAGTGCCGACCCATTTTCGGTTCCGGCAACAGATTTTATTAACCTGAACATAAATCTACATATAAACACGAACTATGATTACATTCGTTATTGTCAATGATAACATGAAGTTATAACAACTATGAATTATAATCATGACTTATCGTACTACTATGTAATAATTATGCCCCACGACCTATGTTAGCACGAAAAGAAACCGCCGTCAAGTGAGAGTTGACGGCGGTTACCTATATTTGTGAAAATTTTATTTTGTTCTGATTTAGAGCATATCTTTCTCAATCATATACTCTGCAATCTGCAGTGCATTGAGAGCGGCACCTTTGCGAATCTGGTCACCGCAAACCCACATATTAAGACCATGGTCGATGGAATAGTCCTTACGCAGACGGCCTACGGCCACATCATTCTTGCCGGAGGTTTCAAGCGGCTGCGGATAGAGCTGTTCATCCGGGTTATCCACCACTTCTACACCTGGGAATGCTTCGAGGGCTTTGCGGGCAGCTTCTACGCTGACCTCATCGGCAAATTCCACATTGACGGACTCGGCATGGCTGCGGTATACCGGCACACGAATGGTCGTTGCCGTGATACGCATATCGTTATCGCTCATGATTTTCTTCGTCTCGTCAATCATCTTCATTTCCTCTTTGGTATAGAGGTTTTCCTTGAAGACGTCAATCTGCGGCAGCAAGTTGAAGGCAATCTGATAATGCTTCTTGAGGGCTGCACCGGGCAGAATGTTAGCCGTTACGGGCTTGCCTGCTACGATATCCGCAACCTGCTGTTCGAGTTCTGCCATAGCTTCCTTACCGCCACCGGATACGGCCTGATACGTGGAGACAACTACACGTTTGATTTTGGCAATATCATAAAGCGGCTTCAGTGCCATAACCATGATGATGGTTGAGCAGTTCGGATTGGCGATAATGCCCTTATGCTGGGCAATGGCTTCCGGATTGACTTCCGGCACAACCAGAGGAACTTCCGGGTCCATACGGAAGGTGCTGGAGTTATCGATAACCACGGCACCGGCTTTTACAGCGGCAGGCGCAAATTCCTTGCTGGCACTGCCACCAGCGAACAGGGCGATATCCACATCCTTAAAGGAATCCACCGTAGCTTCCTCAACAGTATATTCCTTGCTCATAAACTGGATTTTCTTGCCGGCACTGCGTTTGGAAGCCAGCATCTTGAGGTTAGCAAACGGGAAATTGCGTTCCTCAATGAGATTTAAGAATTCCTGACCTACGGCACCCGTTGCGCCCAGAATTGCCACATTATACTTTTTCATCGACATTCATTCCTTTCGCTTGTAAAAGCCGTTTTTCTTTTTATGCCTTAAAACTCCAAGAGTTTGTCCAAGCCTACAGTCAGCCCCTTAAGGCCGCGCACCTTCTGTGCCGCGAGCACTACACCGGGCATAAAGGACTCACGGTTCAGCGAATCGTGACGGATGGTCAGCGTCTGGCCCAAACCGCCAAAGATAACTTCCTGATGCGCTACATAGCCGGGCAGACGTACGCTGTGAATATGCATCCCCTCGTAATCAGCACCGCGGGCGCCCGTGAGTTTTTCTTTTTCGTCAGGATGCCCCTGCTTGTGCTCTGCACGGACTTCGGCAATCATGGCTGCCGTCTGCACAGCCGTACCGGAAGGTGCATCGAGCTTATTGTCATGATGGAGCTCGATGATTTCCACTTCCGGCATGTATTTGGCCGCCTGTTTGGCCATAACCATCATCAACACAGCCCCGATAGCAAAATTCGGTGCAATAAAGGCCGGTGTATCATTTTCTTCGGCCAGCTTCTTAATCTCTGCCTTCTGCTCATCGCTAAGGCCTGTAGTTCCCACCACGGGGGAAACCTTAGCCTTCAACGCCGTCGTTACATTATGAAATACCACATCCGGACGAGTGAAATCAATCATAACCTCCGGTTTAATACGGTCCAGTGCTGCCTGTAAATCCGTCTCTACCTTTACGCCATTGGCTTTAAGACCGGCCAGCTCGCCGCAATCTGCACCGCCTGTAATGTCCACGGCACCAACCAGCTGCAAGTCTTCTGCTTCCTGTACGGCCTTCAGCACGGCACGGCCCATACGGCCGCATGCACCGTTCACTAATACTGTTACCAAAACACACGCCTCCTATGCTTGTCAAAGCTAGAAATATTGTATACTATGTCTATGCGTTATGTCAAGATGTTCTCGACTAAAACACATTAGATATCGGTGATATTTTCAAACTGCTCCTTGTACTGCAATGCCAGAATCGGCAGTACATCCTGCCGTTCTGCCTGACTGGCCACTGTTTCCTGAGCTGCCTGCCGCGCTTTCAACAGGATATCCATATCATTTAAGACATCGGCTACCTTCAAATCCGGCAGGCCATGCTGCATGGAACCAAAGAATTGCCCCGGCCCGCGCAGGCGCAAATCCTCCTCCGCGAGCTTAAAGCCGTCGCTTGTCTCCGCCATAATTTTGAGCCGTTCGCGGGCGCTTTCGGTTTTCATTTCCGACACAAGGATGCAGTAGGACTTATATTCCCCTCGTCCAATGCGCCCACGCAGCTGATGGAGCTGAGCAAGGCCAAAGCGCTCCGCATGCTCCACCACCATAATGCTGGCATTGGGCACGTTGACGCCCACTTCGATTACCGTCGTGGATACCAGAAGCTTTATCTTATTGTCGTAGAAGTCCTGCATGACCTGTTCCTTGTCTGCCGCCTTCATCTTGCCATGGACCAGACCACAGGGCATATCCCGGAAGATGCCGTAGCGCAGTTCATCATAGACTTCCTCGGCTGAGGGCAGTTCGCTTTCCTCATTCATTTCAATCAGTGGACAGACCACATAAGCCTGCCGCCCCGCAGCCAGCTGCTGATGAACGTAATCGTAAATCAAATCCCGCTTGTCGGGCTTCCTCACGAAAGTGCGGATAGGCTGACGCCCCGGCGGCAGCTGCTGAATCAATGATACATCCAAATCACCGTACACGGTCAACGTCATGGTACGCGGAATGGGCGTTGCCGTCATGACCAATACATCCGGCATCAACCTGCCCTTCTTCTCCAACTCCGCCCGCTGGGCAATACCGAAGCGATGCTGTTCGTCCGTCACCACCAAGCCCAGCTTTGCAAACGCCACACCTTCCTGAATCAGCGCATGGGTACCGATGACGATATCCACCTCCTGGGCAGCAATCCGGGCATACATTTCCTCCCGTTTCTTTTTCGTCAGCCGCCCCGACAAAAATCCTACATGAATGCCTAAAGGTTCCAACTGCTTCACAAAACCTTCGTAATGCTGGCTGGCCAGAATTTCCGTAGGCGCCATAAGCGCACCCTGATAGCCGTTCTCCACCGTCTTAACCAGTGCCAGCATGGCGATTACCGTTTTACCGGAGCCAACATCACCCTGTACCAGCCGCCGCATGGGCAGAGGGCTTTCCATATCCCGCTGAATTTCCTGCCAAGTGCGGCTTTGGTCATCCGTCAACTGAAAGGGCAGAGATTTTACAAGCCGCCCCACCAGTTCACTGCTAAGCAGATGACGGATCCCCTTACTGTGCTCACGCGCCTGCCGTTTCAAGAGCAACAGCCCGCACTGAATCAGATAGAGTTCCTCAAAGGCCAGATGATTCCGCGCTTCTTTTAATGCCGCAAAGTCTGCGGGGAAATGAATGTCCTGCAAAGCCTTCCGCCTGCTCAGTAAATGATAACGTTCCGCTACACTTGCAGGAATCAGTTCACGAATGCTTAGTTCCTCCGTCAGCAGTCCTCCAAGCACTTTGCGGAAGAATTTCTGATTGAGTTTTTCCGTGGCCGGATAGACCGGCATAATCCCCGTCATGTTTTCCGGTTCTTCTTCCTCATCCAGAATCTGGAAGCTGCTCAGCTGACTCATGGCAAACTGTCCCCGGCCGCCATAAGCATATGCCGCCTTCCCGGTCACAAAAACTTTTTTTCCTACCTTTAATTTGCTTTTCAGATACTTTTGGTTAAACCAGGTGACCTGCAATATTCCCGTACCATCACCAATCAGGGCCATAAGGATGCTCATGCCCCGCCTGCCTCCCTGCCGTTCGGAGACATTCATAATCGTGCCCGCCACCGTGGCTTTTTCCCCGGCCTGCAGCTCAGAGATTCTCGTGAGCACGCTTTGGTCCTCATAGGTGCGGGGGAAATAGGTCAGCAAGTCGTAGACCGTAAAGAGTCCCAGGCGGTTAAGTTCAGCCTTTTTCTTCGGCCCCACACCCTTTACATATTGTATTCCGTCCGTCAGTTGCAAAAAATCACATCCAATTAATCATTCTGTGCTATATATTCGTTCTCTTAAAGGAGATTCCTGCATAAGAAAAAGCCCTTCACACTGGAAAGGCTTCTTGTTAAACTGCTTTGAATTCTTCTTCCGCATAACCAAAACGCGTGGTGAGGCGGTAGATAATCCGGCTGTCCTTGGCACTGCGGATGGTAATATGGTCGATATCCCGAAGCATGCTCTTAATATCCATCACCGCAGCCATGCTGCTGATGTAATCCGTAGCCCGCTCCATGGTCATCTTGTGACGCTCTGGCGCTAAGGCCCCTGTATGATAAATGTCCATGCAGACCCGTTCATCCCGGTCCACAAAGTGACGGCACAGTTCCGGTTCCCAGGCATTGCTGATTTTCTTGATACGTTCAAAGTACTCCATAACTAAAGATTATCACCTCGGGTATTTTTACATAGGATAAAGTTATGATAAAAGACAGAATAATTTTATCATGTCCGGATTTGACCTGTCAAGACAGTACCTCATAAAAACAGAGCTGCTATCGCACAGCTCTGTAAAAGCTTACTTTATGCATTTGTAACCTCCTGCCTTGCGGATATTGCGCTTACGATTATGCCGATAACGCATCTTGTTCCATTGGTTGATATAATACTGTTTCATTTTACTCGCCTCCCTGATTGTTATCTCATTTCCTCTTCTAACTATATATACGATTGACATTCACTTTTGTTACAAATTATGTGTATCGGAGACGAAAAAAGGATATAAAAAAGGGGCTGTTGCATGAGTGAGAAATTACTTATGCACAGCCCCACTTGCCCCGCGGGTGCTCAAGTCTTCGCCCTATTTCCGCGGGGGGGTGCAGGGGTGCCAGTGGCACGCCTGCTTTCCTCCTTCCAGCACTTAGTCACTGCACCAGACAGACCGCCCCGGGCACAAGCCGTCACAGGCAACGGGTGTCCGATTGCTCGGGTGGACAGGCCTGTCCCCTCGGAATGCCACTGGCATTCCTCGATGCATCCGACACGGGGCACGAAAAACAACGCTTTTTCTTCGTTTTCATTCCCTCTGAATTCTGTCATTATGTGCTGGCGGGATTTTGATTCATATTTAATTATGAATCATTCTTTCAGCTGCATAGAAAAGAGAGCACATCTGATGATATGCCCTCTGTCTATGTCTTAGCCTATATCGCTATTATTTACCAACACAAGCGCTTGCGTTTTGTGTTTCATCTACATTTGCTGCCATAGAATTTGCATTACTGTCATGGCAACGAGGGAAAGGACGAGGACGACCAATCAGTGTGGTCTCATAAGCTTCCATGGGCTAACCGTGGGCTTTTTAGGGGGCTTATCCTTTTTAAGAAATCTAAGGAATTTAGGGAGTTCCACTTTCCCCCCAGCTACCTTGTCCAGTTCCATATCTTCCATCTGATTCATGAGCTTTTCCATTTTATTTTCCTCCTCACAATCTTGAGTGTTGTTTTTGCTTTCTGTTCTTTATATCCCCGAAGTAGGGAAAGTGTGTAGGGAGCACATCTGATGATATGCCCTCTGACTGGTTCTTCAGCCGCACTGCGGAGGTTAGACATTCTTACAAAGTTTGCTAATCAGTTTTAATAATCTGTCATATTCCACCATAGCGTCAATATAAGCCTCAGTTAATTTTCTAAATGTCTTTGCAACCGGATTAACGATTTGTTTGGTACCTTCTTTGAGAATATCAAATAAACCTCCACCAGCTACCATGTCCAGTTCCATATCGTCCATCTTGTTCTTGAACTTCTTTTCCATTTTATATTCCTCCTCCACATCTTAGGGGGTTGTTATCTTGCTTTCTGTTCTTTATATCCCCGAAAGCGAAAAGTGTGTATTGATTTTGAAATAATTTTTGTAATGCTTGACATTATCAATCGTAAGTATAGACAAAGGTAAACAAAGTCAACTAAGCACACAAGAAAGGGGTTGTCAAAAATGATGGACAAGAAAGAACTTAACGTAATGGAGAAGAAAGAACTGGAGTTTATGGAACTGGACAATGTGTCTGGTGGCAGCTGGTGGGATGACCTTGTAGACGTCGTTACTTATGACCTCGATGACTTGATTGATGACATTTTCTGACTGGCAAATTCAAAAAAGGTGCTGTGATAAAAGTTTCATCTTTCTCACAGCACCTAATTTTGTGTCTGGTGGCAGCTGGTGGACACTCTCCTTTAGAATTCGCTATTCGCAACTTCACCATTTGCCGGAAGAATTGGCTGTTTAGTGCATCAACTAAAGGAGCGGCTGCGAGTGCTGCCGTTTACAGCATAGTAGAAAACAGCAAAGCCAATGGCTTTGATTCTACTCATAGCTTTATGCGCCTGACCTTATTCTCCTTGTAGCTGTAAAAGAGGTTATCCCCCAGTATCATATGGTCTAATACTGGGATTTCCATAATGATAGAAATATCATCGCTTGAAATGTTATATTTTAAGGAAATTGCTCTTATGCGATTTTCACAGCTAAGACGGTTTACCTCGGAAGTGTAGCCTACCGTTTTTTCGCCACGCATTCATAACCCACGCAACGGCAAAGGACGCCCTTCCTCATTGGGCGGGCGTCCTTTGACATCATCTTCCCGCTGGGTTATGATCACATCCCAAAACGGCAATTTTTTTCATCAGTCAAAAACTTTAACCCTCTCGCTGATGGGCATTTTCTCAATAGGCTGCGGTGGTGCCAGCGGTGCACCAAAGACCATCTGAGCCACCAGGCTCCAGCTTTGGGGCACATCAAAATGAGCTTTGACCTTCTCATCAATCAAAGGATTATAGTGCTGGATATTGACTCCAAGCCCCATGCTGGTCAGTTGTGTCCAAATGGCAAACTGAAGCATGCCGTTGGCCTGGGATGCCCAAATGGGGAAATTTTCCGCATAGGGTGGGTATTTGCCCTGCAGTTCCTTGACGGCATCTGTCTCCTCAAAGAACAGAACTGTACCATAACCCGCTGCAAAGCTGTCAATCTTCTGCTCAGTGGCTCCAAACTTGTCTGCAGGCACAATGCGTCGCAAAGCTTCCTTCGTTATGCTCCAGACCTTCTCGTGATGCTCCCCCATGGCCAGGACAACCCTGGCCGACTGCATGTTGAAGGATGACGGCACTTCCTGGGTCATCCGCTCCACCGCCGCGACAATCTGCGACGGCAATACTGGTATTTCCTTCCCCAAAGCGTAATTTGTGCGACGGTTGATGACCGCCTCCTGAAAGCATTTCACGGCTGTTCCTCCTAACATAGATTCTCTGAACACAGGGTCGGCCCACACCATCGCTGGTCTTGACCTCTTCTAATTAATGTTCTATGTTTTAGACATATTTCCTTCCTGTTTCAAGACTTTTTGTCATCAGATGCAAATTCTTGAAACAGCCACATCCTGACTTAGGAATGCATTGCCATCAGACTCTTCCCTATGATAGGATATTGGCAAATTTGAAGGGAGGAGTTCTCATGATTCATATCGGTTGCCATCTATCAGCAGCCAAAGGGCTTTTGCCACCGAGCAGTATATCCACGGAGGTGGAGAGACAATGTCATTAAGTTAGTGGCATGAAAAAATGCTCTAAGCATAGACACCATGCAGGATTCAGGGTAAAAAGTCATGAGAAACATCGACTCATCGTAAAAACGGCATGGCGAATAAGCGGTCAGAGGCCGCTTAAAGAAGTTATTCTACACAACTAGCAGCCGTTCGGGATCAGATGTTATCTTCACGGCCAAAGACCTTCTCACTTTACCCTCCATGGGGAATTGGACCCCGGCGGACTGGTAAAGGAGAAGGTCTTTTTTGAAAAATACAAAGTAGGCTATACAAAAAAGAAGGACTATTCCAAATTTCGTGACCCAATTATATCAGACTTTTTCCCCCCTATAATAATAACTCAAACTTCCCACATAGAAAATACTAACGGCTCCTTGAAAACCGTATATCTCAAGAGATAAAATCCTCAGGCCGCCTGCAATAGGCGCTGCAAGGTGCTGCAAAGATAGGGGGACAAGGGGCTTGGCAGCCCTCCCTGCGGTCGGGACGACTACGGCGGCCAGCGAGATAGGAGCAGGATAACTCGCGCCGCCGTACCTCCTGCCCGCTGTGCCTCGATATGACCAGAAGGGCTAGTTGCAGCCTGCTCGTCATTCATGCGATTGGTTTGTGTCCGTCTGCTCGGGTGGACAGGCCTGCCCCCTCGGAATGCCACTGGCATTCCTCGATGCATCCGACACGGGGCACGAAAAACAACTCTTTTTCTTCGTTTTCATTCCCTCTGAATTCTGTCATTATGTCCTGGCGGGATTTTGATTCATATTTAATTATGAATCATTCTTTCAGCTGCATAGAAAAGAGAGCACATCGGATGATATGCCCTCTGGCTATGTCTTAGCCTATATCGCTATTATTTACCAACACAAGCGCTTGCGTTTTGTGTTTCAAATACATTTGCTGCCATAGAATTTGCATCATGTTTGCGAGGGCGACGGATTTCGAATCCACCTCTTCCTCTCCCACCAGCTACCATGTCCATTTCCATATTGTCCATCTTGTTCATGAGCTTTTCCATTTTATTTTCCTCCTCCACATCTTAGGGTGTTGTTATCTTGCTTTCTGTTCTTTATATCCCCGAATGCAAAAAGTGTGTAGGGTAATAGAAAAAAACTTTGTAATGCTTGACCTTATCAATCGTAAGTATAGACAAAGGTAAACAAAGTCAACTAAGCACAACAGAAAGGGGATGTCAAAAATGATGGACAAGAAAGAACTCGATATTATGGAACTAGACAATGTGTCTGGTGGCAGCTGGTTGGACGATTTGATTGATTTCGGTCAGGATGCAGTTAAAGAAATAGCCCCGTATATAGAGGAATATCAAGAGTATCTGCCCTTACCAAGATAATCGCCTTTCTCCATCCAAGGGGGCGCAAAAAAGCTACTGTACAAACTCGACATGTGCAGTAGCTTCTCTTTGTATCCAGTTTTTATCTATACCTTATGACTTGTTTGCGTTCTACATGATACTCTTTAATCGGACGATTCGGACGACGATTATCAGGATAAACGTACCGCTTGCCTCCAGTCACCTTATCCAGTTCCATATTGTCCATTTTGTTCATGAGCTTTTCCATTTTATTTTCCTCCTCACAGTCTTGAGTGTTGTTTTTGCTTTCTGTTCTTTATATCCCCGAAAGCAAAAAGTGTGTAGGGTAATAGAAAAATTTTTTCGTACAGGCTGCGTAAGGGCTTTCTCCGATATGGGAAGGCTCTTTTTTGTGGCAGAAAAACGGGGGATTATTGCCAGTCATCATGAAGTTGTCAATATTAGTTGACACTTTTTTTACAAGAAATTTGTACTATGCTACTGCCTGTAGAGAATCATAGTAATTCTCAAGTTTCACCTTGGAAGGCATCCCTCCTATGGCGGAGCATATACGGCGATTATTCCAATAGGATTCATAATAACGCCAGACAAGACTTTTTACTTCACATACACTCATCTTGGTGGTATCGTAACGGCCATAGATAAGTTCCTCCTTATTTGACATAGTGCACACGCTGCTCATCAAAACGGTCTGGCTGGGGGTTTTTCTCCGCAAATCTTCTTTGTAACAGCAGAAATCCAGCTCTTATGCCAGACAAGATGAAGAAGTATCCCCACGGCCATGAGATAGCCGCTATATGTATGCACCGTAACAAAGGGGCCTTTTGCCTCTCTACCGCCAGGAATCAAATGGAAGTCCAGCAAAAGGCCAGTGGCTATGCAAGCAAGTCCGCTAAGGAATAGCAGCCAGTCAAGGCAGTAATTCTTTTTCATGATAGTCCATCCTTTCTCAGTTGGTATAACCTGTAGCTTTGGCTTTGTCGTACCACATCTGTGCTGTATCCATATCTTTGGCCACGCCAAAGCCGTTTTGATTTCAGCAATAAAAAAATCGACGCTCCCTAAAAAGGGCAGAAAGCTACTTCAGCTATCCACGTCGATTTTCTGCCACCGAAGCGGCACGGCTCCTACACAGCCGTATATGCTATTGTGGATACTATATCATATTTGTTTAACTGGGGCAATAGTTACCTAAAAGATACTATGTATGGAAAAGGGAAGTATTTTCTGAAGCCCAGGCGAGGAAGAACAACAGACCGAGCACACACAATGCGGTAAATCCCATAATAATCAACTCCTTTTCGTGCAGGTTCGGCAGATTAGCAGGACAATCCTTTCTCCGATTCGAGGAAATTTCCTTGCGCACAAAAAAAGAGAGCACATCTGATGATATGCCCTCTGTCTATGTCTTAGCCTATATCGCTATTATTTACCAACACAAGCGCTTGCGTTTTGTGTTTCAAATACATTTGCTGCCATAGAATTTGCATTACACATTAATTTTATGACCACCACCGATAGGGAGTTTTCCGATAGGGAGTTTCATTTGTGTTTCATCTACATTTGCTGCCATAGATTTAGAATTATCTTTTGGGCGACGGATTTCGAATCCACCTCTTCCTCTCCCACCAGCTACCATGTCCATTTCCATATTGTCCATCTTATTCATGAGCTTTTCCATTTTATTTTCCTCCTCACAATCTTGAGTGTTGTTTTTGCTTTCTGTTCTCTAAAACGGCAGTAATTCTCTCAATCTCTTTACAACCGGGTTAGAGACTTGTTTGATAGCTTCTTTGAGAGTATCACATAAACCTCCACCAGCTACCATGTCCAGTTCCATATCGTCCAGCTTATTCATGAATTTCTTGTCCATTTTATATTCCTCCTCACATCTTAGCGTGTTGTTATCTTGCTTTCTGTTCTTTATATCCCCGAAAGCGAAAAGTGTGTAGGAGAAAATAAAATTTTTTGCTTCCCCTCATAACTTTATCCGCCTGACCTTATTCTCCTTATAGCTGTAAAAGAGGTTATCCCCCAGTATCACATGGTCTAATACTGGGATTTCCATAATGTCCCCGCAGAGCATTAAATGCTGCGTTACCTTTATATCCTCCTTGCTGGGCGCGGGCCTGCCGGACGGGTGGTTATGAGCCACGATAATCGCGGACGCTGAATAGCCCATTGCATCACGGAACACTTCCCGGGGATGTACCACCGCCCCCGACAGGCCACCCACCGATACAACAGACGTTCCAATTAGACGGTGATGGATGTTCAAGGCCAGCAGTTCCCCATGACTTTTCATAATTATGTCCCAATCTTTGTTCCACATGCTGCGACATGACATGGCCAGCCGGATGAAGGGCACCCACATGTTTGACCTCAAAGATATACAGACACAACTTGGACATTCCAGCATCCAAATCACCATGGATATATACCCATATTGACGAGGAACAGAACCAAAAAGTCAGCGGCTGGCTGGCTGGCGGCGTAAATGACCTGCTAAGTGGCAGGCAAATTCATTAACAACATAATTACACAAGAAACAGGAAAACATTTGATATTGCCGATTAAATTCTGGTGGTAGTCATGTTGTAGTCAAATTCTTAAATTTGCATAGCAAAAAGGCCCCGTGAGAATCTCACGGAGCCTTGAATTACAAGTGGTGCCGGCGATCGGACTTGAACCGATACGTTGTTGCCAACGGCAGATTTTGAGTCCATTTTTGCAAGTTACATTATTCATTATTTCTTCATGACACCTTATGGAATAAGGCGCCTCAACTTTTGAGTATTGCATATTTTATCACAGTTTTATATAAAGTATCAGTATCGTGACTACAAATTGACTACATTGTTTTTCGTAGGAATGGCGTATTATTTAATTGTGTGATATATTTTTGACCTGTCAAATTTTGGCAGGTTCTTTTTATGCAAAATGACTGTTTTTCATCTGTATTATATTATAGGAAGAAATGTATTACCCGCCCAGCGGCGCTCCCTGCTTTGGTGGACGCTGGCGCTTATCTGCGACCTTCGACCGCCGCTTAACTGCCAGCGTCCACGTCGCAGAGGAACACCGCCCCCACCCTCATCCCTCAGCATAAGAAGCCATCCTGTTAGGCGTGTCCGGACTGTCCGCCTCCATTCCCTCGTTTCTCCCTCCGGAAGTTCTGCCACTGACGTGCCACCAGTGTCCGCCCTTCCTCCTTCCGGCACTCGGCCACTACGCCGGACAGACCGCCCCCGGGCACAACCCGATACAGGCAACGCGTGTCCGCTGGCTTGGGTGGACAGCTGCGCCGTCCACGCCGCCAGAGACACCTATAATTGACCAGTCAATCTTGATATTGGTAAACACTTTTCAAAAGCCAATGCGTAAAGGGGCTATTGTGGCGGGACGTGCTGGCGCACCTCCCGCGCGAAACTTCTCGGCATCCGCAGGCCGTTCCGTTGTCGTTCATCCGTAACAGTAAGAAGGACGGCACAGCGGGCAGGAGGCCGTCTCTGCACATGGACGCGTCCGCGTCCATTCTCCGCCCCCTTTCCCCCTACGGCCCCGACAAGCGGGGCCTACCCTCTTTCCTCCGCTTTCCTGCCCTGCGGTGCTGTGGCTCCTCGGTCAGGCGGGGAATAAGGTGCTGCGAAGATAGGGGGACAGGGGGCTTGGCAGCCCTCCCTGCGGTCGGGACGACTACGGCGGCCAGCGAGATAGGAGCAGGATAACTCGCGCCGCCGTACCTCCTGCCCGCTGTGCCTCGATATGACCAGAAGGGCTAGTTGCAGCCTGCTTGTCGTTCATGCGATTGGTTTGTGTCCGTCTGCTCGGGTGGACAGGAAACCTGTCCACTTCGCAGCAGACACTTTCCGTTGCTTTTGTAGACAAGAATATAAAAGAAACTGGTTCGCTCATCCAGCAAGTAAGAATTTACTCTGTCAATCCGGGGCGGACAGTCTGCCTCCATTCCTGCGGCCTTCCAGTCGTCAGTCTCCAGCCCTCACGGGTACTCAGGTCTTCGCACTATTTCCGCGAAGGTTGGAACCTTCCTCCTTCCAGCACTTAGTCACTGCACCAGACAGACCGCCCCGGGCACAAGCCGTCACAGGCAACGGGTGTCCGATTGCTCGGGTGGACAGCTGCGCTGTCCACTTCGCATCCGACACAGAAGTTCCAATAGTACACCCCTTGCCGGGATGAACATCCGGCATGATACGGATTTTGCTACCTTACCTTTTATTTCTTCCATAACTGTACACTCCTTCGCATTTCAATTCAATTCGTTCCGCCCACAGCCATACGCCGTCGCAAATTATATAGTGCCTGCAAAATTGCAAGATCTCGTTCATTTCCTTGTTGCTTGATTAGATGTTTTAATCTTTCCGTCTCTACCTTTGCATCCTTACTCCCCAAATTTGCTGCCTTAACAAACCACTGCAATGCTTTGTCACAATCGCGTTTCAACCCTTTTCCTTTATAATACATAAAACCTAATGCCCTCATAGCTTCTGTGTTTCCGGCAAATGCGGCTTCGAATATGCGTCGTCCATCAGGTATGATATATGATAATTTGCTCTTTTCATCTGGAAAATTCATCCAATAAGGTGCCGACAAACATTGCTTATTGGATTTACTTATCAATTCCTCCAATCTAAGATAATATCCCTCCACGATTCTGCTATCATCCAAAGCAAGCAATTCACTTAAATTCATCTCATCTACTTCTTTAATGTAGGGAATCTGTTCAACAGGAATATTTTCAAGTTCACTCAGTTCTTCATCAGACAATGGATTTAGTGTGTCTGGTTCTATCACTAAGTTGTTATACTTAGCCCAAAAACAGCATATATGATTCACATCGTTTTGTAATTTGTGATTGTATTTACCCAAGGCTTGCACTATATGGCATTTTCTTTGTATTTCTATACATGCTTTATATCCTGATTTACTAATTAGATATACAATAATGGATTTATGATTTATCACCCTGTCTCGATATGTTGCTACACAGTTATTAAATACTGCTCCAAGTTTTGGAAGCATTCCCGTGTTATGTACCAGCCTAAATTCATATTCTCCAATTTTGCATTCGTAGGCCAATATTTTCTCATCATACTTTATCTTAGTATGTTTCCAATTTTCAGATAAAGAAGTTACTTCCATGCTAATTGCATCATGTACATATTCTGTTAGGCCATCTCGCAGCAACCGTGATTTTACTTCTTCTGACAAGTCATTATGATACTGATAAAAAGGCATGATAATATCCCATTGGAGTTTCGACATCTCTCTTTTAGCAGATACATAATACAGCCACTTCAACATCTTTTTTTCGCCCTTCTGTTTCATCAACCATTGACAGTAAAATTCTACTGCTTTCCAACGGTCTAGTGCATCATTCTCGGTGCGCGTTGTTCTTTTTTCAACCGGATTATAATAAAACTTATTGAGATACATATTTGCAATGCAATCATCAAGATAAAAGAATTTTTGCATAAAATTTATATCTTTGATATTCCATTGCTTAAATATCATATACCACACAAGCGAAAACGGGTTATATGTATACGCCTTTCGCAAACTCTTGGGAGGATTTATATCCAACAACTTACAAATTATCTTATAATTATCTTTCTCTTCGTAAGGAAAGATTTTATCAAAACCATCGTCACCTATCTCGCAGATATATTCCCAAAAGAAATGCTTCAAAAATACAATGTTTATATCAAACGGACGTTCTATAAATGCTTTTATCTTACGGTATCCTTTGATTTGACTTAACACACTTGGTCTTATACCATAAACTAATTTTACGCTCTCCCTCATAGCATTTAATGCCAAGTCAACCACTACATCTGGAATGTCAACTTCATTTAATTCTGTCCAATCTTTTTTATAAGAACCAAGCATTTTTGAAATTAGATATTTTTTCTTTATTATATCTATTGAAAATGCAAAATTGTACCAACTATGTTTTCTTTTGAAGCCCACATAATCCATATCTAAAACATCCGCTGCAATATTTATGCTTGAATATGGATCTCGTTGAAATATTCTCCATCGATATGGAACAAAATTATAGCGATATTGATTATATCTAGATTTTTCTGTAATTTTCTCTATCCCAATAAGCCCTTCAAATACACACCCATCAACAGATATAACTTTACCATCATCTGCAAACTTTATATCTTCTATTTTTTGATGCTTATGACAATAAACTCTTAATCCATTTACATTTTCGTTTTCATATCCAATCCGTTCCACCAATGGCACAATCGGTAATTCTTCTATATTTTTTTCTACAAAATCAGTGTTAGTACATTGTACCCAATCCTTTTTTTCATAGCTATATTGAAAAGCTATATCCAACATACCAACACCTCCTAATCCTTACTGGAAATGTTCTCCCTATTTATATTATACCAATAACGTTTCCCTTTGTGGTCGCTTTGCAAGCGACATTTCATGATTTCCGCTCCCCCAGTATGGGAAAACCATAATAATCCAACACCTCATTGATGATATTTATATCATACTGCTTGTGCTCAATGAAGTACCGAATTATCACATCGTCTTTGTTGCCGCCAGATAAGGCAAAGCCTGCCCTGCTTAGCAAATCATCTGCTGCCGCTTTATCCAGTTCCAGGGCTATTACTATGGCTAGGGCGGTGTTTTTGCTTGGCTTGTAGGATTTTTCCTTCCGCATTTTGGAAAACAGCCGTCTGTCAAGATTGGCCCTTTTATATACGTCTACATCGGACAATCCTTTTTGTTTGATAACCTTCCACAAGCGCTGGGTAAAGGTATCCTCCATGTGCGCAAAGATAAAATCAAACTTGTTCTTCAAACGTTCTGACCAGGATTCCTTGTTTATAACGGAGACAGAAAATCTGACATCCTTGAACTGTTCCCTTATTTTATTTTGCCGGTCAGAGTACCAATAGTGTTCTTCTACATATTCAGCAATATCCTGAAGCAGCCTGTTTTCCATGCCATATCCCCTTCATTTCTACTACAACTGCATAATAGTTCTATAAGCGAACACAAAATTCCTTTAGGAATCAAATCCTTCCCCATGTTCGCTTAGTAGCTCATTTATCATAATTGCTAGAACACTTAAATAAGCACGCATATCAAGGAGGCTGTGAGGCAGCCTCCCTTTTTATGTCCACGCCATGTCAGGCCTCGATTTTTATTTAATTACAAATCATATTTTCTGCAGGCACAATAAACGAGAGCACATCTGATGATATGCCCTCTGTCTATGTCTTAGCCTATATCGCTATTATTTACCAACACAAGCGCTTGCGTTTTGCGTTTCAAATACATTTGCTGCCATAGAATTTGCATCATGTTTGCGAGGACGAGGACGAAGTTTTATAGACCCCCCAGATACCTTGTCCATTTCCATAACATCCATCTTGTTCATGAGCTTTTCCATTTTATTTTCCTCCTCACATCTTAGCGTGTTGTTATCTTGCTTTCTGTTCTTTATATCCCCGAAAGCAAAAAGTGTGTAGAAGAAAATAAAATTTTTTGCTTCCCCTCATAACTTTATCCGCCCGACCTTATTCTCCTTGTAGCTGTAAAAGAGGTTATCCCCCAGTATCACATGGTCTAATACTGGGATTTCC